>JBBQEF010000178.1:0-11668 GCA_038320445.1 Mycobacteriales bacterium
TCTGGGCCCACCCCGACGCCCGCGGGCGCGGGGAGGTCGGGGAAGCCGTCGACGTGGTGCTCGCGCACGCCTTCGCCCCGCGCGAGACCGGCGGCCTCGGCCGGCACCGCGTCCAGCTCGGGGCGTCCTGGGACAACGCCGCCAGCCGGCACGTGGCCGAACGCGCGGGCTTCACGCTGGTCGGCCACTTCCGGCACGACGGGGAGGTCGGGAACGGCCAGCTGGACGACGGGGCCTGGTACGACCTGCTGGCGACGGATCAGCGCGGCTGACGCCGCCCGTGCGCGGAAAACGTCGCCAGGGCGACGCTCTCCGCGCACGACCCCTACGCGCCGCCGGGGTTCAGCGTCACCGTCTTCGGCTGGTAGCCCGACCCCACCACGTCCACGCCCTGTCCCTTGAGGATGTCCAGCGCCTTGGTGACGTAGTCGTTGGTGTAGGCCTGCGCGTCGGGGTCCTTGGTGATCACGGTCTTGCCGTCGGCGTTGACCGCGGTGCGGGCCACCTTGACCGTCTGCGCCCAGGCAGCCGCGTCGATCGTGCCGGCCCCGGCCGCGGGCGAGGGCCAGATCAGCTTGTTGACCTCGTTGATCTGCCAGAGCTGGTGGCTCGCCCCGAGCTTGGACCCGGCCTTGACGACGATGTCGCGGCAGGCCTCGACGTTGTCGCGACAGTAGGCCCAGCCCTTGAGCGACGCGGCGATGAACTTCGTCGTCGTGTCCTGGTACTTCGCGTCGGACAGCTTCTCGGTGTTGGCCCAGATCGCGTCCTGCAGCATCGCGGTGCCGTCGTCGTTCCAGTTGATGACGTTGAAGTCGCCCGGCACGTAGAGCTTGCCGGTGGCCGGGTTGTTCGCCTCCAGCACCTGTGCGTACTCGTTGTAGGACATCGCCTGCGCCGCGTCGATGTCACCGGACAGCAGTGCCTGCATGTCGAACTGCTGCTGCACCAGCGTCACGCCCGTGGCCGGTGTGATGCCGGCCTTCGTCATGCCCGCGAACAGCTCGAACTCGTTGCCGAAGCCCCAGTTGCCCACCTTCTTGCCGGCAAGCTGGGTGGGGCCGGTGATCCCCTTGTTGACGAACGACACCTGCCGCGTCCCGGAGCGCTGGTAGACCTGCGCGACGTCGGTGATCGCCGCGCCCTGCTCCCGCGAGGCGAGCGCCTTCGGGACCCAGGCGATGGCGTAGTCGGCCTGGCCCTGCGCGAGCACCGTCTGGGGGACGATGTCCACGCCGCCTTCCTTGATCGTGAGGTCGAGGCCCTGCTCCTTGTAGAAGCCCTGGTCGACGGCAGCGTAGTAGCCGGCGAACTGGCCCTGGGTGAACCACTGCAGCTGCAGCGACACCGGGGTCAGGGCGCCGGGCGCGGCGCCGGCGCCGGAGCTGTCACCGGCCTGCGGGGTGGTGGAGCAGGCGGTGAGGGCCAGCGCGAGCGCGGCGACGGCCGCGGCCAGTGTTCGTCGGGACAAGAGGACCTCCGGGGGATTCAGACAGGACGACCGCGGGTGGCCAGCCGCTCGGCGAGCAGGCCGGCGAGGAAGAACAGCAGCCCCAGGACGATCGAGGCGACGACGAAGGCCCAGGCCCGCGCGTAGGCGGTGTTGGCGGCGGCCGAGGTGATGCGGCTGCCCAGCCCGTTCTGCAGGCCGCCGAAATACTCGGCGACGATCGATGCGATCACCGCGGCCGGGGCGGCCAGCCGCAGGCCGGTCATGATGAACGGCACCGCACCCGGCAGCCGGACGTAGCGGGCGAACTGTCCCGGGGTGGCGGCGAGGGCGGTCATCAGCTCGGCGTGCACCGGCCGGACGGCGCGCAGCCCGCGGGCCGTCGACACGAACACGGGCACGATCACCACCACGGCGACGACGAGGCGGCGCGGGGTCTCGGTGGTGGAGCCGAACATGGTGGTGAACACAGGTGCGAGCGCGACGATCGGCACGGCGCTCGCCGCGAACACGATGGGCGTCGTGAGGTCGGAGACCACCCGGAACGAGGACGCGAGCACCGCCAGCACGAACCCCACGAGGAATCCCGCGACGAGCCCGACCAGCGCGTTCGACCCCGTGACGGCGGCGGTGTCGACGATCACGGCGAACTGCCCGCCGATCTGGGCCGCGATGGCGGTGGGCGCCGGCAGCAGGAACGCCGGCACCCCGGCCGTGACCACGACCAGCTGCCAGACCAGTACGACGAGCACCCCGAAGCCGACCGGTGCGAGCACCGATCCGGCGCGGCCACGCGCGCCCCCGACGGGAGCCGGTCGGACGCGTCGCCCGGGCGGAACGAGCGGCGCGGTCACCTCGCCGCCTCCGCAGGAACGAGCACGTCGGCGGTCATATCGCCGCCTCCGCGGGGGAAACCACGTCGGCGGTCATGAGTCGTGGCCCTTCCGGAGGGCCTCGCGGACGGCGGTGATCGCCGCGAAGAAGGTGCTCGACTCCCGGACGTCGTCGATGTGCTCCGGGGCGAGGTCCGCGGTGCCGGCGCCCGGCCGGCAACCGCCGACGATCTCCGTGATCCGGCCGGGCCGCGGCGACATGACCACCACCCGGTCGGAGAGCACCACCGCCTCGGGGATCGAGTGGGTCACGAACAGCACCGCCGCGCCGGTCTCGCCGGCGATGCGCAGCAGCTCGGCCTGCATCCGCTCGCGGCTCATCTCGTCCAGCGCGCCGAAGGGCTCGTCCATGAGCAGCAGCCGGGGGCTCGGCGCGAGCGCGCGGGCGATCGCGACACGCTGCTGCATCCCGCCGGAGAGCTGCGCGGGCCGCGACCGCGCGAAGTCGGCGAGCCCGACGAGCGCCAGCAGCTCCGCCGCCCGCGCCCTCCGCTGCACCTTCGGCGCGCCGTGGACCTGCAGCGGCAGCTCGACGTTCTCCGCGACGGTGCGCCACTCCAGCAACCCGGCCGCCTGGAACGCCATGCCGTACTCCTGGTCCAGCCGGGCCTGCCGCGGGCTCTTGCCCGCCACCACGGCCGACCCGCCCGTCGGCTCCTCGAGGTCCGCGACCACCCTCAACAGCGTCGACTTCCCGCAGCCCGACGGGCCGATCAGCGACACGAACTCGCCGTCGGCGACCGTGAGGTCGATGCCGTCGAGGGCGTGCACGTCGCCGAAGTGCTTGTCGAGCCCGGCGAGCTCGACCGCGGCTGTGACGCTCATACGACACTCCCCCGGAACCGCCGCAGCCCGACGTCCAGCAGGCCGACGGCTGCGGCGGCGACGAGCCCGAGCACCACCGCCCCCAGGATGGCGGCGTAGAGCTGCGAGGGATCACCGGTGGCCGTCTGCGCGTAGGAGATGATCAACCGACCGACGCCGCCGCGCGTGCCGGTGGAGATCTCCGCGACGATCGCGCCGACCACCGCGGCCGCGGCCGCGAGCCGCACCGCGGGCACGACGTGCGGCACCGAGGCCGGCAGTCGCAACTGCACGAGCGTCGTCCACCAGCCCGCAGCCATCGACCGGAACAGCTCGACGTCGGCGCTCACGGGCGAGGCGAGCCCGCGCAGCATGCCGATCGCGATCGGGAAGAACGCGAGGTACGCGGAGATGACCATGACGCTGGCCCACGGCTGCCAGGCCCAGCCCAGGATCTGGATCTTGCCGCCCCAGCCCGCGACCAGCGGCGCCACCGCGATCAGCGGCACCGTCTGCGACGCGATGACGTACGGCAGCGCGGCGCGGCGCACCAGCCCGGAGCGCTGCATGACCAGCGCCAGCAGGACCCCGAACACCCCGCCCAGCACCAGGCCCCCCAGTGCGAGCCCGAGCGTGAACAGCGCCCCGGCCGCCACGGCGAGTCCGACGGGCCGTGACCCGGCGCCCGCCACCTCGGGGTCGCCGAGCTTGGCCAGCACGGTCCAGACGTGCGGCATCGCGGCGTCGTCGGTGCGGGGCAGCAGCCGGGTGTCACCGATGCTGACGCCGCCGGCGGGCAGCACCAGCTTGGCCAGCTCCCACAGCACGACCAGCAGGGCGAACGCCGCGACGGCGGTCAGCAGCGAGCGCGACCTGCCGATCATGGCGACCTCCCGACGTGGACGAAGAAGGTGATCCTGCGAGGAGATCATGACCGTAGCGTTACCAACGGGTTCCCAACAGCATCAGCGCGGCATCCGCCGCCACAGCGCCCGCGGAGCGTGCCTGAGCAGCGCGAACACCGGCCGCAACGCGGGGGGCACCCACACCTCGCCCTGTCCGGCGCGCAGGGCCGCGACGGTGGCGTCGGCGACCTGGTCGGGGGTGGACGACAGCGGCGCCGGCGGCATGCCCTCGGTCATCCGGCCGACGACGAATCCGGGCCGGACCAGCAGCAGCCGGACCCCGCTCCCGTGCAGCGCGTCGGCGAGGCCGCTGGCGAAGCCGTCGAGCCCGGCCTTGGCCGAGCCGTAGACGTAGTTCGCCCGCCGCACGCGCGCCCCCGCCACCGAGGAGTAGACCACGAGCGTGCCGTCGCCCTGTGCGCGCAGCAGCGTGGCCAGCCGGGTCAGCACAGCGACGTGGGCGACGTAGTCGGTGTGCACGATCTGCACCGCGTGCGCGGGGTCGCGCTCGGCCCGCGCCTGGTCGCCGAGCAGCCCGAACGCCACCACCACGACGTCGAGCCGGCCGTGGCGGTTGACGAGACCGTCGAGCAGGGGCTGGTGCCCGGCGAGGTCGTCGGCGTCGAACTCCACGCGCTCCACAGCAGCCGCACCGGCCTCGCGCACCGCCTTCTCCTCGGCGTCGAGGTCCCCGCTGCGCCGGGCGGCCAGCACCACCGTCGCCCCGGGCGCGAGCCGCCGGGCCACCGCCACCCCGATCTCACTGCGGCCGCCCAGCACCAGCACCGTGGTCGTCACCGGGCAACGGTAGAGCGGCCGGCGCACGAGGGGTGCGATCAGGGCGCCGCAAGCCGGACCCCTGGCGGCAGCGGCGATCGCGGGCATCGAGCGGGCCGCCGCGGGGTTCGCCGACGGGGCCGTGCGCGTGGTGGGTTGCGTCGTGAGGCCGCAGCGATGCCGCCCGCAGCGGGTGGTTCGCCGGCCGGTGACGGCCGGTTGCCGCTCTCAGTCGTCGCCGTCGAGCACCCGCTTGACGTCGATGATCGGGGTGCCCTCGATCGCCTCCAGGTGCGCGACGTGCACGCGGGTCCCGTCGATCTCGACGACGTGCACGCGGTGCAGGCCGATGGGGTTGGGACGGTCGGGCGAACGGGTCGCGAACACGCCCGTCTCCGGCCGCCGCGGGTCGTCGCGTGGACGCGTTCGCAGCACGGCGCGATCCGCCAGGTGGAGCCAGGTCAGGAGCAGGATGTCGGTGCCGGGCTCGATGCCCTCCACCGCATCCCGGACGCTGTCGTCGAGGACGAGCCAGGCGTCCGGAGCCCCCTCGCCGGGCTGGCGCGGGGCGTTCCTGCGGTCGTCCAGTGACGAGCGGACGTAGCCGATCGGGCGGATCGCGAACTCCATGGCGCTGTCCTACCAGGTGTCCACGACGCGGCGGATCACCGACGGCGCCAGCTGGGAGGGCCGCGACGAGGAGCACCCACGGTCGCCACCAGCAGGCGGGAGAGCGGGATGCCCGATCCTGCACCCGCCATACTGGCCGGATGCGTGCCGCCGTCCTGGGCTCCCCCGTCGCCCACTCGCTCTCTCCCGTACTGCACACCGCGGCCTACCGCGCACTGGGCCTCGAGGGCTGGAGCTACGCGGTCCACGAGTGCGACGAGGCCGGGCTGCCCGGCTTCGTCGACGGGCTGGACGCCCGGTGGGCCGGGCTCTCGCTGACCATGCCGCTCAAGCGGGTGGCGCTGGAGGTCGCGCAAGAGGTGTCGCCGACGGCGGCCGCGATCGGCGCCGCCAACACGCTGGTGTTCACCGGTGGTCGCCGGTTCGCCGAGAACACCGACGTCACCGGCCTCGTGGCGGCCCTGCACGGCACGAGCGGGCGGGCCGTCGTCCTCGGCGCCGGCGGCACGGCGCAGGCCGCGCTCGCCGCGTTGCGGCACCTGGGCATCGACGACGTCACGGTGCTCGTGCGCGATCCCGCGCGAACCGGTGAGCTGCGCGCCACGGCCGCACGGCTGGGCGTCTCCCCCGTCCTCGACGATGCGCTCGTCGACCCGGCCCGCGTGTCCGCGGAGCTGGAGAAGGCGGACGTCGTCATCTCGACGCTGCCCCGCGGCGCCGCCGACGCGTTCGAGGGCGCCGGGCCCGGCGCGGTCGTGCTGGACGCGGTCTACGCACCGTGGCCCACCCCGTTCGCCGCGGCGGCGCAGGCGGGCGGCGCACGGGTCGTCAGCGGGCTGGAGATGCTGCTGCACCAGGCAGTCGCGCAGGTGGAGCTGATGACCGGGTACCCCGGGCCGGTCGTCGCGATGCGCGCCGCGCTCGACGCCACAGTGGCCGGGCGGACATGACCGTGCCGCCGGACAAGACCTGCGCCGTGTGCGGCCGCACGATCAGCTGGCGCAAGAAGTGGGAGCGCGACTGGGAGCAGGTCCGCCACTGCGGCGCGGCGTGCCGCCGCCGCGGGCTGGGCGAGGTCGATCACCGGCTCGAGGCGGCGATCGGCGAACTGCTCGACGCGCGGGCTCGCACCGCGACGATCTGCCCGTCCGAGGCGGCACGGCAGGTCGATCCCGAGGGCTGGCGGGACCTGATGGAGCCGGCCCGGATGGCCGCGCGCCGGCTCGTGGAGCGCGGCGAGGTGGAGATCGTGCAAGGCGGCCGGGTGGTCGACCCGTCCACCGCGAAGGGCCCGATCCGGGTCCGCCGCTCGCGTCACTGACGGGCGTGCACCGACACCGCATAGGCGCCACCGGCATACGGATCCCGGCCCCAGGTCGCCCAGCGGTCCTGCGGCCCGAGACCGGCCGCGGCACACCAGGCGTCGTAGTCGCCGATCGTCGGCCAGCCCTCCTGGAGCTGGAACCCGGCGATCAACCGGCCGCCGGGCGCGAGGTGCCGCGCACAGGCCGCAATCGCGGCCGGGCGCCGTTCCGCGGTGACGTAGGGCACGACGTTCCCGGCGAGCACGACCACGTCGAAGCGCTCCGGATGATCGAGATCGGCGAGGTCGGCGGCCAGCCACCGCAGCTCGGGGGCCTTGGACCGGGCAGCGGCGATCATGTCCGGGTCGGCGTCGACACCCACCACCGCGAGGCCCCGCCGGGCCAGCTCGATGCCGACCCGCCCGGTGCCGCAGCCGCCGTCCAGCACCGAGGACGGCCGGAACGCCCACACGAGGTCGGCCTCGCCGTGCGGGTTCTCGCCCGACGCGGCCATCCGCGCCCAGCGCGCGTCGTAGGAGTCGAGGTCGACCTGGTCACGCCAGCGCGACCAGTCGTCGGGCAGGGTCATGGTGAGATGCTAGCGGCGTGGACGTTCACGACTCGCTGCTCGACGCCGTCGGCCGAACGCCGCTGATCCGGCTCAACCGGGTGACGGCCGGGCTGGCCGCCGAGATCTGGGTCAAGGTCGAGTTCGCCAACCCGGGTGGCAGCGTGAAGGACCGGGCGGCACTCGCGATGGTGCGGGCAGCCGAGCGCGACGGCAGTCTCCGGCCGGGCGGTGTGATCGTCGAGGGGACGTCGGGCAACACCGGGATCGGGCTGGCGATGGTGGAGGGCCATCTGGGATACTGGTCGATCGGCTTGACGCCGAACTCCATTGCCGCCGAGAAGATCGCGCTGCTGCGGGCGTACGGCGCCGAGGTGGTGCAGACCGAGCCGAAGCTGCCGCGCGAGCATCCCGAGCACGTCCTCGCCCTGGCCCGCCGGATCGCCGCCGAGACGCCGGGTGGCTGGTACGCCGACCAGTACGACAACCCCGCCAACCCGCGCGTGCACGAGCTGACGACCGGTCCCGAGATCTGGGAGCAGACCGGCGGGCGGGTCACGCACCTCGTCGCGGGCATCGGCACCGGCGGGACGATCAGCGGCACCGGCCGGTACCTCAAGCAGCACGGGGTGGCCGTCGTCGCGGTGGACCCGGAGTCGTCGTCCTACGCCGGCGGGGACGGCAGCCCGTACTTCGTCGAGGCGGTGGGGCACTACAGGCACCCCGACACCGTCGACGACACCTGGCCGCGGTCCTACGACCAGGGCGTCGTCGACCGGTTCGAGCGCATCCCCGACCGCGAGTCGCTGACGATGACGCGCCGGCTGGCCCGCGAGGAGGGGTTGCTGGCCGGCGGTTCGGCGGGCACGGCCGTGGCCGGCGCACTGAGGGTGGCGGCCGAACTGGGGCCGGAGCACGTGGTCGTCGCGGTCCTGCCCGACTCGGGCCGCAACTACCTGTCCCGGTACTTCGACGACGGCTGGATGACGCGGCTCGGCTTCCTCGACGCACCGGCCGGCCCCCACGTCCGGGACGCCGGGGTCCCGCGCGGGCTCGTCGTCGCGGACGCGGGCCACACCGTCGCCGCCGTCGCCGGTCTGGAGGCCGCGCTCGTCGCCGTCGTCACGGCCAGGGAGTCCGACGACCCGACGCGATCGGCGCCCGAGGTGCTCGGCGCCGTCGTTCCCGCGGAGCTGCGCCGCCTGGTGGCGGCCGATCCCGCCCGTGCGGGCGACGACGTCGCCGACCACGCCGGAGGCCCGCCCGCGGCCGTGGGCGACGGGGAGAATCTCGCCGCCGCCCTCGCCCGCCTCGACGGGAACGGCCCGGTCCTGGTCCTCGTCGACGGCCGTGCCGTGGCCCTCGTCGCGCGGGCGGCTCTGGAACAAGCTCCCGGCCCGATCGGTTGAGCCGTCACATGAAGGTGGAGATCTGGTCCGATGTCGTGTGTCCCTGGTGCGCCATCGGGCGCGCGCGTTTCGAGAAGGCGCTGGCGGGCTTCGCCCACCGCGACGACGTGGAGCTGCGCTGGCGCAGCTTCGAGCTCGACCCGGCGGCGCCCCGCGAGCGTTCGGGATCGCTCACCGAGCACCTCGCCGACAAGTACGGCGTCACGGCGGAGCGGGCACAGGAGATGCACGACCAGATGACGGCGACCGCGGCGCAGGACGGCCTCGAGTTCCACTTCGAGCGCGCCCGCGGCGGCAACACCCTCGACGCGCACCGGCTGATCCACCTCGGCGCCGACCACGGCGTCCAGGACGCGGTCAAGGATCGCTTCTTCCGCGCCTACCTCAGCGAGGGCGAGCGCATCGGCGATCCCGGGACGCTGGTCCGGCTCGGCGCCGAGGCGGGGCTCGACGAGGACGAGGCCCGCGCCGTACTGGCCTCGGACCGCTACACCGCCGAGGTGCGCGCCGACGAGCGCCAGGCCCAGGCCTACGGCATCAGCGGCGTGCCGTTCTACGTGATCGACGAGAAGTACGGCGTGTCCGGCGCCCAACCCGCCGAGGCGCTCCTGCAGGTCCTGGAGACGGCGTGGAACGAGTCGCGCCCCGTCCTGACCCCGGCCGGCGGTCAGGGCGAGGCCTGCACGGACGGCAGCTGCGCCGTCTGACCAAGAGGAGACCTGTGACCAAGATCGACTTCAAGCGGACCCTCGCCTGCTACACGGCCAAGCGCGACACACCGCAGCTCGTGACGGTCCCCGATCTCCAGTACCTCATGATCGATGGGCAGGGAGACCCGAACACACCGGCCTTCGCCGAGGCGACGGCAGCGCTCTACCCCGTCGCCTACGCACTCAAGTTCGCCAGCAGGAAGACCCTCGGCCGGGACTACGTCGTCATGCCGCTGGAGGGACGGTGGTGGGCCGACGACATGGAGACCTTCACCCACGCGCGCGACAAGTCACAGTGGGACTGGACCCTCATGATCATGGTGCCGGACTGGATCACGACGGACATGTTCGCGGGAGCCGTCGAGCAGGTCGCGCCCGAGAACCGGCCCTCCCGGCTCGGCGACCTCAGGCTGCAGAACCTCTCCGAGGGTGTCTGCGTGCAGGCCCTGCACATCGGCTCGTACGACGACGAGGCGGAGCTCCTCCGTCGGATGCACCACGAGTTCATCCCCGGCCACGACCTCACGATGGTCGGGAGGCACCACGAGGTCTATCTCAGCGACGCGCGCAGGGTTGCGCCTGCCAAGCGAAGGACGATCCTGCGTCAGCCCGTCGCTACCCGCTGAGCCCCCGTCGCTCACGGAGGACGATCAGCTCCATGGTGACCCGCGACGGGGTTACGCAGCGGTCTCGGTAATCCGAACGCCCGTGTTCCGACCCGCACGGCCACGTGACATCGGTATCACGAGCGAGCTGATGTGAGCGTCAACCGATCGTGGCGCCGACACGCAGCACACGCTGCAGAAACGCGACCTGAGCTGCTGCCGAGCGCTCGAACATCTCGCCCGAATAGATGTCGAAATGGCCGGACGGCAGCTCCAGCACCTCGGCGCCGGCCCCCGCCTTCGCCGCGACCGCTCGCACCGCGTCGGGCGGCGCGATGTTGTCCTCCGTGGCGAGCACCAGCAACAGCGGCGCGCGCAGCCTGGCGGCCGCCGTGACCGGACGGTTCAGCGGGATGATCAGAGCACCGCGGGCGCACATCTCGTTGCGAAAGGTCGGACCCATGATCGACCGGTAGCCGGACTCTGCGCCCTCGGCCGTGATGGCGGCGAGCGTGCCCGGCGGACCGACCACGGGGATGAGGTGCGGCGCGCGGCCCAGCAGTGTCCCGGCGATGTCGCGCAGGCCGTGAGCGGTGAGCTTGAGCAGCTGCCCGACCCCGGCGTAGCGCCCGATCTCCACCAGCGCGGCCAGCCCGTCCATCGCGCCGCCCTGCGAGATCACGGCCGCCACCTGGCCGTCCTTCGCCGCCACCGGGATCACGTGCCCACCGGAATAGGAGCTGCCCCACAGCACGATCCGCTCCGGGTCGACACCGTCCAGGCCGCGGGCGTGGGCGACGGCGGCGCGGTAGTCCTGCCGGTGGCGCAGGTGGGCGACGTTCTGCCGGGGTGAGCCGTCGCTCGTGCCGTAGCCGCGGTAGTCGAACACCAGCACGTCCGCACCTGCGGCGGCGAACCGCTCAGCGAACGGGAGCAGCCCGGCATCCTTCGTCGCGCCGAAACCGTGGCCCATCACCACGCACGGCCGACCGCGGGAACCGGTCAGGGCGTCGCTCTCCGCCCGGAGGTGCCAGGCCGCGCAGCGCGTGCCGTGGCTGTCGAAGCCGGTGTCGATGACCATGACCCCATCTTCGCGTGCGCGAACGCGACGGTTCAACCGTCCGCCCGCTACGGTGATCGGATTCAGCGCCGAATCCGAGGAGTCACATGTTCGTCGTGCATGGAACGTTCCCGATCAAGCCCGACGCCGTCGAGGAGCTGAGGTCCGCGCTCGGCGGCCTGCAGGCGGCCACCCGCGCCGAGAGCGGCTGCGTCTCCTACGAGTGGTCCGAGAGCGTCGAGACGCCGGGCACCTTCTACTCGATCGAGACATGGGTGTCGCGCGACGCGCTCGATGCCCACATGACCACCGAGCACGTGAAGGCCGCGGTGGCGAACCTCCCGGGGTGGCTGGGCGGCCAGCCCGCCCTCGTCGCGTACGAGGCGGCGGAGGAGATCGCGCTGCCGCTGTAACGGGCCTTGCTCACAGCAGCCCGCTCGTCACCGGCGGCCTGCCGGCCTCCAGCGCGACGGCCTCCCGGGCACGGTCGGGCACCCGGTCGGTGACGGTCGCTTCCACCGCCCGTCGCAACAGGTCACCGACGATCCCGGCG
>JBBQEF010000179.1:0-11660 GCA_038320445.1 Mycobacteriales bacterium
CCCTGCGGGCGCGCACAGTGTTGCTGCAGCAACACTGTCCGCGCACGGGCGCCGGAGGCGCGCTCCTCAGGGCGGCGGCAGGGGGGCGGTGGTGGGCGCGTCGGAGTACTCGCCGATCCACTCGTCCCGCCACGAGCTGTCGTACTGCTGCTCGTTGCAGAACGGCCGGTAGACGGCCACCAGCTCGTTGGTGATCATCTCGCGGTGCGGGCGGTTGCCGCCGGGCACATCCAGCACCGCGATGTGCACCTTCCACTTCGAGCCGGCCCGCTTCGTCCAGCACGGCGAGCGGCGGTGCCGGAACGGGAAGCCCTCGGCCGCGAGGTCGTCGGCGTGCCCGACCCCGATCACGGCGTAGGTCTCGGGCTTCGTGTCGGGTTCGGGTTTGTAGAGGATCACGTAGACGCCCGACCGGGCCGGCGGCGTCCAGCTGCCGAGGACGCGCGGGCCGGAGAACGCGTAACCGCCGAGCGAACCGAGGCGGATCACTCCGGTTCGTCTCCCTCGTCGTCCTCACTGACGGCGTCCGCCCGGACGACCGGGAACACCGGGAGCCCGGCTGTCTCGACCGCGGCGGCGAACACCGCGCGGCCCTTCGCCATCGCCTCGTCGTGCTCGCCGGCCTCGACGACGACCTGGGCGCCGTAGCGCGTGCTGCCGATGCCGGACGCGATGCCGCCGCTGGGGGCCACGGCATCGGCCAGCTCCACGATCTCCTCCATGGTCATCACGCGGTCGCCCTCGGCCTCCAGGCTGACGCTCCAGCGGGTCACCGTTTCTCCTATCTCAGCTCGGGCAGCACGCGGGCGAGCTCGGCCAGGCTGCTCAGGTCGTGGCCGGGGAGCAGCGCGTCGACGTACGGTTGCGCCACCATCATGCCCATCGCACCGGGGCCGTGGGGGGTGCACCAGACGATCCGGTGACACTGCCGCGTGAGCCGCTCCATCGCCGCGACGAGCGTGTCGGGGTCGCCCCGGTCCAGCCCGTCGGAACAGATCACCACCACTCCCCCGCGCGCCACGCCGCGCCGGCCCCAGATCCGCACGAACTCCTCCAGCGAGGTCCCGATGCGCGTACCGCCGTCCCAGTCGGCGACGAGGGCGGCCGCCTCGGCGAGTGCGGTGTCGGGGCTGCGCTTGTGCAGCGGGACGGTGATGCGGGTGAGCCGGGTGCCGAAGCAGAACACCTCCACCCGCGCCATCCCGCGGCGCGCGGACCAGGCGAACTGCAGCAGCGCCCGGGAGTAGTCGGCCATCGACCCCGAGACGTCGAGGATCAGCACCAGCGGCCGGAGCTTGACGCGGCGGCGCTGGTGCCGCACCGGAACCGGTTCCCCGTGCAGCCGCAGCGAGTCCCGGACCGTGCGGCGCAGGTCGGGCGCCCGGCCGCGGCGGGCCGGGCGGGTGCGGCGGGTGCGCCGCCGCGGCGGGGTCAGCCGCATCCGCTCCATGATCCGGCGGACCTCGCGCAGCTCGTCGGGGGTGCAGGCGGCGAACGCCTTGTGCCGCAAGGTGTCCGCACCCGACGCGACGAGGCCCATCGTGGCTTCCTGCTCCCGCTCGTCCGCGCCGGACGGCTCGACCGCCGGCACCTCCAGCACGGAGTCGATCTCCACCGCGTGGACCTGGAGCTGCAGCACCTGCTCGACCGGGTTGCGCTCGCCGAGGAAGTAGGTGGCGAACACCTCGTCGTACACCGCGATGTCCTCGCGCCGCGTGACGAGCGAGATGCGTCCGGCCCAGTAGAGGTCGAGCATGTCGGACGGGTCGAGCACCGCGGCGGCCGCGCAGAAATCGGCGACGTCCCCCGAGCCCACGCGCAGCGCAGCGTCCCGCAGCGCCCGCCCGAACCCGACGAGCACCGGCACGAGCGACGGTGTCACGTCCGGGCCCGCGCCCGGGGGTCGTGCGCGGAAAACGGTGCTGGGGCACCCGGTGCCGCGCACGGGCCGCGGAGCCGCGTCACGCGAGCATCTCGCGGGCGAGCTCCAGGTCCTCCCGGTCCTTCAGGACCGCTCCCAGGCTCTCGTCGGTCAGGTCCGTCTCGCCGAGGAAGGACAGGGTGGTGGCCCAGTCGATCGTCTCGGCCACACCGGGGGGTTTGGCCAGGTCCAGCTCGCGCAGGCGGTGCACCGCGGCCACCACCTTGCGGGCCAGCGCCGCGTCGACGTCGGGCCGGCGTACCGTGACGATCTCGACCTCGCGCTCGGCGGTGGGGTACTCGATCCAGTGGTACATGCAGCGGCGCTTGAGGGCGTCGTGCAGCTCGCGCGTGCGGTTCGACGTCAGCACCACGAGCGGCGGGGACGCAGCGGTGATCGTGCCGATCTCCGGGACCGTGATCTGGAAGTCCGAGAGCATCTCCAGCAGGAACGCCTCGAACTCGTCGTCGGCACGGTCGATCTCGTCGATCAGCAGCACCGCGCGGTCACCCGCTCTCAGCGCCTTCAGCAGGGGGCGCTCCAGGAGGAACTCCGGCCCGAACAGCTCCTGCACCACGCCGGCCCCGGTCTCGGACGAGGCCCGGATGTGCAACAGCTGCCGGGCGTAGTCCCACTCGTACAGGGCCTGGTGGGTGTCGATGCCCTCGTAGCACTGCAGCCGGACCAGCTCCCGGCCCAGCACCGTGGCCAGCACCTTCGCGATCTCGGTCTTGCCGACACCGGGCTCGCCCTCCAGCAGCAGCGGCCTGTGCAGCGAGAGCGCGACGTGCACGGCGGTGGCCAGCCCGCGATCGGCCAGGTAGTGGCCGCGCCGCAGCGTCTCGACGAGCTCGGCGACGCTGCCGGGCAGTGTCGCGTTCAGGACCCGGACTCCCCCAGCACCAGGTCCCGCAGCGTGGTCGACCCGGGGGCGAGCTTGCCCTCGCGAGCGAGCCGCTCGCGCCAGGCCGAGCGCTGGTCGTCGTCGACGGGCCCGGCCGTGGAGCCGCCGTCGTCCGCCGCTGCGAACCCGATGTTCTTCATGTTCCGGCAGACCTTGCCGGCGCCGGGCCTGATGTCGGCGACCGACTGCCGCTCGGCCGTCCAGATACCGCGCAGCACCGAGAGCACCTCGTCGTCCTGGGCCATGGATTCCATCGTCCTCCGGAGCGGGTGCCGGGGCAAACCCGGATAACCGTTCGCTTAGGCCGGGGCGCGATTGCCGTGGCGGGCATGGTCGGGGTCACAATCTCGGCCATGACGCTCACCCAGCTCAGCGCGTTCGTGCTGGTGGCCAGGCTCGGCTCGGTCAAGGCGGCCGCCGGCGCGCTCGGCGTCAGCGAGCCGGCGGTCTCCCAGGCCCTCGCCGCGCTGCGCCGCTACCTCGACGACCCGCTGCTCACCCGCAGCGGATCCGGCATGACGATGACGGCCGGCGGGAGCCGCCTGCTGACGATCGCGGCCCAGATGGTGGCGTTGGGCGCGGAGGCCGAGTCGGCGGTGCGCTCGGCGCAGGGCGCCGCCGAGCAGTTGCGGCTGGTGGCGCCCAGTTCGATCGTCGAGTTCGTCGCGGGCCCGCTCGCCGACGCGTTCACCGCCCGCTCGGCGGGGTCGATCGAGGTGTCGGCGGGCGTGTCGGCCACCGCGGAGATGGCGGTCCTGGTGTCGCACCGCCTCGCCGACGTGGCGCTGGGCCCGTATCTCGGCACGGACCGCAGCCTGGGGCTGGTCAGCGAACCGATCTTCCGGAGCCGGCTCGTGGTGCTGGCCTCCCCGGACGCCCGCTTCCGGGGTTCACCCGCCCAGTGGCCCTGGCTCGTGGAACCGGGGGCCACCGACCCCGGCAGCGACGTCAGCCGGCTCCTGCGGTCACTCGGCGTGCCCGAGTCGAATCTGAGCGTGTTCCCCAACCAGACCGCGGCCTGGGAGGCCGCCGTGCGCGGGGCCGGGGTCGCTCCGGGTGTCGCGCACCTGGCCGTGCACCAGCTCCGCCGCCGTGAGCTGCAGGTGGTGGACGTCCCGGGCACGCCGATGGAGCTGTACTGGCACGCCACCACGCTCCCGGTGGACCGCCGCAGCGCCGCGGCGGCGTCGCTGCGGCACTTCCTGGGCACCCCGGAGGCGATGAAACTGCTCCGTGCCCCGGGGGCCGGAGTGCCGCCTTCGCGCTATCGCCCGCCGGTCTACGTCACGATATGGAGCTGAGCACTACGCCATGTGGTCCACACCATTTCGCGCGTACCGTAGCCGACTGTTCACGGGGGGTCATATCGCTGTAGCCTGCCGTCCCCGGTTCCGACCGACTCCCCGCAGGAATGGTGCGAGACACGATGTGGAGAAAGCTCCTCAGCGCGTTACCCCGTGGCTACGACCTGGACGAGGCCGACTGGCAGCGCCGGCACCGCATGCTGTTGTGGGTGCTCGGCATGCACGTCCCGGGGCTGGCGGTGTTCGGGCTGTTCCTCGGCCACGACCCGGGCACGGTCGCGCTGGTGCTGACCGTCCCGGCCGCGTGCGTCGTGCTCGGCCACGTGCTGCGACACCACCGGCGCACCGCGTCGGTGATGGTGACCGGCGGGCTCGTCTACTGCTCGGCGGCGCTGGTCGGCCTGTCGCACGGGTCCATCGAGGCCCATTTCCACTTCTTCATCATCATCGGGTTCATCGCCCTCGACCAGGACTGGGCACCCTTCCTGTTCAACATCCTGTTCACCGTCATCAGTCACGGGATCGGCTCGGCCTGGCAGCAGAGCCTGATCTTCTCGACGGCGGCGGGGCAGGCCGACCCCTGGCTGTGGTCACTGATCCACGGCATCGCGGTGCTGTTCGCGTGCGTCGGGATGATGCTGTTCTGGCGGGTCACCGAGGATTCGCAGCACGAGAAGGACGCGCTGTCGCGACGGCTCGCCGAGGCCGAGATCGGGCGGCAACGGTTCACCTCCGACCTGCTGACGAACCTCGCACGCCGCAACCAGAGCCTGCTCTACCGCCAGCTGGACATCATCAACCAGCTCGAGGAGTCCGAAGAGGACCCGGACGCGCTCGCCGAGCTGTTCGCCCTCGACCACCTCGCCACCCGCGTGCGTCGCAACGCCGAGAACCTCCTGGTGCTCTCCGGCGAGAAGCCGCCGCGCACGTGGAGCGAGCCGGTGCCGCTGCGTGACGTCCTGCGCGCCGCGATCGCCGAGACCGAGGACCTCAACCGCGTGGTGTTCGTCGTCGACGAGCGGCCCGCCGTCGCCGGCCACACCGTCACCGACCTCACGCACCTCATCGCGGAGCTGACCGAGAACGCGGTCCGGTTCTCCCCGCCCGACACCACCGTCACGATCCGCGCCCGGCCCGGGCGGCGGGAGGTGGGTGGCTATCTGATCACCGTCGAGGACTGGGGCGTCGGGATGCCGCCCGACGAGCTGGCCGAGGCCAACGAGCTGCTCGCCCGCCCGCCCGAGGTCGACCTCTCGGTCTCGCAACGGCTGGGTTTCCACGTCGTGGCCCGGCTCGCGGCCCGTCACCAGGTGCGGGTGTCGCTCGGGGCCACCCCGGGGTCCGGGATCACCGCGGTGGCCGTGCTGCCGGCTGCGCTGTTCGCCGCACCGGTCGGCGACGGTCGCCCGCCGGCACCTGCCGTCACCGGCCGCCCCGTCGACGGCGGCCGGTCGGCCCCCGCTCGCGCGCCGGCCGCACAGGCGCCCGCAACCCTCCCGCCGCCCCGCGAGGACCTGCCGCACCGGGTCCCCGCCTACGCCGGCGCCCCGCAGCAGCAGACCGTCTCCCAGCAGATCCGCACGCCGTTCGGAAGCGGTCAGGACGAGCAGTGGACGGGGTGGTGGGACCCCGAGTCGCAGCCGGTCCCGCCCGTCCGGGCCGCGGGCGACGCCGTGGCCGCGTTCTCCACGACGCCCTCCCGCCCCGGCCCGCAGGTCCCGTCCGCGCCCACGCCTTCCGCGCAGGCGGCCGCGCGCCCGTCGCCCGGCCCCGCGCCCCGGCCCGTCCCGGCACCCCGCCCGGTCCCGGAACCCCGCGCGGACGCACCTCGCTCCCCCGACGTCGCGCCGGGAACGTTGCGCAGGCGCGTCCCGCAGAGCCACCTCAACGCCCAGCTCCGCGAGCCGGGCGCCGAGCCGGCTTCCCCGGCCCCCCGCACCCCGTCCTCCGACGCGGCGGCCGCCCTGTCGCGGTACCAGGCCAGCCGGGCCGCCGCGCAGGCCGCCACCGAGAACGGGGGCCCCTCGTGAGACCCGGTGCCCTCGACTGGCTGCTCGTCGAGTTCGTGCGCGACACCGCCGGCGTGCTGCACGCCGTGGTCGTCTCCGCCGACGGGCTGCGCCTCGCGACCTCCCCCGGCATGGACGACGCGCTCGGCGACCCGCTGTCCGCGGCGTCGTCGGGACTGGTCAGCCTGGCCCGCGGCACCGCGCACCTGCTGGGCGCCGGGCGCGTCACGCAGACCATCCTCGAGATGGACGGCGGCTACCTGTTCGTGACGGCCATCGACCAGGGCGCCACGCTGGCCGTCCACGCCGGCCGGCGCTGCGACATCGGCACGGTCGGTTACGAGATGACGATGCTGGCCGCCCGCGTCGGGCACGCCCTGTCGCCGGGAGTGCGGACCGGGACCGGGCGATGACGCGGCTCCGCCCTCGCACGGACGAGGTCGCCGCGGTCCCGGAGCACTGGACGTGATCCCGCCGGCCGACACGCCCGCCCCGGCCCCGGAGATGGGGACATGACCTCGCGGCGTGTGCCGGCCGACGCCGGGCGGGTCGTGCCCGTCTATGCCGTCACCGGCGGGCGCACCCGTTCGTCCGGCCGCGACCTTCCGGTGGAGTCGCTGGTCACCGCCACCGACCGCTGGTCCGCCGACCTGCAGCAGGAGTACCGGGCGATCATCGACCTGGCCTCGGGACCGGTGTCGCTCGTGGAGGTCGGCGCCGGCTTGGGGGTGCCGGTCGGCGTGGCGCGGGTGCTGGTCAGCGACCTCGCCGACTCCGGCTACCTCATCGTCCACGCGCCCCCGCCGGCCACGGCCGCGGGCGGCCCGGCCCCCGAGATCCTCTCCCGGCTCCTGGAGGGCCTCCGTGCGCGCTGACGAGGGTCCGATCCCGCTGAAGATCGTCGTGGCCGGCGGGTTCGGAGTGGGCAAGACGACGCTCGTGCGGGCGCTGTCGGAGATCCCGCCGCTGCTCACCGAGGAGCCGATGACCACGGCGTCGATCGGCATCGACGACGTCGCGGCCGTGCCCGACAAGAAGACGACCACCGTCGCCATGGACTTCGGCCGCATCACCGTCGACGACGCGCTGATCCTGTACCTGTTCGGCACGCCGGGCCAGGACCGCTTCTGGTTCATGTGGGACGAGCTGGCCCGCGGCTCGGTGGGTGCGGTGGTGCTGGTCGACCTGAGGCGCATCGACGAGTGCTTCCCCGCGGTGGACTACTTCGAGAACCGACGGCTGCCGTTCGTCGTCGCGGTCAACGGGTTCCCCGACACCGACGGGTTCACCCCCGACGTCGTGCGCGACGCGCTCGCGCTGTCCGGCGACACCCCCGTCGTGCGGATGGATGCCCGGCGGCCGGAGTCCTGCCTGGCCACGCTCGTGACGCTGGTGGAGCACGCCCTGCAACGTTCCACGCTCGTGCACTGATCCGCAGCTCACCACTCGTGCGTGGAGAACGTCGCCAGGGCGACGTTCTCCACGCACAGGAGGTGTCAGCCGCTCACAGCCCCGACGCCAGCCGCTCGGCCAGCAGCCCGACGAACCGCGCCGGGTCCTTCAGCTCGCCGCCTTCGGCCAGCAGCGCCATGCCGTGCAGCAACCGGGCCGTGCCGGCCAGCTCGGCGTCGTCGGGACGCTGCTCGTGGGCGGCGCGCAGGGCCACGACCAGCGGGTGCGCCGGGTTCAGCTCCAGGATCCGCTTGATCGTGGGCATCTCCTGACCCATCGCCCGGTACATCTTCTCCAGGGTCGGGGTCATGTCGTGGGCGTCGCCGACCAGGCAGGCAGGCGAGGTGGTGAGCCGGGAGGTCAGGCGCACCTCGCGCACCTCGTCCTCGAGCGTCCCCGCCATCCACGTGAGGAGCCCGGCGAACTGCTCGGCGCCCTCGACGTCCTCGTCGGCCTCGGCCTTCCCCTTGGCGATCGAGCTCAGCGGGGTGCCGTCGAACTCGGTGACCGAGTCGACCCACACCTCGTCGATCGGGTCGGTGAGCAGCAGCACCTCGTGGCCCTTGGCCCGGGGCGCCTCCATGTGCGGGGAGTTCTCGATCGCGGTGCGCGACTCCCCCGTCATGTAGTAGATGTGCTCCTGACCCTCGGGCATGCGCTGCTTGTAGGCGCGCAAGGTGGTCGGTTCGGCTGCGTCGTGGGTGGAGGAGAACGAGCAGATCTCGAGGATGTCGGAGCGGTTGTCCGGGTCCTCCAGCAGGCCCTCCTTGACCGCGCGGCCCATCTCGCCCCAGAACGTGGCGTACCGTTCCGCGTTCTCCGACTGCATCGTCTTGAGGCTCGACAGCACCTTGCGCACCAGGCGCTTGCGGATCAGCTGGATCTGGCGGTCCTGCGCGACGATCTCGCGGGAGACGTTCAGCGACAGGTCGGCGGCGTCCACCACGCCCTTGACGAAGCGCAGGTACTCGGGGACGAGCGCCTCGCAGTCGTCCATGATGAACACCCGGCGCACGTAGAGCTGCACACCGCGGCGGCGCTCGCGCATGAACAGGTCCATCGGGGCGTGGCTGGGCAGGAACAGCAGCGCCTGGTACTCGAACGTGCCCTCGGCCTGCAGCCGGATCGTCTCCAGCGGTGGCTGCCAGTCGTGGCTGACGTGCCGGTAGAACTCGGCGTACTCCTCCTCGGTGACCTCGTCCTTCGACCGGGCCCACAGGGCCTTCATGCGGTTGAGCGGCTCGGTCTCACCGTCCAACCGGATCGGCCAGGTGATGAAGTCGGAGTAGCGCGTGACGATGCGCCGGACCACCGACGCATCGGTGTAGTCGGGCATCGCGTCGTCGGCGTCGGCCGGCTTGAGGGCGATCGTCACCGAGGTGCCCTGCGGGGCGTCGGGCGCGTCGTCGATCGTGTAGCTGCCCTCCCCCGCCGACTCCCACCGCACACCGGCGCCCGCACCGGCCCTGCGCGTGACCAGCGTGACGGAGTCGCCGACCATGAAGCTGGAGTAGAAGCCGACGCCGAACTTGCCGATCAGCTCGTCCGCGGCCGACTCGCCCGCGGCCCGCAACCCGGCCAGCATCTCCGCGGTGCCGGACTTCGCGATCGTCCCGATCAGGGAGACGACCTCGTCGCGGGTCATGCCGATGCCGTTGTCGCGCACGGTGATCGTGCGCCGCTCGGCGTCGGTCTCGATGTCGATGTCGATGTGCAGGTCGGACACGTCGACCTGCAGGTCCTTGTCGCGGTAGGTCTCCAGGCGGAGCTTGTCCAGCGCGTCGGAGGCGTTGGAGATCAGCTCGCGGAGGAAGACGTCGCGGTTCGAGTAGATGGAGTGCACCATCAGCTGCAAGAGCTGGCGGGCCTCCGCCTGGAACTCGATCGTCACAGGGCCGGTCTCCGTGGTCATCGGTACCACTCCTCCCAGTGGTCGTAGCTGCCCGCCAGCGCCGAGCGGAACAGCCGGGGGATGTCGATGCGGGTGATGAACGTGCGCGCGACGGTGCCCGCCGGGCGGGTCTGCACGGACTGCGCGTACACGGTGCCGTAGACGTCCGCCGCCGCCGCGCGCGCCGCCTGCGACCAGTTGCGGGACTGGCCGAACGGGATCGCGAACTCGTCGACGGTCACACCGAGACCCTGCTCCAGCCGCTGCCGCGACTCCTCCAGCTCCGAACGGGCCCGCCCGGCGTCGATCTTCCCGAAGTCGGGGTGGGTGACCGAGTGGCTGGCCACGGCCATGCCCGCGTCCTGCAGGGCGGCGAGGCCCTTCCAGCCGAGCACGTGCTCGTGGCCCTCGGGATGCCCGCCGTCGGCCCAGCCGGACACGGCGAACATCGTGGACGGGATGCCGTGGTGGCGCAGCACCGGCGCGGCGTTGTCCAGCACGCTGGTGACGCCGTCGTCGAAGGTGAGGGCGAGGAGCTGCTTCGCGGGTTCGGCCATCACCTCGGCGGGGGTCGCGAACGACCAGCCCTCATCGACGGCGATCTGCAGGTGGCGCTCGAAATCGCGGGGGCGCACGTCGTTGACGCCCCACGAGGGCGTGCCGATCGAGTGGTAGGCCAGGATCCGGGCGTGCCGGGCCCCCGGCGCCGGCTCCCGCCACCCCAACGCGTACCGCTCGACGCCGAGCCGGCCCGCCACCGTGCAGCCGTAGGCGACCTGGACGGCCCGGGAGCCGGTCAGGGCCGTGCGCACCGAGGCGAGGCTGCTCATGTGGGTGACGCTCCTTCGTGGTGCGGTCGGGCCGGTAGGAGCTTAGGAACCCGCCCCGGGCGGCGCTGGACCGGGGCCGCTCAGGTGCGCCGCTGCAGAACGCGGTACAGCTCGGCGTCGACGCCGTACTGCCACGCGGCGGCCTCGACCGGGTCGTCGAGGTCGTCGGGCACGAACTCGGCGTAGCGGCGCGAGGCCCCGGTCCGGTCCGGGCTGCCGTTCACCATCACCAGCAGCCGCACCGGCCCGAACACGTCGAACGGCAGGTCGTACAGCTCGAGGCGGTGCGGCGGGTTCCCCGGGTCCGCCGCGTCGACGACGAGCTCCAGCTCCGCCGCGCGCAGGTACCTGTCCCACCCGACCGACTCGATCATCACGCGGCGCACCTCGCTGTTGGCCATCGCGTGGATCTCTGCGACCGACCACGGCCCCAGCTCGGGCGACCGCGGCAACCGGACGCCGCGCAGGTGGTACTCCACGGTGCCGTCGGCCCACACCAGCGCCGGACCGCCGGTCCGGTGCAACCCGTCCGGCCGCGTGCAGCTCGCGCGGTGGCTCCACCGCCACGACCAGGCCGGGGTAGGCCCGCCACAGCACGTGCGTGGCGGGCCACACCGCAGCGAGCCGCCGCCGCAGTCGGGCCCGCTGCAGCCGGCGCCACGGGGCGGCGCCGGGTGGGCCCGTCCGCTGGACGGACTGCAGGGGGAACGGCCGCCAGTCCGGCGCCGCCCGGCCCAGGAGATCCGGGACGGCCACGACGGGTGACCCCGTGCCACCGGCCCCGCGCCACGGCATCGCCGCCAGCCGGCGTGCGAGCTCGACGACCGCCCACTCCGGCGCACCCGCGGGCCGCAACCGCCGGCGGGCGCTGTGGACGGCGGTCGCAGCCCCGGCCAGTGCGCTCAGCCCGGCCACGGCGGGCAGCAGCCACCGCAGGAGCCCGTCGGGCAGCAGGAACGTGCCCCCGGGGAACCCGCCCAGCCAGAGCAGCAGGACGAGCGAGCCTGCGGCCCAGCCGAGCGCCAGGGTGGGCCGCAGCCGGGGCGGGACCGGCCGACCGACCCGGCGGAGCGGCAGCACGACCGCGCCGACCACGACCAGGGGCAGCCCGAACCCGAGCAACCAGTACGGCAGCCCGGTCAGGGCCACCGACAGGCCCAGCCCGAACCCGGTGCCGACAGCGAGCCCGAGCATCGCCGCGCGCGGCACCACCAGCGCGCGACGCGCCCGCCCGAGCGGGCCCGGCCCGGAGAGCCGCAGCGGGGCCGGGCCGCGGCCCGGATCGCCACCGACCACGGCGCCCGCGTACCGCGCCGCGGCGTCGATCGACCCGAGCCAGGCGATGCGCC
>JBBQEF010000180.1:0-11659 GCA_038320445.1 Mycobacteriales bacterium
CGGCGTGGGAGTCGACCTGCAGGTCGCGCAGCGCGGCGTCGGCCAGGTCGACCCCCGGGCCGACGCGACGCTGAAGGCACTCGTCGTGGACCGGCACGCCGCGCTGCTCGTCGAGTACCAGTCCGACACCGCGGAGGGCGCCGACGCGCTGGCCGGCGCCGCCACCGGCGTGCTCGCGACGCTGCCGGTGTCCGGCCCGCGCACGCTCGCCGCCGATCCGGCGGCCCGCGCCGCGCTGTGGCACATCCGCAAGGGCCTCTACGCGACGGTCGCGGGCGCGCGGCCGTCGGGCACCACCGCGCTGCTGGAGGACATCGCCGTCCCCGTTCCGGCGCTGCTACCGACCTGCGAGACGCTGACCACGCTGTTCGCGCGCCACGGCTACGACAACGCCGTCATCTTCGGCCACGCCAAGGACGGCAACATCCACTTCATGCTCACCGAACGGCTCGGCGCGGACGTCCCGCTGGACCGGTTCGCCCGCTTCACCGACGACATGGTGGAGCTCGTCCTCTCGCACGGCGGGTCGCTCAAGGCCGAGCACGGCACCGGCCGGATGATGGCGCCGTTCGTCCGCCGCCAGTACGGCGATGAGCTCTACGGGGTCATGTGCGAGATCAAGGCGCTGTGCGACCCGCAGGGGGTGCTCAACCCCGGTGTCGTGATCAGCGACGACCCGACCGGCCACCTGCAGCACCTCAAGAGCGCCCCGGCGGTCGAGGCCGAGGTCGACCGCTGCGTCGAGTGCGGGTTCTGCGAGCCCGTCTGCCCCAGCCGCGACCTCACCACCACCCCGCGGCAGCGGATCGTGCTCCGCCGCGAGATCCAGCGGGCCCGTGACGCCGGCGATGCCGCCCTGCTCGCCGAGCTGGAGCAGGACTACCGCTACGACGCGGTGGACACCTGCGCCGCCGACGGGATGTGCCAGACCGCCTGCCCGGTCCTGATCAACACCGGTGATCTGGTCAAGCGGCTGCGCGCGGAGCAGGCCGGGCCGCTGGCCCGGCGTGGCTGGACCACCGCCGCCCGGCACTGGGCAGGCGCGACGCGGGCCGCGGCGACCGCGCTGACCGCGGCCGGCGCCCTGCCCGAACGGCTCGTGACCGGGGCGAACACCGTGGGCCGCAGGGTGGTCGACCCCGACGCGCTGCCCCTGTGGTCCCCGGAGCTCCCGGGCGGCGGCCGCCCGCGCGCGGACGCGTCGAGCCCCGCCGCCGACGCGGTGCTGTTCGCGTCCTGCACCGGCACGATGTTCGGTTCCGCCGACGGCGGTGCCGCCGCCGCGTTCGAGCGCCTCTGCGCACGGGCCGGGATCACCCTGACCCGCCCGGCCGGGATCGCGGCGCTCTGCTGCGGCACGCCGTGGAGGTCGAAGGGCATGACGGAGGGCTACGCCGAGATGGCAGGCCGGGTGCTGCCCGCCCTGTGGGACGCGAGCCGGGGC
Source organism: Mycobacteriales bacterium (assembly GCA_038320445.1). Lineage (GTDB taxonomy): Bacteria > Actinomycetota > Actinomycetes > Mycobacteriales > Pseudonocardiaceae > Pseudonocardia. The sequence continues at coordinate 1,445 of JBBQEF010000180.1, forward strand.
GGCGCGCTGGTGGTCGTCGGCGACGCGTCGTCCTGCACCGAAGGCCTGCGCCACATGATCGACGACGCGCCGGAGGACCGCTACGCCGCGCTGCGGGTCGTCGACGCCGTCGCGTTCACCGCCGAGCACCTGCTCGACCGGCTGGAGATCACGCCGATGGGGTCGCTCGCCCTGCACCCGACCTGCTCCGCCGTCCGGATGGGCCTCGCCGAGCCGCTGCGCCGGGTCGCCGGTGCCGTGGCGACCACCGTCACCGTGCCGGACACGTGGGGCTGCTGCGCCTTCGCAGGCGACCGCGGCCTCCTGCACCCCGAGCTGACGGCCGCCGCCACGGCACCACAGGCCGCCGAGCTGGCGGGCCGGTCGTTCGACGGCTATGCGTCCTGCAACCGCACCTGCGAGCTCGGGATGACCCGCGCGACCGGGCGGACCTACGAGCACGTCCTCGAACTGCTCGATCGGGTCGCGACGCCGTCGTAGCAGCTCAGGGCTCGTCGACGAGCCGGACCGCGAGCCACCACCGGTCACCCGTCCTGGTCAGCGGCCCGGTCACCCGCACGGCGTGGCCGACCAGCCGGGCCGCCCTGCTGTGGGCGTCGCGCTCCTCGGCCGTGGCGGGCCGGAGCTGCCGGGTGGTGAGATCCCAGGCCAGCTCACGGCCGGGCGTCAACGGTTGCAGCCGGATCGGCCCGTGCGCACCGTCGAGCACGAGGTCGGCGTCGTGCTGCCGGACGGTCCCGTCGAGGGTCAGCTCCACGCCGCGGAAGGCGTAGCTGCCGTTGGCGGAGCGGGCCAGCTGGGCGGGCCACGCGGCGAGGTCGGGCAGGCCCTGGCCGCCGAGGCGGACCTCGGCGGTGGAGTCGGTGGCGTCGGCGTTCGGCGCGACGGCGGCCACCCCGGCCAGCGTGGACAGGGCCTCGTACGCGCCTCCCCAGCAGGCGGCCAGGCCGTAGGGGCACTGTGCCGTGAGGCCCACCGTCACGCGGGTGCCGCCGGCCGGGGGCGCGACGTCGAGCAGCCGCGCGGCCGCGGTGCCGCCGGGGCGGCCCGGCGCGGCGGGGACGGCGACCGGCGTGGCGGCGATCCGGACGATGCGGGCCACCGAGGGCACGCCCGCCGCGGACAGCACGAACAGCATGTAGTGCCCCGGCACGCACACGCCCGGCCGTGGCGGGAGCGTGGCCGTCACCGTGGTGCCCGCGGCGACGAACGGCACGGGCACGAAGCGCTGGTTCTCGTCGAAGGCGTGGGTCACCGACGCCAGCCGCACGAGCGTCACCCCGGCCACGTCCGGGTCCGCCACCTCGATCGTGAACGCGCCGCCGGGCTCGAGCTCGTCGGGCCCGGCGCTGATCACCGGCCGGGGGCCGCGGAAGAGGTAGGGCGGGTGGAAGACCTGCGCGTCGCGGTGGGTGTCGGCGGGGGCGTTCGGCGAGGCACCGTTCATGAACTCCCCGCCGCCCGCGCTGAGCACCGTGGCGTCCGGCAGCAGTACCGCCGTCGCGTGGTAACAGCGGTCGACGTCCTCGGCGGCCAGCGTCGTCCAGGCGCCGGTGGCGGGGTTCCACAGCTCGGCGGCGTGCACCGGCCTGCCGGGAGTGACGTCGTTGAACCCGGGCCCGCTCGTGCCCCCGGTCACCAGGACCGTGCCGTCGGGCAGCAGCGTCGCGTTGTGCTGACGCCTGCGGAACCGCATGCTCGCACCGGTCCGCCACGTCGGCGTGGCCTCGTCGAGGTCGATGACGTCGGTCGCGGCGGTGGGCAGGTCGCTCCCGGTGTCGTTGCCGCCACCGATGGAGATCACCTTGCCCGGCTCGTACATGACCGTCGTCCCGTACTGCCGCTCCCCGCTCGGGCGGGACGCGAGCGGGGTCCAGGTGCCGCTCCCACCGGTGTCGAGCAGGTAGGTCATGGCGTTGGAGCCCGCCATGAACACCCGGCCGTCCGGGGCGACGTGCATCCGCGGGTAGAGCGGGAGACCGATGAAGTCGACGGTCGGCCGCCACGCGGTGCCGTCCCAGATCTCGGGCACGGTGTCCACGGCGATCGTGCCGCCCACCGCGGCGCTGCCCGAGATCACCATCACCCGGCCGTCGGCGAGCGTCGTCGCGGTCGGGTACCAGCGCCCGCCGTTCATCGGGGGCAGCGGCGTCCAGAGGTTCGTCCGGTGGTCGTAGGTGCAGGCGTGGTCGATCCCGTCACCGTCGGCGATGTGCCCGCCCGCCACCAGCAGCCGGCCGTCGGGCAGGTACGCGTGCCCGGCGCAGAACAGGTTGACCCCCGTGCCGTCGGCGCGCGTCGGCCGCGGGGTCGGGGTGCAGGCACCGGTGGCCGGGTCCCACACCTGTGGGGTGCAGGAATGCTCGTTCATCGAACCGGAGGGATCGTCGCGGCGACCCCAGAACAGCACCTTCCCGTCGGGCCGGAGGTGGGTGTGGATCGCCACGTTGGGCAGCGGGAAGACCGGGTCCCAGCGTCCCGCTTCGGCCGGCGGGGACGTCGGCGCCCCGAGTCCCGCCCTCAGGAGGCCGAGGCGGCGCAGCACCTCGCCCAGGGCATGGCCGACGCCCGTGATCCAGGACATGACCGCAGACACCACAGCGCGCATGGGCACATCCTGGCCGAGCCGCCGCCAGCGGGAATCCGCCGTTACGACGAGGCCGTCACGTCCTGCGGACGAGTCCGGTGAATCCGGCCACGAACATCGCCACGAACGCCCAGGCGATCACGCGCAGCACCCAGGTCGCGACCGTCAGGACGTCACCCACCGGTGTGGTCGTGGCCGCGCAGCCCGTCGGGCCGGTCACGGACACGGGGAGGAACGGGGCACCCAACCCGATCCCGACGGTCTGGACCACGGTGCACGGCGACGGCGGCGCGTCCGACGCATCCTGGACGCGGGCCAGCGCCCCTGCCGGGCCGAGGAGCAGGGCGAGCAGCACCGACGCGGCCAGCACGCCGAGCAGGCCCCACAGCACCCGCCACGGCCGGTAGCCGTAGCCGAGCAGCCAGCCGGTGACGCGCCCCCAGCAGCGGTCGCCGCCCGACAGCGCACCGCGGGCGAGCTGGTCGCGGCGCTGGGCGACGAGAACCGCACGGACCGCGCTGTCGTGGCCCCGGGCCCGGTAGACCGCCGCCAGTTGCCGGTAGGGCTGGGCGGTGTAGGCCGGGGTCGCCGTCCGCAGCAGCTGCAACCAGGACGCGCCGTCCCATGCGGGATCGGCTCCGATCGGCACCCCGGTGTAGACGAGGCCGTCGACCGCCCAGCGGTGCCCGGGATCGGCGCCTCGCTTGACGACCGCTCCGCGGTAGTCGACGCGGCCACCGACATGCGCGTCCACCAGCCGGATCGTGCCGTTCTCGCCCGAGCCGGACGCGGTGAAGCCGTCGTCGAGCGACAGATCCCCACCGGTTCTCACTCCCTCGGCGTCGAGCGCGGGCCCGTACGGGTTGCGCAGCAGTGCGGCGCGGCAGCTGAGCCGACCACCGATCTCGGCGCCCCGCAGGCTGACCGCACCGCGGTCCCCGTGTCCGGTGGCGGTGAAGCCCGCGTCGAGGAGCACGTCACCGCCGCTCCGGAGGCCGTCGGCGCCCACCGCCGGTCCTGCGGTGTTGTGGACGGTGGAGCAGCGGGCGGACACCCGGCCGCTGATGCGGGCGCCGGCGAGGTCGATCGTCGGCCGGTCACCGTGGCCGTCCAGGTAGGACTCGGTGACCAGGACCGACCCCTCGACGTGGAGATCGACAGCACCGATCGCCGACTCGGTGGGATGGCTCAACCGGCAGCGGGCCAGCGCCAGATCGGCCAGGCACGCCCCGATCGCGGTGATGCCGTGGTCCAGCAGGCAGTCGGTCAGCCGGAGCGCGATCGTGGTCCGGACGCGGTCGAGATCGAGCCGCCCCCGGATGCGCACACCGCGCAGCCGAAGACCGCGCGGATCGGGTTCGCCGAAGACCCCTCGCCCCCGCAGCAGCTCACGGACCACATCGGCGTCGACGTCGTGGCTGGCATCCCACGACCGCATCTCGGCCTCGTCCAGCAACGTCCCGGCGGTGTGGTGCGGGATCAGGTCCAGCAGGGTGCCGGCGCGCAGGTGCGTGCCGAGCCGCTCCACAGTGGGTCGCCCTTCCGGGTAGATCACGTCGCAGAACGTAGGGGGGCACTGCGCGGTACGTGTGACCGGCACCCACGGACGCACGCAGGACGCACTCGGCGGTTGCCCCCCGCCACCCTCGGCGACATGCTGGCTGCTCCACCCGAGTCGAAGGAGCCTCGCAGTGACCTTTCCCGGCCTTCAGCACGTCGCCATCACGGTCTCGGACCTGGAGCGCAGTACGCAGTGGTACTCCGCGCTCTTCGGCTCCCCACCCGTCCTCGACGAGGACGAGGAGTCGGGCACCTTCCACCACACCGTGTTCGCTCTCGACGGCGGCACGCTCTTCGGCCTGCACACGCACATGGGTGCCGAGTCCGGCGACCAGGCAGACGAACGGCGCACCGGCCTCGACCACATCAGCTTCGCGCTGGCGGGCTCCGTCGAGCTCGAGCTGTGGAAGTCCCGCCTCGACACCCTCGGCATCGCCCACGGGGGCATCAAGAAGGCCCACTACGGCAGCGGCATCTCCTTCCGCGACCCGGACAACATCGCGCTCGAGTTCTTCATCGCGCCGGGGACCTGACGAGCGACGGCCGAGGGATCCGACACCGTCGGTGCTCGAAGGTACGTTCGATCCATGACGGCAGCGGTACCGGGAGCAGGCGAGGCGTCCTCGCCTGCTCATCCGGTTCCCGCCCCGACCGGGCACACGTACGTCAGCCGAGCCGGACCAGCCCCGTAGAGCCTGCCGCGCCGTCACGCGCTCGGCGCACCCCTCGCCCTAGGATCCGGCTGTGACGCAGTTCAGGATCTCCGAAGCGGCCGGGCTGCTCGGGGTCAGCGACGACACCGTCCGCCGCTGGGTCGAGGCCGAGCGGCTTCCCGTCTCCCGCGACGCGTCGAACCGCCGGGTGATCGACGGCGTCGCGCTGGCCGAGCTGGCCCGTGAGCACGCCCGCGCGGCACCCGACCCCACCGGAGTGCAGGGCTCCGCGCGCAACCGCATGGTCGGCCTGGTGACCTCCGTCATCGCCGACCGCGTGATGGCGCAGGTCGAGATCCAGTGCGGGCCGCACCGGGTCGTGTCGCTGATGAGCACGGAGGCCGTCACCGAGCTCGGTCTGCAACCCGGGGTCCTCGCCGTCGCGGTGATCAAGTCGACCAACGTCGTGGTCGAGACCCCGAACCGTCGCTGACGCTGCACACACGCTCCGTAGTCGCCCGTGCTCCGAACGGCTGTGTTGCACACCGTGGTCGCACCGTAACGTCGGGTGTTCTTGTGCAGGCGACGACGACGGACAGGCGGCGAGAACAGCACGATGGGTATCCGCGAGATCACCGGCTACATCGCTCACGTCCTGCTCGCCGCATACTGGGTGTGGGTGATGGCCTGCACTGCTCCCCAGCTGCGGAAATGTGCTCGGGACAGAGGTTTGCGGCTGCGGATCCTGCTGGTCAAGTCGGCGGGCCTGGCACTCACCGCGCTCCTCGTCGGAGTGATCCACTACTGGGCCACCGAGTGGTGGCAGGTCGTCGTCGCGCTGCCCGTCGCAGCCGGGCTCGGCCTGCTGCTACGCCGTTCCTACCGGCGGTTGGTCGCGGCACCGCGACACCGGCGCCCGCTCTCCCAGCGGGCCAGGAGCATCCACCTGAGGCGCTCCGCCGACGCACCCCCGGCGCACAGCCACCGGCCGGCACCGCAGAGCGGGTCACCTCCCGGTGTGCGCCCGGCCCGCCGACCGGAGGCGGTCGTACTCTCCTCGGTCGTGCACCCGGGCACGGGTCCGCACCTGCGCGACATCGCTCGCGCGGGGCTCACGTCACCCGGGCGGCGCTGATCGTCCTCCGCACTTCACGACGCGGACAGGGGCGGGAGCGGTAGGGGGGCCGGGCGCAGGCCGTCCAGCAGCAGGGCCAGGTAGCGGCGGCGGTCGACACCATCGGGGTCGCGGTCGCCCGCGATGGCCAGCGCCATCACCACCACGGCCGCGAGATCGCGGGCCACCAGGTCGGGCCGGACCAGCCCGGCGTCGGTCGCGCGGCGGAGGAGGCGCTCCGTCGAGCTCAGGTAGCTGCCCACCACGTCGACGTCGATCGCGCCCGCCTCGTGCGCGAGCCGGATCATCACGCGGTGCGCGGCGACCGACTCGACGGTGGCCTCGATGGTGCGCGCGAGGTCCCGCCACGGCTCGGCCGTCTCGACGGCCGTGACCGGCTGGATCTCCGTGGCGAACACGTACGCGAGCACCGCCCGTACGAGCTGGTCCCGGTTGCGGAAACGCCGGTAGATCGTCGCCACCCCGACGCCGGCACGGCGTGCGACCTCCTCCAGCGCGACGCCCGCGCCCAGCTCCTCGAACGCGGCGCCCGCAGCGGCGACGATGCGGTCCTGGTTGCGCGCGGCGTCGACCCGCATCGCCCGCTGCATCAGGTCATCCGATCACACGGAGCGCTCCGGAAGGGCACAGCGACGCCGCCTCCCGTGCCTCGTCGCCGTCGGCGCCGTCGGGTTCCTGGACGAGGACCACGACGATGCCGTCGTCGTCCTGGTCGAACACCGTGTCCGAGGTTGCGACGCACAGCCCGGCCCCGATGCACACGTCCCGGTCAGCGGCGATCTTCATGGATGACGTCCCTCTCGATGCTTCGACCCCGACGAGCAGGTCCTCATGATGCTTCGACCCCGACGAGCAGGTCCTCGTGATGCTTCGACCCCGACGAGCAGGTCCTCATGATGCTTCGACCCTGACGAGCAGGTCCTCATGATGCTTCGACCCTGACGAGCAGGTCTCAGTCTGCTCACCACGTGACGGGCAGCGAGTGCAGCCCGTAGATGAAGTGGAACGCACGGAACGGCACCTCGTCGAACGGGACGCCCAGGGCGAGGCCCGGGAAGCGCCGCAGCAGCGCCGGGAACGCCACGCGCATCTCCATCCTGGCCAGCGGCGCGCCCAGGCAGTGGTGCACGCCGTGGCCGAAGGCCAGGTGGCCCATGGCACCCCGGGTGACGTCGAGCGTCTCGGGGTCCGTCAGGTACGACGGGTCCCGGTTGGCGGTCGGCAGCGCGCACAGCACCAGCTCGCCCGCCGGGATCGCCTGCCCGGCGATCTCGACCTCGGTCGTGGTGACGCGGACGAACCCGGTGTGCACGATCGACAGCCAGCGCATCAGCTCCTCGACCGCCGCGTCGACCACCGCCGGGTCGTCACGCACCTTCGCGAGCTGGTCGGGGTGCCGCAGCAGGGCGAGCGTGCCCAGGCCGAGCATGTTGGACGTGGTCTCGTGCCCGGCGATCAGCAGCAGCGAGGAGATGCCGGCCAGCTCGTCGTCGCTCATCTCCGCGCCGTGCTCGCGCACCAGCATCCCGAGCATGTCCTCGCCCGGATCGGCCTTGGCCCGCGCCACCAGGCCCTCCATGTAGGCGCGGGCCTCCTGTTGCAGGCCGATGCGCTCCTCGACCGGGATCGAGAGGTCGAGCTGGCGGGCGGTGCGCCGCTGGAACGCGTCCCGGTCGGCATACGGCACGCCGAGCAGCTCGCAGATCACCAGCGACGGGATCGGCAGGGCGAACGTGGGCACCAGGTCGGCCGGACTGCCCGCCCGCTCCAGCGCGTCGAGGTGCTCGTCGACGATCTCGACGATCCGCGGCTCCAGCCGCTTCATCCGCCGGACCGTGAACTCCGGGGTGAGGAAGCGGCGCAACCGGGTGTGCTCGGGCGGGTCGGTGAGCAGCAGCTGCCCGGCCAGCGCGCGCTGCCGCTCCTCGTCGGTACGGGTGTCGCCCGGCATCGCGAACGCCGCCCGCGCGCCGTTGCTGAACCGGGTGGCGTCGCCGAGCACCTCCCGCACGTCGTCGTGGCGGGTGACGATCCACGCGGGCAACCCGAACGCCGTCGTGATCCGGCGGATACCCTTCTCCTCGCGGATCTCGGCCAGCTCGGCGACGGGATCGAAGTGGTCGCGGCGCATGTGCAGGGGCAGGGCCTGGGTCATGACGGCGACGCTACCACCGAAGTGATAGTCAACTCTCAGTTAGGACGAAGCGGGCGAATCACGCAGGTGCTGGTCGAAGAACCGCAGGATGCGCGCCCAGGCGTCCTCCGACGACGGGCCGTGGTAGCCCAGGCCGGCCACCCGCATCAGCACCGACAGCGGCCCGACGTTGAGCCGGTTCATGAACGAGTGCCCGGCGTCGGGGTACTCCTTGACGTCGTGCTCGACCCCGGCCGCGGTGAACACGGCCTCGAGCTCCGCGGCCGCGCCCTTCAGGCCCCGGTCCTTGCCGCCGTAGCTCGCCACCACCGGGCACGCTCCGCGCAGCACCGTGGCGGCGTCCTTCGGAAGCGGCCCGTAGTTGGGCGCCGAGGCGTCGAAATCACGGGTGGCGCCCAGCAGCGCGAAGCCGCCGCCCATGCAGAACCCGATGATCCCGACCTTCCCGGTGCAGTCCGCCCGCGCCGCGAGCCAGCGGCGGGTGGCCTCGATGTCGTCGAACACGGGGCCGTGACCGTTGGTCAGCGCCGCGAACGTGGAACGCAGGCAGCGCAGCGCACCGCCCGCGGTGAACAGGTCGGGCGCCACGGCGAGGTAGCCGGCCGCGGCGAGCTTCTCGGCCTGTTGCTTGGTGTCCTCGTCCAGGCCGAACGCCTCGTGCAGCACCACGACGCCGGGCCACGGACCCTCCCCCACCGGCGGGACGGCGATGTGGGCTCGCAGCGTCGGCGCGGTGGCGGCGCCGGGGATGGTGGTGGCGGGCACGGGGTCCTCCTGGTGGTCGGCTGATCGCGAGTGTGCACGATGGGCGTCATGGGTCGCTGGGTCGCCGGTGTGGTCGTGCTCGTCCTCGTGGGCGCGCTCGCGGTCGGTGTCCTGGTGCTGCGCGGCGAGCTGTTCGCCACGCCGGGCTGCGCGGCCGCCACGGACGGGAGTGCCGACCTCACCGTCGAGCAGGCGGGCAACGCGGCCACCATCGCGGGGGTCGGGCTGGCCAAGGGCATGCCGAACCACGCGGTGACGGTGGCACTGGCCACCGCGATGCAGGAGTCGGGCCTGCGCAACCTGCCCGGCGGCGATCGCGACTCCGCCGGGCTGTTCCAGCAGCGGCCGAGCCAGGGCTGGGGCACATACGCCCAGGTCACCGACGCCGTGCACGCGACGACGGCGTTCTACGACAAGCTCCGTTCGGAACCGGACTGGACCACGATGAGCGTCACCGACGCCGCACAGCGGGTGCAACGCTCGGCCGCCCCGGAGGCGTACGCCCGGTGGGAGCCGCGGGCGCGGGCCGTCGCGCGGGCACTCACCGGCGAGACGCCGGCCACGTTCACGTGCGCGCACCTGACGCTCGCCGTGCCCGGTGCGGACGTGGCCGGGCTGGCCGCCCGCGAGCTGGGGACGGTGCGGTTGAGCGGGCCGCAGCCCGCCGCGCGGGGCTGGGCGTTCGCGAGCTGGCTGGTGGCGCACGCCGCCGGGCTGGGCCTGGACTCCGTCACCTACGACGGCCGGACCTGGACGGCCTCCTCCGGAACGTGGAGCACCGGCGCAACCCGCGACGGGATGTTGTCCCTGCGCCGCACCGGCCCGTGATCACCTGAACAGGGGTACGGACTACTGCGTTCGCCTGCCCACAACGGCCACTCGTGGCTCGGATCCCTCCGGTCGCCGCACACGCGGGTGAAAGGTGGCCGGAGGCGATCACGGAATGGTTACGGTCTCATTGCTGGCCGGCACGAGAGAGCCGCCGTCCGGTGCGCCTGAGTCGGTCCCGGGTTCCTGCCCGCCGACGCTCCCCACAGGCGCCGCCTCGCACCAGGGCAGGAGAACGTCGGTCCCGGGCACCGGTCGGGATCGGCGACGCACCCGGGACAAGGACGCTCCACCATGCCCAAACACTGTGCAGCGCTCCCCGGCGCCGCGAACGAACTGCTCGGATCCAGCACCGCCGAGCTCGCCACCGCACTGCTCGAGCGGCTCGGTGCGGCGATCCCGGCACCCCGCGACAGGCGGTCCCGCCACGCTGCTCTGCTGCACGTGACGCCGCCGTACGCGCCGCACACCGCCCCGTCCCGCGGCGCGCTCCCGCGCGGGGCCCTCTCCCGTGGGGCCCTCTCCCGTGGGG
>JBBQEF010000181.1:0-11656 GCA_038320445.1 Mycobacteriales bacterium
AACGGCCCACCGATGAAGATCATCGACAGGCCGTCTGACCAGGCAAAACAAGCGGTGGGCGATACTGGGATCGAACCAGTGACCTCTTCGGTGTGAACGAAGCGCTCTCCCCCTGAGCTAATCGCCCTTGCCGCCGCAGACTCTACAACACGCCGCGACCTGACCCTGCAGCAAGCCCCGCGGCCAGACTCAAGCCCTCACCGAACCCTTCGCCAGCACGTCGGTCGGCGTGGCCGGCATGGACCGTCCGGGTTCGATCGAGATGGCGTAGTCGGTGAACCCGTCGCTCTGCGCGCCGCCGCCGACCGTCTGGACACCGGCGTCGTTCGGGGTGACGTCGAACGCTCCCAGTGGCGCGGCCGCTGCTCCCGCCCGCAGGCCCCACAGGACATAGGTGCTGTCCGCGGCGTTGCTCGACAGACCGATGCTGAAGACCTGGCGTTGCCCGTCGGCAACGATGACGGCCGCGGTGGTGCCACCGGTCTTGAGGCTCGCCAGCACGGCGTGCTTGGTACCGGGGCGGTCGAGCTGCTGGAAGAGGTCGGCGATGCTCTGCGCTCGGGCCGTCAGGGCCTGACTCTGTTGCTCCAGTTGGGTGGTGCGAACAGCCAGACCACCGACGGCGATCACCGCGACGAGTGCGGCCGAGGCCGCGACGAGACGACGGCGCGACAGCCACGATCCGCGCGGGCGGCCGACGCCCACGGACGGCCTCACCTGCTCCGGTGCGCGATGCCGGGGGGGCGGGACGGCCGGCGCCTCCGTGACGGGGATGGCGGTGGTCGGGACGGCGTCCTGCGCCGTCTCGGCCACGGCGGCCATGAGCGAGTTGCGCAGCGAGGACGGCGGGTCGACCTGCTCGACGGCGGCGCCGAGGTGCGACAGCACGCCCTCTGCATCGCGCGCCACCGCCCGGCACGATGCGCAGTGGGGCACGTGCAGCAGGACGGCCATCTCCTCGTCCGGCTCCAGGGCGTGCAGCGCCCAGCCGACGGCTTGCTCGTTCAGCGGGCAGGGCTGGTTCTCGGTGGCGTTCATCGTGCGCCTCCCGGGAGGTCGCCCGCGATGTCACCCAGCAGCGGGCCGAGGACACCTCGCAGGCGTTGCACTCCGGTGAACATGCGCGATTTGACGGTGCCCAGCGGCACCCCGGTGAGGGCTGCGACCTCGCGCTGCGTGTAGCCGCCGTAGTAGGCGAGCGCCAGGGCCTGTCGCTGCTCGGCGGGCAAGCCGCCGAGCGCTTCCCTCACCTGGCCTGCGACGACCTTGCCGAGCGCCGCCTGATCGGCGCCCGGTCCGGGCGGGGCCGACCATTCCTCGCCGTCATCGGCGGCAGGCACGGTACGTCGGCGGATGGTGCTCTCGCGCCGCACGGCATCAACGGACTTGTGATGGACCAGCGTCAGCAGCCAGGTACCGAAAGACCCGCGCGTCGCGTCGAAGCGGGTGGGGTTGCGCCAGAACGCGAGGAACACCTCCTGGACGACGTCCTCGGCGATGCCGTCATCAGCGCAGATACGCCGGGCGAGTGAGTAGGCGGGCCGGCCGTAGCGGTCGTACAGCTCACCGAGGGCCTGCTGGTCACCGCCGACGATGCGCCGGACGAGCGCCTCGTCTGCCGGATCCTGGCTGCGTCCGTTGGCGCCCGGACGAGACACGGCCCGCTCACGCCGGCCAGGCGCATCAGGGGTCTCGGCAACCTCGGCCACCAGTGGGATCCTCACGATCTGTATACGCCGCCGGGCGGCGACCGGTTCAGATTAGTCCCACCGACGTGCCCCACATCGCACCGGCGTGCCGTGCTCAGGGTGACACGCTGACCCTTCCGAGTGACAGGTGGGCTCATCCGGGCGGTCTGTGTCCCTCTACCCGTCACATCTTGGCCGCGCGGTCGTTTTTCCGCATGACGAGCCACGCGGGACCACGAAAGAGGCTTCACGATGCGAGACGAGCACACGGTCATCTGCTCTCCGGCGGTGTTCGAACTGATCACCCCCGACGCTCCGGTCGTGCCCGTCAAGGTCGACCTGAGCTACCACAGCCGCGATCCCTTCGCGGTTCAGGCGTCCTTCCGGACCGGCAACGGCATGGCGGTGGACTGGGTGTTCGCCCGGGACCTCCTGCATGACGGGCTGATCACCAAGTCGGGCGCGGGCGACGTGCGGGTGATGCCGATGCCGGACAACCCGCACAAGGTGCAGTTGGAGCTGTCCTCACCGTCCGGGCATGCGGTTTTCGCAACATGCGCCCGGACGCTGGGCGACTTCCTGCACCGCACGTTCGAGGCCGTCCCTCACGACACGGAGTACTCCTGGCTGGACTTCGACATGGCCCTCGCGGACCTCCTGAACGACCCTGCCCGCGACTAGGCGCAGGTGGGAGGCCTGACTCATCGGCGCCGGGGGTCGTTTGGTACCCCCGCTGCGGCTAGGCTAAGGTTCTCCCATCACCGCAGCGGAGACGCTGCACTTGCGGACGTAGCGCAGCTGGTAGCGCATCACCTTGCCAAGGTGAGGGTCGCGGGTTCGAATCCCGTCGTCCGCTCGGAGGAACCTCGGGTCCCGTCGGACCTCTCCAGGATCGGATCGCAGGACCCATCCGAGGATCTGGCGGAGTGGCCGAGTGGCTTAGGCAAGGGCCTGCAAAGCCCTGTACGCGGGTTCGATTCCCGCCTCCGCCTCGGGCGATTAGCTCAGTGGGAGAGCACTTCCTTGACACGGAAGGGGTCACAAGTTCAATCCTTGTATCGCCCACCACTGAACGGCCTGGTCAGGAGCTTCTAGCGGAGCTCAGGACCGGGCCGTTTCGTCGTTCCCGGACGAGGTGAGTAGCTATCTGAGTAACTACGGCCACGGACAGGGAACACGCGGTCCATCGCCGTCGCGCCCTCCTCGATGATCGGCCGGAGCTGCTTACGGTAGACGGTCTCGGTGACCTTCGATCCCCCGGCGTGCCCGACCAGCCGCGCGATCTGCTCGATCGGCACGCCCTCGTCCGACAGCAACGACACGAAGCTGTGCCGCAGCTCGCGCGGCGTCCACGCCGTGGCGTCCAGGCCCGCCGCCGCGGCGATGCGCCGGAAGCCGCGCCGCACGTTCGCCGAGTCCAGCTCAGTGCCGACCTCCGAGGCGAACACGAGGTCGTTGTCGACCCGCGGCTCCCCTGCCTGTCGGTCCCTCTGCTCGCGCAACGCATCGACAGCGCGTCGCGGCAGCGCGAGGCTGCGGCGGGATCGCTTGGTCTTGGTATCACCGCCTGAGCGGACCGAGCGCCACACCATCAGGTGCGGCAGCACCGGCGGATCGGCACCGGGGTCACCGTCGAGATCGACATGGCTCCAGATGAGCGGCCGCAGCTCCTCGGTGCGGGCGCCGGTGAGCAGCGAGACGGTGACGTACGCGCCCATGGTCGACGCTCGGGCGGCTTCGAGCAGGGCCTGCGCCTGGTCGAGGGTGAGGGCCTTCGACGGACGTCCCGCCTGCCCGGTGGGGGTCTCGCACAGCAGCACCACGTTGCGCTTGACCTTGTCCCGCGCCTGCGCCCGGGAAATCGCCCGGGCCAGGATCGACTTGATCCGCGCCACCGTGCTCGTGCTCAGTGTCTCCGCCTCGGCCGCGAGCCAGCGGTCGACGTCCTCGGCGGACAGCTGCTGCAGCTTCCGCACACCCAGCGCTGGGATGACATGTTGCCGAGCAAGGCTCCGGCAGGCATCGACCGTGCTGGCGTCCCGGCCACCGAGCCCGTGCGCCAGCCAGTCCTCGACGGCCTGGGCCACGGTGTGGCCGCGGGAGGCGATGGCGACGCCGTCGTCGTGATCGCGGAGGATCTCCTTGAGCTTGTTACGGGCCTCGGTCTTGGTGCGCCCGGCACCACGCCGCACGATCCGCCGCCCCGACGGGGTGTAGCCGACGGTCACCGCCGCGACCCATCGCTGCCCGACCCTCGTCCCACGACAGCCCGCCGTCACCACGGCTACGCCGCGCCGTCATCGGCTTCCCACATCAGCAACGCGACGTAGTCCGCGATCGCCGACGCCGGGACCAGACGCGTGCGGCCCTGCGTCACCGACTTCAGCCGCCCGGCGCGGATTTGCTCGTAGAGCACCGACCTGCTCAACGACAACAGCGCCATCGCCTCCGGCACCCGGTACAGCCGGGCACCCACCGGCCCACTCTCGGCCTCGCTCCCTGCAGCGCTCATCGCTGTCACCTCCCACACTCAGACGGGCCCGACCATCCCGAGGGGCGTGGTCTGCCGCGTTGTCAGCGGTGGATCGCGATGTGGTCACGGCGCGCGGGCAGTGCCGAGCGGGACCGAGGACGAGCAGCTGACTGCGAGCAACACCGCCGAACACGCCACGGCCACGTTGCAGCCAACGGTGTGCGGGCGCGCGGAACGGACTGGGCTGTGGTCGACAACGTGGTCATTGTGTGGTCACAACGTGGTCAGCGACGACGAGCCAGCCGTTTGCCGCCAGATCGTCGCTGCTCACAGCCCTGCCGCTGAGTCGTCGACCTACCCGGGCGGAGTTCGATGCTCGTTCGTCCACCCCTTCGGCGGACGTGCCTCCCGCGCCGACGAGGCTCTGTCACCACGGCCACAGCAACGGCGAGGACCACCGCAAGCACTACAGCCGCAGCGACCACAACGGCGACCGGCTCCATACCCGGGACTGTCGGGCGACAACCGGTGGCGCAGCAGGCCGGCGGACCGGGCAGCACGGGGCAGGTCGGGGCAACCCACCTCCGGCTTCGGCTGCGCCGACCTACACTCCCCGGACACGACGGGAGGGGATGCCTCGGTGTCGGAGTCGAACCGTCGCTTGCGCGCCGCGCATGAGCGCTGCCCGTCCCCAGCCTCGCCGGGACAGGGCATGTCCCGTAGCGAACTCGCCGAAGCGGTCAACGCCTGGCTGTGGGAAACCACGGGCCGCCGCTACGACCTCGACGGCCACCACATCGCCGAGTACGAGCGCGGCGTGGTCCGCCACCCGATCAGCCCCTACCGGGCCGCGCTACGCGCCGTTCTCGGTATGATCACCGACCAGCAGCTCGGGTTCATTCCGCCCGACCGCCGTCCCGCAGCTGCGAGCGCCAGTACGCCAGACTGTCCGTGGAGTACGGACGGCATCCTGGCCGCCGTCGACGACGCCGCGAGGAGCGAGGTGCTCAACCGCCGAGACACCCTGCGCACCGGCGCCGGCGCGGTCGGGGGCGCCTTGCTGGGGTCGCTGCACGGGTGGCTCGAACCCCTGGCCGGATGGTCCACGCGTAGCGGCACCACATTCTCGGACGCCGAGGTCGAGGCCGTCGAGCAGGTCGTCGGCGCGTTCCGTAACTGGCGAACACCTGGCTCCGGTCTCGGCCGCGGCGCCGTCGTCGGCCAGCTCGCAGATGTCACCGAGCGCCTTCGCGATGCACCCGACAGTGACCTGACCCGCCGGGTCTTCCTCGCCGCCGCCGAGCTGGCGAAGATCGCCGGATCGATGGCCGTCGACGCCGGGGCCGACCAGCTTGCTCAACAGCATTGCCTGCTCGCCGTGCAACTGTCCAAGGCCGCCCACAACGACTCCTTCGCCGCGGTCACCATCGCCGCTCTGGCCCGCCAGAGCTAAGCTACGACGCCGGCCAATCCGGGGACGGACTCGAACTTGTCCAACTCGCCCAACACGGCACCCGCCACCCCGGCCCTGCGCGCGATGCTCGCCACGCGCGAAGCCTGGGCCCATGCCCAGCAAGGCCGCACCTACGCCTTCCACCGCGCCGTCGACGCCGCGCAGGACACATTCGCCGACCACACCCCCGCCGCCGAACCCCGCTGGCTGCGCGGCCTTGACGAAGCCGAACTGGCAGGGACCATCGGCGCACGCTTCCGCGACCTTGCCCACCATGACCCGAGCCAGGCCCGCCACGCGACCGACCACATCGGACGGGCTCTGGCCCTGCGCAGCCCAGACCGCCCGCGCAACCGGGCCATGGACCTCATCGGCCTTGCCCGCGTCCACCTGCTCACCGGCGAACCCGAGCACGCCTGCGTCCTCGTCACCGACGCGCTGCCCCTGCTCGACCACCGCCACCCCGGCAGGCTGACCCGCAAGCTCGGCGACTTCGACCGCGAAGCCGCCCGCTACGCCGACGTCCCCACCGTCCGCGACACACGCGATCAGCTCCGCGATTTCGCCATCGCGTGACCGCCCAAACTCGGAGACCACTGTGCGGATTGGCATCACCGGCCACTCGAACCTCGCCCCATCAGCCGAACCGATCGTGACCCACGCCCTCATCACCGTTCTCGCCGACACCCCGTCACCCCTGATCGGCGTCAGCTGCCTCGCCCGCGGAGCAGACCAACTCTTCGCCCGCGCCGTGCTCGACCTCGGCGGCCAGGTGGAGGTCGTCCTCCCCGCCGCCGACTACCGGGAACGGAAGGTCAAGCCCGACAACGCCGCCGTTTTCGAGGACCTGCTCGCCCACGCCGCCGCTGTGCACACACTGCCGTTCGCCACCGCCAACCGCGACGCCTACATGGCCGCGTCCGAGACCGTGCTGTCCACCGTCGACCACAGCGTCGCCGTCTGGGACGGCCAACCCGCCGACGGCCACGGCGGCACCGGCGACGTCGTCGCAGCCGCGCGCGAGCGCGGCACCCCGGTCACCGTCGTCTGGCCAGCCGGCGCATCCCGGGAGTGAAGCTGACCACCTGCAGTTCCTGTCGATCTTCACCGGGGTCGACGAGTCGACGTCGCGCCACCCGCTGTACCAACCGGAACGCCCACGTTCCGACGAGCCACAGAACGACCACAAGTCGGAAGCATCGCTTCTGACATATCTCTCGCTGCAAGTGGCGCGTCTTCGATCGAACTCAGGCGGAGCACTGCTGGGTGCCGGTGGTCCGTGCCTGGTGCCCGTGTCTGAACGTCGCCGCTCCGCGGTCCCGATGTCTTTCCCGCAGTAGCGTGTCGCACGACGAGCCGAACCGCGCCACCGATAGCGTGGCGTTGAGAGGAACAAACGCCTTGCTGAGCACCGTCCGCGACACGGTCCGCACCCAGCTATGGCCGCTCCCTACCCTCGCCGTGATGGTCGCGGTGGCGGCGGGCATCGGGCTGCCGGAGCTGGACGCCGGTCTGGACGGCTCATTCGCGGCGGTGGACCGCCAGCTGCTGTTCGCCGGGGGCGCCGACGCGGCACGCACCGTGTTGTCCGCGATCGCCGGTTCGCTGATCACGGTCACCTCGCTCACCTTTTCACTGACCGTGGTCACCCTGCAGCTCGCCAGCGGTCAGTTCTCACCGCGGCTGCTGCGGACCTTCACCAGCGACCGGTTCGTCCACGCCACCCTCGCGCTGTTCCTCGCAACGTTCATGTACGCCTTGACGGTGCTGCGGTCCGTGCGCAGCGACACGGGTGGAACCGGCGCGTTCGTGCCCCAGATCGCGGTGACGGTGGCGTACGTGCTCGCGGTGGCCAGCGTGCTGGGGCTGGTGGTGTTCCTGGCGCACCTGGCCCGCCAGATCCGGGTCGAGACGATGCTGCGCACGGTGCACGATGACGCGAGCTCGAGCATCCGGTTGCTCCTCGACGGGCGCGACACACCTTCCCTCCCTACAACGCTGCCCCCGCATGACGCGGTGCCCGTGCCGGCGCGGGCCTCGGGCTTCCTGGTTCGGGTGGACGAGCGCGGTCTGGTCGATGCGGCGGTCAAGGCCGCAGCGGTTGTGTTCGTCGAGCGGCCGCCCGGCGACTTCCTCGTCGCCGGCACCCCGGTGGCGCGGGTCTGGGCTGCCGATCCCACCCGTCCCCTTGACGACGACACCCGGGACCGGCTCGTCGAGCGCGTCGGCAGGGCCGTCACCGCCGGGCCCGAACGCACGGCCGCACAAGACATCGCGTTCGGCCTGCGCCAGCTCACCGACGTCGCCAACAAGGCGCTCTCGCCCGGTATCAACGACCCCACCACTGCGGTGCACGCCCTCTCCCACGCTTCGGCACTGCTGTGCGAGCTGGCCGGCCGCACCCTCGGCAATCGCCTCCTGTGCGACGACGACGGTTCCGCTCGCGTTGCGCTCCGCGGGCCGACGCTGGCCGACCTGATCGACCTCGCCATCAGTCAGCCGCGCCGCTACGGCGCGACGGACCCGGCCGTGCTGACGAGGATCTTCATCCTGCTCCGCGAGCTCGCCTGGTGCGTCCCACGCGAGCAGCGCACGGTGGTAGCGGATCAGCTCGCCCGGCTGCGCCACACATCCGCAGGCCAGGGGTTCGACGATCACGAGTTCCGGGAGCACATCGCGCTCGGTGATGAGGTCGAGCGGATTCTCGACGGCCGCCCGACGTGCCCCGGCTCGGCAGACGCACCGTCGGTCCGGTGACAGCACACCCGACGGGCCGCGAAG
The DNA here is from genome assembly GCA_038320445.1 of Mycobacteriales bacterium. Lineage (GTDB taxonomy): Bacteria > Actinomycetota > Actinomycetes > Mycobacteriales > Pseudonocardiaceae > Pseudonocardia. Next base: position 8,396 of record JBBQEF010000181.1, read on the forward strand.
AGGATGGCGGGTGACCGCGCGGGCGGCAGACATGGCCTGCAGCAGCTCGCAGGTGGACGCCGGCCGAGGTCGCCTGTCCGCCGCTCACTCGGCCGACGGCGCGAAGAGCGCGGCGCCGTCGTCGTTCGAGTCCGGGTCGATGAGCAGGAGGACCTCGTCCCCGGCCCGCAGAGCGGTGTCTCCCCGCACGTGGAGCGGTGCTCCGTCACGGACGACGAAACTGATCCAGATCGCCTGCCCCAGGTGGAGGTCGCGCACGGTGCACCCATCCGCGGGCGCCCCCGACGCGACCTCGTAGCGGCGGGCCCCTCCCGGCTCCTCCTTCAGCCGGACCCCCAATGACCACGGGAGCGGTTCGACGTCGCGCATCGCTACCCCGCAACGTTGCGCGACGGCAGGCACCAAGCCGCCCTGCACGATGACCGAGAAAGCCACCACCACGAAGATGATGTCGTAGACGAGCACGTCCTGCACGGTGCCGGACGCCAGGATGTAGGTGCCCAGCAGGATGGGCACCGCACCCTTGAGCCCGGACCAGAGCACGAAGATCCGCTCTCCGACGCGGAGCCTGGTGACCAGCAGCAGGGGCCCGACCAGAAGCGGGCGCACCACCACGGTCAGCAGAACCGCCAGCACCAACCCGATCAGCCACGCGCCGGTGCTGAACAGCTGAGACACCGACACGGTCAGGCCCAGCACGACGAACGCGACGATCTCCGCGAGGCTGGCCAGCGCGCCGTGGAAGCGCTCGATCTCCCGCTTGAAGGGCGCCCCGACGTCCCCGATCACGATGCCCGCGACGAACACCGCAAGGAATCCGGAGCCGTGCGCGACGGTGGCGAGCCCGTAGAGGCCGAACGCGATGGCCAGGGTGCGCAGCGGATACAGGCCTTCGCTGGGCAGCGCGATGCGTTGCATGACCCGCTGCAGCAACCAACCGCCCGCGCCGCCGATCGCAGTACCGACGAGCATCTGCACGGCGAACTCCAGCGCGACCCCGCCCACGACGGCGGCGCCGCTCTCCGACCCCGTCGCACCCACCGCCACCAGGCTGAGCAGCAGGGCGATCCCGACCGGGTCGTTGGCTCCGGACTCGCCTTCCAGGATGACCCCGGTCCGGCCGCGGATCTCGCGGTTGCCCAGCACGGAGAACACGACGGCGGGATCGGTGGGGGCGAGCGCAGTGCCCAGGAGGAGAGCGAGCAGCCAGGGAAGGCCGAACAGCACGTGCGCGAGCAGCGCCACCGCGCCGGCGGTGAGCAGCGTGCCGACGACACCGATGAGGAGGATCGGGGTGAGGGCGGCCCGGAGGCTCCGGGCGCCGATGTGCATGCCGCCGTCGAACAGGATCATGATCAGAGCGACGGTGACGATCTGCTCGACGGTGTTCAGAGAGATGCCCTGCAGGCCCGGGATCAGGTCCGACGCCACCGCGGCGAGGATGAGGAAGATGGCGGGGGCGGGGATGCGGAGGATTGCGCTGACCCGGTTGGAGAAGAGCGCGACGACGACCACCAGCCCGGCCACGAGCAACGCGAAACCGAAGGGCTCGATGGTTTCCACCACGAGCAGAGCATGTCAAACCCCCGACGCGGCCGCGAGAGAGCCTGCCGTTGCCTGCGGACGCCGCCGAGGTCGGCGCCCGGCGCCAGCATCGCGACGATGCCCGACGGCTCCCTGACCGCGGCGATCCGCTCCGGATCGGCACCCAGGCGGGTCCCCGAAACGATCACAAGCCCGTCGGTTTCACTACGGTGCGCTGCTCTGCGACGAGGTTCACGTACCGTTGGATGTGGTGTGCCGGGAAGTCTGGTCGGCGGTCCCGTCGTCGACCCCTCCCGAGGAGTCCGTGAGTTCGCCACGCACCCGTTCGACCCCGACGTTGTTCGGCCGCGGCACCTGGTCGGAGGTCAGCCGGATCGACGACATCCTGCGCACCGAGACCGTAGGCGGGGCCTGCTGGTCGGGGCCGCGGTGCTCGCCCTGATCTGGGCCAACTCGCCCTGGTCGGAGTCCTACACCGCCCTGACCGGGCTGACGGTCGGCCCCGCCGCCCTGCACCTGGACCTGACGCTCGGGCAGTGGGCCGCGGGCGGCCTGCTGGCCGTCTTCTTCTTCGTCGCCGGGCTGGAGCTCAAGCGGGAGTTCGTCGCCGGCGACCTGCGCGATCCCCGCCGCGCCGCCCTGCCGGTCGCGGCGGCGGTCGGTGGCATGGCGGTGCCGGCCCTGGTCTACCTCGCGATCAACTCGGGCACCGGCGGCGACGCGCTCACCGGGTTGGCGATCCCGACCGCGACCGACATCGCCTTCGCCCTCGCCGTGCTGGCCGTGATCGGCACGCACCTGCCGGCGGCGCTGCGCGCCTTCCTGCTCACCCTCGCCGTGGGCTTCACCGTGTCTCTGCTGATCGGCGAGCTGCCTTCGGCGCGGGCAGCGAGCAGGAGGACCACGTCAAGGTGGCCGTGCTCCTCGGGTCGGTGGTGGCCGCCCTGCTCGCCTCGGTCGTCCTGCGGATCCGCAACCGGCACTACCGGCTGCTGCGCGAGGCCGAGGAACGCGACACCGACGCCGACGGTGTCCCCGACGTCTACGAGAGCCGCGAGCCACTCGGGTGAGCCCGACCGCCACCGGTGACCGCCTGACCAGCACCTACCGACCCGAGCTGCAGGGCCTGCGCGCCGTCGCCGTCGCTCTGGTCGTGATCTACCACGTGTGGCTCGGCCGGGTGTCCGGCGGTGTCGACGTGTTCTTCGTGATCACCGGGTTCCTGCTCACAGGCCAGCTCGTCCGCGCCGCCGGGCGGGTCCTCTGGACCTGCCGCGGCGCTGGAGCCGGACCGTCGTGCGGCTGGTCCCGGCCACGGCGCTGGTGCTGGTCGTCACCGCTGTTGCGGCCGCCGTCGTGCTGCCGGAGGGCCGCTGGCCATAGACGTTGCGCGAGGTACTGGCCGCCGGATTCTTCGTCGAGAACTGGCGACTCGCCGCGGACTCGGTGGACTACGCCGCCCGCAGCAACGTCACCAGCGTCGTTCAGCACTCCTGGTCTCAGTCCATCCAGGGACAGTTCTTCCTGGTCTGGCCGTTGCTGGTCGCCGCAGCCGCGTTGGGCGCCCGCGGTGACGCCGAGCGCCTCCGCACTCTCACCACCGGCGCGGCGGCGACCGCGTTCGCCGCATCGCTGGCCTTCTCGATCGAGCTCACCGCCGAGAACCAGCCGCTGGCCTACTTCCATCCACTGGCCCGGCTCTGGGAGTTCGCGTTC
>JBBQEF010000182.1:0-11636 GCA_038320445.1 Mycobacteriales bacterium
ACGTCCTGCACATGATCGATACGCCCGGCCACGTCGACTTCACCTACGAGGTCAGCCGCGCGCTGGAGGCGTGCGAGGGAGCGGTCCTGCTGGTGGACGCCGCGCAGGGCATCGAGGCCCAGACGCTCGCGAACCTCTACCTGGCGATGGAGAAGGACCTCACGATCATCCCGGTCCTGAACAAGATCGATCTGCCTGCGGCCGACCCGGACCGCTACGCCGCCGAGATCGCCCACGTCGTCGGCTGCGATGCGAGCGAGGTGCTGCGCGTGTCCGCCAAGACCGGCCTGGGCGTCGGGGAGCTGCTCGACGAGGTCGTCCGGCTCACCCCGCCCCCCGTCGGCGATTCCGACGCCCCGGCCCGAGCGATGATCTTCGACTCGGTCTACGACACCTACCGCGGCGTCATCACCTACATCCGCGTGGTCGACGGCAGGATCACGCCGCGCGAGCGCATCAAGATGATGTCCACCGGCACCACGCACGAGCTGCTGGAGGTGGGCATCGTCTCGCCCGAGCCCAAGCCGTCGCGCGGCCTGGGCGTCGGCGAGGTGGGCTACCTCATCACCGGGGTGAAGGACGTCCGGCAGTCGAAGGTCGGCGACACGATCACGAGCCTGCGCCACGGCGCCACCGAGCCGCTCGTCGGCTACCGGGAGCCGCGGCCGATGGTCTACTCGGGCCTCTACCCGGTCGACGGCTCGGACTACCCCGAGCTGCGCGACGCCCTGGACAAGCTCCAGCTCAACGACGCCGCCCTGACCTACGAGCCGGAGACCTCCGCGGCGCTGGGCTTCGGTTTCCGCTGCGGCTTCCTCGGCCTGCTGCACCTGGAGATCACTCGCGACCGCCTGGAGCGCGAGGCGGGCCTGGACCTCATCTCGACCGCGCCCAACGTCGTCTACCGGGTGGTGCGCGACGACGGGGTCGAGCTGACCGTGACCAATCCGTCCGACTGGCCCACCGGGCGGGTCGCACAGATCTTCGAGCCGGTCGTCAAGGTCACGGTACTGGCGCCCTCGGAGTTCATCGGCGCGATCATGGAGCTGTGCCAGACGCGCCGCGGCCAGCTCGGCGGCATGGACTACCTCTCGGAGACCCGCGTCGAGCTGCGCTACACGATGCCGCTCGCCGAGATCATCTTCGACTTCTTCGACGCGCTGAAGTCGCGCACCCGTGGCTACGCCTCGCTCGACTACGAGGAGGCGGGAGAGCAGGAGGCCGATCTCGTCAAGGTCGACATCATGCTGCAGGGCGAGGCCGTGGACGCGTTCTCGGCCATCCGCCACAAGGACTCCGCCTACGCCTACGGCACCACGATGACCACCAAGCTGCGCGAGCTGATCCCGCGCCAGCAGTTCGAGGTGCCCATCCAGGCGGCCATCGGCTCGCGGATCATCGCGCGCGAGAACATCCGCGCGATCCGCAAGGACGTGCTCGCCAAGTGCTACGGCGGCGACATCACCCGCAAGCGCAAGCTCCTGGAGAAGCAGAAGGAGGGCAAGAAGCGCATGAAGACCATCGGACGGGTCGAGGTGCCGCAGGAGGCCTTCGTGGCCGCGCTCTCCACCGACTCCACGGGTGAGAAGGCCAAGAAGTAGGGAACCCATCGCCCTCGGGTTCCGTCTATGCCTCCGGGACGAAGGAGGGGACCATGGGTGTCATGACCAGCCACGCCGTCATCCCGACAGGTCGCCCGTTCACGGTCGCGGACCTGGAGGCGATGCCGGATGACGGCAACCGGTACGAGCTCATCGACGGGGTGCTCATCGTGAGCCCGGCGCCGGCCCCGCTGATGGTGGGAGAGGTCCTGTCGCGCAGCACCGCGCTGCACGACCGCAACACGAAGAGGGCGCACTACGAGCGGATGGGCGTGCAGACCTACTGGCTGCTCGACCCGGACGAGCCCGGTGCGCTCACCGTCTTCGACCTCGACGGCGACGGCCGGTACGAGCACGTGGCCCACGTCGTCGGCGACGAGGCCCACGAGGCGCGTGTGCCGTTCCCGGTCACGGTCGTGCCGGCCCGGCTGCTCGACGGCCTGCGGCCCTGAGCGTGGGTGCATGACGGTTCCGGGTGGGGTCGGCGCGGCGGCGGTGGTGCTGCTCGTCGTCTTCGTGATCGGGGTGGCCACCGGCAGCTCGAAGCGCCGGTGGGGCCTGTTGCTGGTCGGCGTCATCGCGATCGCCGTGGTCGGGTTCGCGGTCACCGCCACCACCAGCGGTGCGGTGGGCACGCGGGCCGAGGACATCGCCCGGCTCTACTCCACGGCGCTGCCGCCGCTCGTGGCGTTCCTGGCGGGGTGGCTCTGCGCCCGGGGCAGCTGGTTCACGCGCGTCGTCGTGGTCGCCGCCGCCGCACTGCTGCTGGCGGCGTTCCCGTACCCGGCCGCGGGCCGGGCCACGGTCGGGATCGTGTCGCTCGGGACCCCTGGTTCATCGCCCTCTGAGTCCCTCGGGGGTTCGAGCCGGGCATCCGGGTCGGCGAGCGTCCGGGGAGGCACCCTTGGACAGCGGGCGCCGGCGCCCCTCGGCAGGCTCGTCCGCGGAGTACATCACGCTGACCCCGCACCGTAGCCGTCGCGGAACGCCGCGACGCCAGGTGACTTCGTCGCCGATGCCCGTCCCGTAGGTGGATGGGCAGGCAAGCAGTGTTGGCGCCCGCCGCGTGTTCAGCAGTCGAACACCGACCAGCAGATGTCGTTCCGCAACCGCTGGTCGTCGAGCACGAGCTCGCGGATCGCCTTCGGGAGCTGGTCACGCTGCCACCGGCACTCACGTCGTCCCGCGGCCTCGCCTTCGCCCTCCGGCGCGCCGGCACGTGCGGCCTTGATCGCATAGGCGGCCGCCCCGAGTTCGTGGGCGGCGACGTGCGCGACGGCCCCGGCCTGACCGGCAGCGTAGGCAGCGTGCCGCGCCGCCCCACGCAGGTCTCCGGCCGCTCCCATCGCATGGCCGCCCGCCGCGCGAGCCTGCATCATCGTGACCTCGCCACGCACCCAGGCGCGGGCATGTTCGATCGCCTGACGTGGTCGTGGATCCTCGGGCTGAGCCGACTCGAACAGGTCGAGAACGTGCTCCGCGCACGAAGCCGCCCACAGAGCGAGGAGATGATGATCCGAATCGGTCAGAGTCCCACCGCGGCGGATCGTCACGAAGCGGGGGTCGCGGATCTTCGGGAGGATCATGGCCGGCACTCTTATCACCTGCATCGATCCGACACACCCTCGGGCAAGCCGGTCAAGGTCCTCTCGATCTCCGCGCAGGGCGCTCCTGACGTGCCCTGGTCAGCAGACCTGCACGTTGAGCCACTTGATGTTCCACACACGCTCGTTGTCGAACATCAGGTTGGACATGAAGACGTTGCCGATGGTGCCGTAGTAGATCCCCTGGGAGTGGTAGTACTGGCTGGTGTTGTAGTAGGCGATGGACTGCTGTTCCAGGGCGAAGCAGCTCAGCGGCGAAGAAGCCTCAGCCGTCGTCGCCAGCCCCACCATCGCGGTGCCGCACACCAGTGCTGCCGCAGTTCCGCTCAGTAGCACCTTCTTGATCCTGTTCACGATGTCGCTCCTCCGTCGCGGTTTCCCGTACCGATCGAGCATGGCAATGTCGATCTCGAAGGTCGGTGGAGGACCACACAACCGAGTGTGTAAAACGAAACAGGTGATCAACGCGGTGACGTGATACAGCCCGTTGTCCCGTCTCGCGATCGAGCCGCCGATGGCGAGCACCCCCCGCGACGAACTACGCGAGCTGGTCGAGCACCTGCCGACGAGCAGGTACCGGCCGCCCTGGCCGAGCTGCGCGCCCGCCTCGCGGCCGCCCCGCCGAGCCGGCCGTGGTAGCCCGACCCGAGGCAGGATGGCTGGGCCGGGCACGCCGTGCTCGTGCCTAGTTGCGGGTGTCCTGCAGGGCGAGGGTCTCCAGCAGGTCGGCGATCTGGGCGCGCTCGGGGGTGGCGCCCAGTGCCTCGCCGGCACGGCGCTCCACGCGACCGCAGACGCGCTCGACGACGGCCCGGCCGGGAGCGGCCAGGTGGACCAGGACGCGGCGCCTGTCGATCGGATCCGTGTTGCGGAACGCGAGGTGGGCGGCCACGAGGCGATCCACCACGCGGGTGGCGGTGGGAGCGGGCAGTGCCGTGTGCGAGGCGATCTCACCCATGCTCCGGCCGCCGCCGCGGGAGAGCATCAGGAGCACGCGCCAGCCGTCGCGGCTGACGCCTTCCGCCGAGGTGACCGGCACCAGCGCGGTGTCGACCGCGCGGTCCAACCGGTCCAGCAGCTCGACCAGACCTGTCATACGCGGCGCCGGAACGAACACCGTTCCCGCCGCTCGTCTACTCAGTGGCTCGGACATGGTCACCGACTGTACTTGCTGAGAGGACCATGTGAGGGTCACAGCGTGAGAAAAGTGCGCGACCGGGTGACGGCGCTTCAGCGGGTGAACACGATCTTGCCCGCCGTGCGTCCGTCGAGCATGGACCGGAAACCGTCGAATGCCTTGTCCATCGGCAGTTCCAGCCCGATCTCGGGCTCGATCCCCGCGTTCGCCACGAACGTCAGGAGATCGCGGAGCTCGTCACTGGTGCCCATAGTGGACCCGATCACACGCAGCTGGAGGAAGAACAGCCGTTGCAGGTCGGCGCCCGGGTTGGGCCCGCTGGTGGAGCCCGAGACGACGATCACACCGCCGGGCTTCAGCGCGCGCATCGAGTGCGCCCAGGTGGCCTCGCCGACGGTCTCGAACACGGCGTCGACGCGCTCGGGCAGCCGGGCCCCGGACGGGTACGTGGCGTGCGCGCCGAGCTTCTCCGCGAGCGCGCGCTTGTCGTCGTCGCGGCCCGTCACCCACACGCGCATCCCGGCCGCGCGTCCGAGTTGCACCAGCGCGGTGGACACGCCGCCGGATGCGCCCTGCACGAGCATCGTCTGGCCGGGGCGGAGGCCGGACTTCACGAAGATCATCCGATAGGCCGTGAGCCACGCCGTGCCCATCACGGAGGCCTGCACCGCGGTGAGTGCCGCGGGCCGCGGTATCGCGTTGCGCCTCGGGACGACCACGGTGTCGGCCATCGTGCCCTGGTGCTTCTCGGTGAGCAGCGTGCGCTTCGGGTCGAGCGTCTCCTCGCCGTGCCAGCCCGGGGCGTTGATCACGGAGTGCAGCACCACGTCGGTGCCGTCCTCGAGCGTGCCCGCCCCGTCGCAGCCGAGGATCATCGGGAACTGCTCGGGTGTGATGCCGACCCCGCGCAGCGTCCAGATGTCGTGCATGTTGAGGCTGGCGGCGGCGACCTTCACCGCGACCCAGCCCTCGGGCACCTCGGGCTCGGGGCGCTCGCCCACGGTGAGGGACTGCAGCGGAGCGTCGGCGTTGGGCTCGGCGGCGTAGACGGCGAACATGCACCGAACCTAGCCAACTCCGGCCCGGTCTACTGTGTGGGGCGTGGCACGGATGATCGCGGACTGGTGGGATGCGGTCGAGCTGTGGATCACGCAGCTCGCCTTCCCGTTCCAGGTCGTGCTCGCGATCGTGGTCCTCGTCCCGCTCTGCTGGTGCGTGTCGGCGGGCGTCGACCGGCTCGTCGACGCGGTGTCGGCGGCCGTGACCTCGTCACGGGCCGCCGGACGCGAATGATCGCGGGCGCTACCCGTGGTCCGGCCCGGGACCGTTCCCGCCCGCCGAGCGCGCGGCCAGGGCCGTGAGCGCCTCGGAGCAGCCCCGGTCGAGGCGCACCGAGGCGAACCCGTCGCCCCGCGTCGGGCCCCGGTTGACGATCACCACCGGGATGCCGCGCTTGTGGGCGTGGCGCACGAACCGCAGGCCCGACATGACCGTCAACGACGACCCCGCGACGAGCAGCGCCGCGGCCGCGTCGACCATGCCGTACGCCCGCGCCACCCGCTCCTTCGGCACGTTCTCGCCGAAGAACACGACGTCGGGCTTGAGCGCGCCGCCGCAGCCGACGCACGGTGCCAGCCGGAAGCCGCTGGTGGCGTCGAGCTCCGCGTCGCCGTCCGGGGCGGATTCGACGCCCGCGCCCGCCTCCTCCACGAAGCCGGGGTTGAGCACGGTGAACCGGCGCTGCAGCTCCTCGCGCGGGCTGCGCCGCCCGCACCCCACGCACATGACGTCGGCGATCCGGCCGTGCAGGTCGATCACGTCGCGGCTGCCGGCCGCCGCGTGCAGCCCGTCGACGTTCTGGGTGATCAGGCCGCGGAGTGCGCCGCCGCGTTCCAGCCCGGCGAGGGCGGTGTGGCCGGCGTTGGGCTCGGCGCGCGCCATCCGGGCCCAGCCGACGTGGCTGCGCGCCCAGTACCGGCGCTGCGCGGGCTCACCGGACAGGAACTCCTGGTAGGTCATCGGCGTGCGGCGCGGGGAGCCGGGGCCGCGGTAGTCGGGGATGCCGGAGTCGGTGGAGAGCCCCGCGCCCGTCAACGCCGCGAACGGCCGGCCCGCGAGGACGTCGATCGCCTTCTCGAGGGGGTCGGCCAGCAGCTCCACACCGTCCACGGTAGCTGTCGCAATCATCCAATGCGCGCCGTCGGTGGTGGGCCAGACTGGGCGGCATGGCTGTTCACCTCCTTCCTGCCGCAGACCACATGAGCCAGAGCGTCGACGTCGCCGTCGCGGCGATCCGCGGGGCCGATCCGGCCCGGTTCGGCGATCCCAGCCCGTGCGCCGAGTACACCGCCGGGAAGGTGCTGCACCACCTGGCGTTCGGCCTGCTGCTCGGCCGGCTCGCCGCCGAGCGGAAAGGCATGGACCCGAGCTGGACGAGCTTCGACGAGGCGCCTTACCTGATCGGCGTGCCGGAGCAGGACTGGGGTGCGCTGGCCGCCGAGCAGGGCGCGGCCACCGCCCGTGCCTGGGCCGATCCGGCCGTCTGGGAGGGCGACACGACGTTCGCCGGCGCCACGATGCCCGCCGCGGCCGTCGGGTCGATGATGACCGCCGAGTTCGTCGTGCACGGCTGGGACGTCGCCGTGGCCACCGGGCAGGACGTCGCCGTGTCCGAAGCCCTTGCCGCGACCGCGCTGGAGGGCGTCGAGGCCATCGCGCAGATGGGCCGCGACGGCGGCTGGTACGGGCCCGAGGTGGCCCTCCCCGACGGGGCGTCCACTCTGGACCGGGCGCTCGCGGCGTCGGGCCGGGACCCCGGATGGCGGCCCCGGCCGTCCTGACCGGTTCGTCACGGCGTGACGGCCCACGCAGGCGGGCGCTTCTCCGCGAACGCACGCATGCCCTCCTGCCCTTCGTCCGCAGCGAAGAAGCCCGCCGACAGGGCCAGCATCTCGTCGAACCGGGCCGACATCGACGACGGCCGCTCCCGCCGCAGCATCTCCTTCGTGGCGGCGAGGGCGCCCGGCGCGCCGAGTCGCAGCATCGCCACGTAGCGGGCCACCTCGGTGTCGAGGTCGGCGGCGGGCACCGCGGAGTTCAGCAGCCCGACCGCGACGGCGCGGGTGCCGTCGAACGTCTCGCCGGTGAGGAACAGCTCGTGTGCGGCGCGCGGGAGCAGCCGGGGCAGCACGGTGACGGAGATGACGGCCGGTACCACGCCGATCCGGACCTCGCTGAACGCGAACGTGGCCTCCTGCGCGGCGACCGCGATGTCGCACGCCGCGACGATGCCCACCCCGCCAGCGCGGGCCGCCCCCGCCAGCTTCGCGACGACGGGCTTGGGGGAGGTCCAGATCAGCTGCAGCAGCTCCGGCACCTCGTTGACGCCCTGGTCCTGCGCGCCCGCGCCGCGCGACTCCTTGAGGTCCATCCCCGCGCAGAACACCGGGCCGGTGTGGGTCAGCACGATCACCCGCACGGCGTCGTCGGCGATCGCGGCGCGCAGGTGCGCGAGCAGCTCCCGGCGCAGCCGGGCGGACAGCGCGTTGCGGTTGGCCGGGGAGTCGAGCGTGATCGTCGCGACGCCCGCCTCGATGTCGAGGTGAGCGAGCGCGGAGTGCTCCTCGACCGGTCCGCCGGCCGGGACGGGGGTCGTGGTGTCGGTCGGCGGGGTCGTCGGCAGCGTCATGGCCCGACCGTACCCAGGAGCCGCTCCAGCACCTCCCGTGTCTGCGGGTCGTGGCGTGCCGTCGCCTCCAGCGTCCGGTCGAACGTGGAGCCCAGCAGGTCGGCGACGGCCTCGCGCGGCACCTCCGGGTGGTCGAGCCAGCCGAGGCAGGCCTGCTTCTCGAACGCGAGCCAGGCGTCGACCGCGAGCGCGAACGCGGCCGACGGCGCCTGCACGCCGAGGGCGGCCAGCAGCAGCCGGACGGCGTGCTCGTCCACCTCGGCGGCGATCCCGGCCAGCTCCCCGGAGCCCGCCTGCAGCAGCGACCGCCACCCGGTCGGGTCGGCCTGCACGTGATCGAGGTAGGCGGTCAGCCCGACCGACAGCGCGGTGGACGGGGGAGCGAGCGGCACCGCGTCGAGCGCCGCGTGCATAGCGTCGGCGGCACGGCGCACGGCCGCCACGAGCAGGGCCTGCTTGGTGGGGAAGTAGTGGTAGAGCAGACCCTCCGAGACCCCCGCGTGCGCGGCGATCTGCTCCACCGACAGCGTCGCCAGGTCGCGTCCCGCGGCCAGCTCCGCGGCGGCGTCGAGCAGGTGGGTGCGACGCCGCTCGGATGTCATGCGTCGGCCGGCCACCTCCCGAATCTAGGGCACGCCCTTGTTGAGCGGAACTTCAACGCGATAGGGTGCCGTTGTTGAGCCGAGATTCAGGAGGATCCATGGCCGTGCTCGCGACGCCCGCGCTCCGTACCGTCGACACCCCGCACGGACCGGTCCGGGTGATCGATACCGGCGGGGAGGGCCCACCGGTGCTGCTCGTCCACGCGGCGCTGTCCGACCCGGACTTCTACGCCGGGCTGACCCCGCTCCTGGTCGAGCGGGGGTACCGGTGCCTGGTGCCGGAGCTGCCGCTCGGCGCGCACGCCCTCCCGGCCCGCCCGGGCTCCGACCTGAGCCCGCCCGGCCTCGCGCTGCTGCTGGTCGAGGTGCTCGATGCCCTCGCGGTGCCGCGGGCGCACGTCGTCGGCGTCGACTCCGGCGGGGCGCTCACCCAGATCCTGATGGCCCGCCACCGCGATCGGGTGGCGTCGGTCGTGCTGACCGCCTGTGACGCCTACGAGTCCTACCCGCCCGACACGTTCGGGTTCCTGCTCGCGCCGCTGCGCCTGCCCGGGGCGCTGCAGGTGCTGGCGTGGGCAGCCCGGCTGGCGGTCGTGCGCCGGCTGGGGACGGTCCGGCCGCTGACCCACCGCGGCGTCGACGACGCCGTGCTGCGCCGCTGGACCGCCCCGCTGCGGCAGGCGGGCGTGCGCCGCGACCTGCGGGCCGTACTCCGCGACATGCACCCGCGGCACACCCTGGCCGCCGCCGAGGAGAACCGGGACTTCCCGCGCCCCGTGCTGGTCGCGTGGGGCGACGACGACCGGGCGTTCCCGCGCAGCCTCGGGGAGCGGCTCGCGGCCGACATCCCGGGGGCCCGGCTGGTGACCCTGCCCGACTGCGGGGCGTTCGCCGCGATCGACCGCCCGGAGCTGCTGGCCGAGCTGGCCGACGCGCACCTGTCCGCGCGTCAGGCGGGTCCCACGTCGGCATAGGCGCGGGCCTGGATGCTGAACAGCTCGTGGTAGATCCCACCAGCGGCCATCAGGTCCTCGTGCCGGCCGTGCTCCACGAGCCTGCCGCGGTCCAGCACCAGGATCTGGTCGGCGTGGCGGACGTTGGCCAGCCGGTGGGTGACCAGCACCGTGATCCGGTCGGTGCCGCCCATCTCGCGCAGCGCGGCGAACACCGCGTGCTCGGCGCGGGCGTCCATCGCGGCGGTGGGCTCGTCGGCGATCACGAGCGGGGCGTCGCGGTAGAGCCCGCGGGCCACCGACAGCCGCTGCCACTGCCCGCCCGAGAGGTCGCGACCCTTCTGGAACTGCCGGGACAGCATCGTCGCGGCACCGTCGGGGAGCGCCGCGAGCACGACGTCGGCACCCGAGCGGGCGGCCGCGTCGGCCAGCACGCCGTCGCCGGGATCGGGCCGGTCGAGACGGCCGATGCGCACGTTGTTGGCGGCGGTCATCGGCCAGTGCAGCGGGTCCTGCATCACGACGGCGATCCGCTGGTGCAGCTCGCCGGCATCGACCCCGGCCGTGTCGACGCCGTCCCAGGTCACGGTGCCGGTCTCGGGCAGGTACAGGCCGGTGAGCACCTTCGCCAGCGTCGACTTGCCGGAGCCGTTCTCGCCCACGAGCGCGATCACCTGGCCGCGGCGCAGCGTCACCGAGACGTCGAGCAGCGCCGCCGAGTCCTGCCCGGGGTAGGAGAACGACACGCGGTCGAGCGTGATCACCTCGGGGTCGCCGCGCAGGGAGGTGACGGCCGGCGGCCGGGTGCGGCCGGCCGCGTCGACCACGAGGGTGCGCAGCAGGTCGAGGGTGAAGCCGGACTCGTAGAGCTGGCTGACCATGTACATCGAGCTGACGATCGACGACGAGGCGGCCCGCATGGCCAGCACGGCGGTGCCGGCCAGCGCGAGCGGCAGCCCGCCGGCGAAGAGCAGGGCGCCGAGCACGCCGAAGCCGATCCCGGTCCCGACACCCGACAGCGCGCGACCGGCGGTGGTCGCCCGGTTCTGGCGCTGCCCGACGCGGACGGCCTCCCGCGTGAGGTCGTCGGCGATCCGCCGGTGCTCGGCCAGCACCACCTCCTGCGTGGTGAACGCGCGCACCTCGGCCGCGTTGTCCCGCTCGGAGATCAGATCGGAGGCGACCGCGAGCCGCCGGGCCCGCGACGAGGTCCGCAACCACGAGTCGAAGGCGATCTGCGCCCCCTTGACCTGCGCCCACGCCTGCGGGGCCGCGGCGAGCAGCACGGCCGGGGCCAGCACGGGGTGCAGCACGCCCGCCGCGACCACGGCCGAGGTGGCCGAGACGCCCAGCGACGTCAGGTCGCCCGTCATCCGGACGGCGCCGCGGAGGCGGCTGGGTGCGCCGTCGGTGACCCGCTCGACGAGCTGGGTGAAGTCCGGCTCGTCGAACGACGCGAGATCGACGCGGATGAGCGCGCTGTAGAGCTCGTCCACCGCACGGCGCTCGACCAGCGGCCCGAGCGTGGCCGACACCGCGCCCTCGGCCGCGTCGAGGAGCCCGCGCAGCGCGTAGGCCCCGACCACCACCGCGAGCGCGGGCAGCGCGGCCAGGACGCGGTCCGGGGTCGGGCCGGCCGCCAGCAGGCGCGCGAACACGTCGGCCGTGGCGAGCAGGCCGAACGCCTGGATGACCCCGGTGGCCAGCTGGAGCACCCCGGCGAGGAACGTCAGGCGCGGCGCCGAGCGCCACGCCCAGCCCACGACGCGGGCCATGGTGCGCGGCACCGCGGCGGCGACCTCGCGCAGCCCGGCCTGCGCGACCTTCTCGTACCCGAGCGCCCAGTAGGGCGTCTCCATGTCGTCGACGCCGATCAGCGGCTCGTCCCCCATCCGGACATGGTCGCCGACCGGCCCATGATCGTGCCGGGAATTGCCGGAGCGCTGCTATTCGGGCTTGATCTGCGTCCAGTCGTTGGTGATCTTCACTCCGGCCCGGGCGAACAGCACGCTGACCGGGCAGCGTCGCGCGGTCTCGTCGCGCAGGGTGT
>JBBQEF010000183.1:0-11603 GCA_038320445.1 Mycobacteriales bacterium
CGAAGCGGAACAGCTCGTCCTCGACGCGGTCGAGGCTGCCGTCCTTCTCGGCGACGCCGAGCGTCGAACGGCGCGCGAGCGTCTCGACGGCCTCCGACAGGTCACCGGCCCGCGACCAGCGGGAGGAGACCAGATCGGAGACGACGTCCAGCGCCGTGCGGCCGACCTTGCCGCTCAGCAGCTGATCGGCGAGCCCGGTGCGCGCGCCGGGCGCCACCGCGGGATCGGCCAGGTGCCGCCGGAGCGAGGGCTCGCCCGCCAGTAGCGCCAGCACGGCGAACAGGTCGTCGCCGAGCCGGGCCAGATCCGCGCCGGACGACCCGTCGACGTGGGCGTCGTGGGCGGAGGTGGCCGCCGACATCGACTCGCGGCTGGCGGACTGCAGCACGGACGCCATCAGGACGCCCCTCCCCCGGCGGGCGCGGCCTGCCGGCTGTCACCGGCGCGGGCCGGCATGGTCTCGGTCTCGCTACCAGCTGCCGCACGTGCCGGCATGGTCTCGATCTCGCTACCAGCTGCCGCACGTGCCGGCATGGTCTCGATCTCGTTCAAGAAGCTGTCGACGGTGGCGCTGCGCGAGGTGTCGTCGTCGAGCGACGAGACCACGACCCGCTCGGCCAGCTGCATCGACGTGCCGCCGAGCTCGGACCGGAGCCCGCGCACGACCTGTTCGCGCTGGGCCGCCAGCTGCTCCTGGCCGCGCTGCTTGATGCGCTCGACCTCCTGCTCGGCCTGCGCCACCAGCTCGTCGTGGATGCGGGTGGAATCGGCGCGGGCGTCATCGCGGATGCGGGCCGCCTCGCCCTTGGCCTGCTCCACCGCGGACTCGAAGCGCGCCTGGGCGGCTTCGAGGTTGCGCGTGGCCTCCTCGGCCTCGTCCACCTGCTTCTGCACCGCCTCCTGGCGGTCGATGACCAACTTCTTGATCAGCGGCAGGATGAAGCGGTAGAGCACGAACAGGATGACGACGAAGCCGACCAGCTCGGCGATGAACTCGGCCATCAGCGACGTCCCCCCGTGGTCTGCTTCTCGTCCAGCTCCGCGAGGAACTGCTCGATCGTGGCGCGCTGCGGCCCGTCCTGGCCGACCGGGCGACCGAGGATCCGGCTCGCCAGGTCCGTGGACAGACCGCCGATCTCGCCGCGCAGCTCGCCCACGGCCTGCGCCCGCTGGGCCGCGAGCTCCTCCTCGCCGCGACGGTGGATCTCCGCGACCTGGCGGTCGGTGTCGGCCCGCATCTCGTCGCGGATGTGCTGCGCATCGGCACGGGCCTCGTCACGGATCGCCGTGGCCTCGGCCCGTGCGTCCGCCAGCGCCGAGTCGTAACGCTCCCGGGCTTCGACGAGGCGACGCTGGGCGGCGTCGCGCTCCTCCACCTGCTTGCGGTTCATCTGGTCCCGCTCGTCCATCGCCTTGGTCAGCGGCGGCACGACGAAGCGGTAGAAGAAGAACAGGATCGCCAGGAAGATCAGGAACACGACGATGATGGTGGCGTTGGGGACCAGGAAGTTCTGGGTGGCCCCCGCTGCCATCGTGGCCGTCATGTCGTCTCCACTCAGGCCGCGCCGGTGACGAACACGAACAGGGCCATGAACGCCAGGTTGATGAAGTACATGCCCTCGACCAGACCGAGGATCAGGAACATCGTGGTGTTCAGGCGGCCTGCGGCCTCGGGCTGGCGGGCCACGCCCT
Organism: Mycobacteriales bacterium; assembly: GCA_038320445.1. Taxonomy (GTDB): domain Bacteria; phylum Actinomycetota; class Actinomycetes; order Mycobacteriales; family Pseudonocardiaceae; genus Pseudonocardia. Next base: position 1,693 of record JBBQEF010000183.1, read on the forward strand.
GGATGACCGCGGAACCGGCCAGGCCGTCGCCGACGGCCGCGCCGATGGCGCCGCCACCGAGTGCCAGGCCGCCGCCGACCATGGCCAGGCCGAGCGTCACGTTGCCGGAGATGCCTGCGGCCGCCTGGGCCAGGACAATGCTCATGTCTCTCCTCGTTGCTTCCGTGCCGCGCTCGCGGCACACGGGGTCTGTGGGTGGGAGCGGGGACGGTCAGTGGTGGGCAGCCTCGTCATCGCTACCCACCGCCTCACTGAAGTAGATCAGGGTGAGCAGCGTGAAGATCAGGGCCTGGATCACGCCGATGAACATGTCGAACAGCTTCCAGACCGCGTTGGGCGCCCAGAGGATGTACGCCGGCATCAGCGCGATGACCGACACCATGATCCCACCGGCGAAGATGTTGCCGAACAGCCGCAGCGCCAGCGACGCCGGGCGGGAGAGGAACTGGGTGATGAACTCGATCGGCGCCAGCGCAGCGTAGGGCTTGGTGAGGTGCCCGAAGTGCTTGCCGGCACCGTTCTTGCGGATGCCTGCCACGTTCACCCAGACGATCACGAGCAGCGCCAGCGGGTAGACCAGGTTGACGTCGGCCGTGGGCGGCGGGATGTAGTGCTCCGACGGCAGGGCGGCGAGCCAGTTGCAGGCGAGGATGAACGCGAAGAGCGTGATGCACAGGCCGACCACGCCGCGCGGCGGCCGCTTGCCCATGCCGTCCTGGACCTGGCCCTGCACCCAGCCCGCGAGTGCCTCGAAGGCCACCTGGAGGCCTGAGGGCCGGCCCTTCGTGGCGCGGCTGGCCATGTAGTAGCCGAGGCCGCAGATGACGATCCCGGCGATGAGCGTGCCGAGGATGGTGTCGATGTTGAGGGTCACGCCCAGGAACTCACCGGTCCAGTGCGCGCCGGGGGTGATGGTGTTCTCCGCAGCGAGGACGAGGCTCATTTCTGACGGATCTCCTTGATCAGCGGCAGCATCGAACTCACGATGGCGAGGAACTGGAAGAGGGCGAGGCCTGCGAAGACGGCGATTCCCGCCGGGCGGAAGAGGTACGCACAGGCGAGCGCGAGCACCGTGATGACCGCAAGCCTGGCCAGCACCGAACCCGAGAACTTCACCTTGGACGGCTGGGTGTTAGCGAAGTTGGCGACCGCCCGCATGACGGCCCAGGAGTTGGCCAGGCCCAGCGCCACTCCGACGGCCAGGAACAACCCGAAGAGGCCGTAGCCCAGGATCACCAGCACTCCGACGGCCACCACGGTGACCACGGCGGCCATCTGCCAGGATCGCCGGAACGTGGCCCGGGTGACGGGCGGCGTGTAGGGCGAGGCGCCGGCTACCACGGTTGAACCCCCGACCTCATCGACGCTGAACTCACGAGAACCTCTTGAACTGCTTGTAGACGTAGGTGGATGCAGCGACCACACCCAGCGCCAGACCTGCCATCGCCAACGCCGGGAACGTGCCGAACGGCAGGTCGGCGAGCCATCCGAGGCCGAACCCGATGACGACGCAGAGGGCCAGGGTGAGGCCCATGGAGAGCAGGTCGCCCAGCTCCGGCCCACTGGTGTTCACGGGTCTGCTCAGGACGTGGGGCCCAGGAGGCGATCGGCCACGGTGTGACTGGTCAAGAGCAACTCCTCGCCTCGGCGCTGGAAGCGCTCACCGCGGAACACCCACACGGGGCAACCGGCACGGCAAGCAGAGCCGTGGACCGGCCCGTCCCACGGACGCTACCACAGCGTCACCGGCGCCCGGCGCACCCCCTGACCTGCGAGAAGGAGCCGCATGCCAGATCACTCTGCACCACTTGTCCGTTTTGATTCGATCATGGAACGGGCTGTCGGTCACCCGCCGCGACGTCCCGTCGCCGCGCGCGGGGCACGACGGACACCAGCACGGCGAACACGAGCCCGATGCCGACCGCCCAGAGGACCACCACCGGGTCGTCGATGAGGGACAGCGCGACCGCGCCGAACGCCAGCACCCCGGCCCAGAGGTAGATCAGCAACACGGCACGCCGCTGGCTGTGGCCGATCTCCAGCAGGCGGTGGTGCAGGTGCATCTTGTCCGGCGCGAACGGGCTCCTCCCGTTGCGGGTGCGGCGGACGACGGCCATGAGCAGGTCGAGCAGAGGCACGAAGATCACCGCGGCGATGACGATGAGGGGCGCGAACAGGGCGAGCGCGTTGACGGCCGGGGTGTTGCTCAGCGGCGACTTGCCCGACTCCATCGTCGTCGCCGCCGCGAGCAGCAGGCCGATCAGCATCGAGCCGGAGTCGCCCATGAAGATCCGGGCCGGGTTGAAGTTGTGCGGCAGGAAGCCGATGCAGGCCCCGGCCAGTACGGCGGCGATGAGCGCGGGCGAGTAGTAGGACGGGTCGTTGCCCGCCACCTTGACGATCAGGCCGAGCGCGAACGCCCCCGTCGCGAGTGCCGAGATCATCCCGATCCCCGCGGCGAGCCCGTCGAGCCCGTCCACGAAGTTCATGGCGTTCACCAGTGCGACCGTCAGCACGACCGTGACCAGCAGCCCCTGCTCCTGGCCGAGCACGAGGAAGTTGCCGGTGCCCCACGGCCCCCACGGCACCCAGAACAACACCCACTGCACGCTGAAGATGATCAGCACGCCCGCGGCCATCACCTGGCCCGCGAACTTCGTGAGCGCGTCGAGGTCGTAGCGGTCGTCCAGCGCCCCGACCCCCGCCAGCAACACGGCCGCGATCATCACGCCCACGACCTCGTTCGAGTAGTCGAACGCCAGCCGCAGCGCCGGGAGCTGGTAGGCCATCAGGACGCCGCACAGCACGCCACCGAGCATCGCCAGCCCGCCCCAGCGGGGGGTCGGGGTGACGTGCACGTCACGGCCGCGGGGCCAGGCGACCGCGCCGAGCTTCAGTGCGAGCACCCGGACGGGCCCGACCAGCAGGAACGTGATGACGGCCGCCGTCAGCCCGGCGAGCAGGAACTCGCGGTACGGGACGACGAGCACGGGCCGGCTCCGTCAGGGGCGGGGGTAGGCAGGCGTGCGCGACACCAGAACGCCCACCTCCTCGGCCACCGCCGCCAGCTCGGCGTCACCGGCCGCGGTGCCGTGCTCGGCCTTGACGGCGCGGGCGAGCAGCGAACCGATCACCGCCATGTCCGACTCCACCATGCCCTGGGTGGTGACGCTGGGCGAGCCGACCCGCAGGCCGGACGGCTTCAGCGGCGGCGCCGGGTCGTAGGGGATCGAGTTCTTGTTGAGCGTGATGCGGGCCAGGCCCGACCGCGCCTCGGCGTCGGCGCCCGAGACGCCGATCGGGCGCAGGTCGACGAGCGCGAGGTGCGTGTCGGTGCCGCCGGAGACCGCACGCATGCCCTCGGCCTCCAGGCTCTTGGCCAGTGCCTGGCAGTTGGCGATGACCTGGGCGGCGTAGGCCTGGTACGCGGGCTGGGCCGCCTCCCGCATGGCCACGGCCTTGGCCGCGACGGCGTGCATCAGCGGGCCGCCCTGCGAGAACGGGAACACGGCCTTGTCGACCGCCTTCGCGTGCTCCTCGCGGGCCAGGATCATGCCGCCGCGGGGGCCGCGCAGCACCTTGTGCGTGGTGGCCGTGACGACGTCGGCGAACGGGACCGGCGACGGGATCGCCTTGCCGGCCACCAGGCCGATGAAGTGGGCGGCGTCGACCATGAGAATGGCACCCACCTCGTCGGCGATGTCGCGGAACGCCTTGAAGTCGATCAGACGCGGGTACGCGGTGGCGCCGGCGATGATCATCTTGGGCCGGTGCTCGCGGGCCAGGTCGCGGACCTGGTCGTAGTCGATCAGCTCGGTGTCCTGGCGGACGGTGTAGCTCACCGCGTTGAACCACTGCCCGGAGAAGCTGACCTTGGAGCCGTGGGTGAGGTGGCCGCCCTGCTTGAGGTCCAGGGCGAGGACGGTGTCGCCGGGCTTGGTGAACGCGGCGTACACGGCGAAGTTGGCCGACGCGCCGGAGTGCGGCTGCAGGTTGACGTGCTCGGCGCCGAACAGCTCCTTGGTGCGCGCGTTGCCGATCTCCTCCGCGCGGTCCACCACCTCGCAGCCGCCGTAGTAGCGGCGGCCGGGGTACCCCTCGGCGTACTTGTTCGACAGCGTCGAGCCGAGCACGGCCAGCACGGCCGGGCTGGTGAGGTTCTCGCTGGCGATGAGCTGCAGACCGCCGCGCAGGCGCTCCAGCTCGTCGAGCACGACTCCGGCGATCTCCGGGTCCTGCTGGGTCAGCGCGTCGAAATCGGGGCCCCAGAAGGGGGTGCTCTGCTCAGCCGTCACGTCGTGTCACGGTACCCGCCGCGACCTGCCGTCCGGCCCGACCCCCGCGAGTCCGCACGTTCCTGCGCGCGAGTCGGCACGTTCCTGCGCGCGAATTGCGCGACTCCATGATGCCGAGCACTGCTCTTTTCTGAGTCCGGTGCTCCGAGATGTGGCAGACTGCACCGCATGAGTGCCGCCGGAACCCGCGCCCGCGTCCGTGCCGAACTGACCCGGGAGATCGCCGAGGTGGCCCGGGCCCACCTCGCCACCAGTGGTGCGGCCGCCCTCTCGCTGCGGGCCGTGGCCCGGGAGCTGGGCATGGCGTCGAGCGCGGTCTACCGCTACTTCCCCAGCCGCGACGACCTGCTGACCGCCCTCATCGTCGACGCCTACGACGCGCTCGGCGCCGCAGCAGAGGCGGCCGGCGCCGCGGCGGGCCCCGACATCCGAGCCCGCTGGCTCGCGGTCTGCCGCTCGGCCCGGGAGTGGGCGCTGGCCCATCCGCACGAGTACGCGCTGGTCTACGGCTCGCCGGTGCCCGGATACGCGGCGCCCGAGTCGACGATCGGGCCGGCGGGCCGGGTCGGCGTGGTGCTCAGCCAGGTCGTGGTGGACGGCATCGCCACCGGCGAGATCGACGCGACCGGGAGCGTCGACGACGGCGCGCTGGTGCCGGGCGTCGCGGAGGAGCTGGGGTTGCCCGCCGCGCTGGGCGCCCGCGCGGTGTTCGCCTGGACGGCACTGTTCGGGCTGATCAACTTCGAGCTCTTCGGGCACACCCACAACATCGTGCAGGACAGCGCGGCGTACTTCGACGCGGCGGTGGCGCGACTACTGCCGACCGGTTCCTGAGCCGCCGCGTCGGAGGATCGCCCGCTCGATCGGCAGTGGCGGACGGCAGTGGCGGACGGCAGTGGCGGACGGGCAGTGCACGGTCATGCCCGTACGACGAGCACGTCCCGCTCAGCGGCCGAGCGCGGGGACGTCCCGGCCCAGGACCTCCTCCAGCTGTTCCGTCGTCACCGCCCCGGCGCGCAGGACGCGGGGGGTCTCCGCCGTCAGGTCGACGATGGTGCTCGCGACCGGGTCGCCCGAGGGGCCGCCGTCGAGGTAGACGCCGACCGACTCGCCCAGCTGGGCCTCGGCCTCCTCGACGGTGGTCGCGGGCGGGGAGCCGGAGACGTTGGCGCTCGACACGGCCATCGGGCCGACGTCGCGCAGCAGCTCCAGCGCCACCGGATGCAGCGGCATGCGGAGCATCACGGTGCCCTTGGTGGCGCCCAGGTCCCAGGCCAGCGACGGGGCGTGCGGCAACACCAGCGACAGCCCGCCGGGCCAGAACGCCTCGATCAGGTCGCGCGCGGTCTTCGGCACGCCCGTCACGAGCCCGTCGATCGTCGACCAGGAACCGACGAGCACCGGCACCGGCATGTCCGGGCCCCGGTTCTTGGCCGCGAGCAGGCTGTGCACCGCCGCGCTCGAGAACGCGTCGCAGCCCAGCCCGTAGACGGTGTCGGTGGGAAGCACCACGAGCCCGCCGGCGCGCACGGTGCGGGCCGCGGCCGCGAGGCCGTCCGCGCGAGCGTCCGGGTCGGAGCAGTCGAAGATCGGAGCCACGCGCGGAGCCTATGCCGTATCGCGCGGGCTCATTGCGGTTGGGAGGGGCCCCACGCCGCATCGCGCGGGCTCGATGCTGTGGGGAGGTCGGGCTCGCGGCGCCGGGCGGTGGCGAAGCGCGGGCGTCCGTTCAGGTCGAGGTGCTCCTCGACGTCGGTGAGCACGCGCCTGCGGTGCAGGAGCGCAGGCACGGCCTCGCCGTGGGAGTCGTCGTGCTCGATCGCGAGGTGGCCGCCGTAGCGCAGCAGGCCCGCGGACGTCGCGATGACAGCCCGGATGATCTCCAGGCCGTCCGGGCCGCCGAACACCGCTCCCGGCGGGTCCCAGTCCTGCACCTCGGGAGGGACCGGAGTGTGGTCGGGGACGTAGGGCGGGTTGCACAGCACGAGGTCGACCTGGGACTCCAGCTCCACCAGCAGGTCGGGCCAGCGGACGTCGGCGGCGTGGAGGACGACGGATCCGCCGTGCTCGGCGATGTTGCGCTGCGCCCAGGTCAACGCACCGGGATCGGCCTCGACGGCGTGCACCACCGCGTCCGGACGGGCGGCCGCGACGGCCAGCGCGAGCGCCCCCGATCCGGTGCACAGGTCCACCACCAGCGGCGATTCCACGCCCGAGATCGCCGCGAGGCCCCACTCGAACAGCAGCTCGGTCTCCGGGCGAGGTGTGAACACCCCGGGACCGACGGCCACCTCGACGGGACCGAGCACGGCCGTGCCGAGCAGGTGCTGCAGCGGCTCGCGCGCGGATCGCCGCACCGCGAGACGGTGCAGCGCATCGATGGTCGAGGGGTCGACGAGCGGGTGCATCATCAGCTTGCTGCGCTCCACCCCGACGACGTGCGCGGCGAGCGTCTCGGCGTCGAACCGCGGCGACGCGACGCCGCACGCGGCCAGCATCCGTTCCGCGTCGGCGATGGCCAGGCGGAGCGGCTGCCTGGTCATGACGCCAGCTGGTCGGCTCGGTCCGCCGCCTGCAGGGCGTTCACCACGGCGTCGAGCTCTCCGTCGAGGACCGTGGACAGGTTGTGGGCCTTGTAGCCGACACGGTGGTCGGAGATGCGGTTCTCGGGGAAGTTGTAGGTGCGGATGCGCTCGGAGCGGTCGACCGTGCGCACCTGCGAGCGACGCTCCACCGACGCGGCAGCCGCCTGCTCGGCCTCGTGCAGCGCCTGCAGCCGCGAGCGCAGGACCTCCATGGCCCGAGCCCGGTTCTGCAGCTGCGAACGCTCGTTCTGGCAGCTCACGACGACGCCGGTGGGCAGGTGGGTGATCCGGACGGCCGAGTCGGTGGTGTTGACGCTCTGCCCGCCGTGGCCCGAGGAGCGGAACACGTCGACGCGCAGGTCGTTCTCGTCCACCTCGACGTCGGCGTCCTGGCCCGTGTCCGGGTACACGAGGACGCCTGCGGCGGAGGTGTGGATGCGGCCCTGCGACTCGGTGACGGGCACCCGCTGCACGCGGTGCACCCCGCCCTCGAACTTGAGCGCCGCCCAGACCCCGTGCGGGTCCGTGCCGCGGGAGCGCAGCACCATCGTCAGGTCCTTGATGCCGCCCAGGTCACTGGGGTTGGAGTCGAGGATTTCGACCTTCCAGCCGCGGCGCTCGGCGTAACGGGTGTACATGCGCGCGAGGTCACCGGCGAACAGCGCGGACTCCTCGCCGCCCTCCCCCGACTTGACCTCCATCACGACGTCGTCGCCGTCGTGCGGGTCGCGCGGTACGAGCAGCTCGGCGAGCTTCGTCTCCAGGGCCGGGATGCGGGCGGCCAGGGCCTGCGCCTCGGAGGCGAACCCCGGGTCCTCGGCCGCCAGCTCGCGGGCGGCCGCCTCGTCCTCGCGCACGGTCGCCAACTCCTTCGCCGCCCCCACCACCTGGCCCAGCTCCGCGTAGCGGCGGCCCAGCTTGCGGGCGTTGCCGGCGTCGGCGTGCACAGCGGGGTCGGCGAGCGCACGTTCCAGCTCGGCGTGCTCCATGAGCAACGCGTCCACGGACGGTGCACTCACCTCGTGACTCCCTCGGACATGCGGACGGCGCCCACCCGGGAGGGGTGAGCGCCGTCGGTGGAGCTAGTTGGACTTGGCCGCGCGCTTGCCGTAGCGGGCCTCGAAGCGGGCGACGCGACCGCCGGCGTCGAGGATCTTCTGCTTGCCGGTGTAGAACGGGTGGCAGGCGGAGCAGACCTCGACGGTGATCGCACCGTTGGCCTTCGTGCTGCGCGTGGTGAACTGGTTGCCGCAACCGCAGGTGACCTGGGTCTCGACGTACTGGGGGTGAATGCCCTGACGCACGGTGGTTCCTCTCGAAGTGGCGCCGGGTCCCCTGGTCTGACTGGGGTGAACCGGAGCCGGAGCGTGACGTGTCATTGAACCATCCGGACCCACGGATTGTTCCGGCGGCACCTACCGGCAGGACGCGCTCCCGCTGTCGACGCCGGGAGCGTCGACGAACCGCCAGTCGTAGCCGTCGGGACGCAGGGTCATGGCGAGGACGCCGAACGAGTCCGACCATCGGACGACGCTGTTGGGCTTCGCCGGCCCGAAGCCGCGCAGGCTGAAGCCACCGGTGCCGACGACGAACTCGACCGGCCCGCCGGGATCGGGGTGGCCGGCCGCGTCCTGCGGGGCGAAGCGCTCGTAGTCGTGGTCGTGCCCGTTCAGGACGACGTCGACGCCTGCCTTGTGCAGCTGCGCCCACAGTGGCGCGACCGCCGGGTAGTCGCCGTGCTCGTCGCCGGAGGAGAACCGGGGCCGGTGCCAGGCGGCGAGCGTGCACCGCGGCGTGCCGGCGGCGAGCTCACCGGCCAGCCAGCGGCCCTGGTCGCTGTCGTCACCGCAGCCGTGGACCTCCGCGCACTCGGAGTTGAGCACGATCACCCGCCAGGCTCCGACGTCGGTGGCGTACCACCCCTGGCCCGGCTTGCCTGCGCGGTCGCCGAAGTAGCCGAAGTAGCCCGCGGCGTCGCGGGTCTGGTACTCGTGGTTGCCGACCACGGGATGGGTCACGTCGAGGAAGCGGCCCCAGCTCGCGTCGTAGGAGGCGAACTCGCGGTCGGAGCCGTCGTCGTACTGGTCGTCTCCGAGCGGGAGGACCGCGGCGGGGCCCAGGCCGGCGGTCAGCTCGGCCGTCGCCTGCTGGCCACACGCCCGTTGCGCGGGCTCACCGCCCGGCGGGCAGGCGATGTCGCCTGCGGCGACCAGCACCACCGGCTGTGCCGGGCTCGTGACGGACGCCCCACTCGTCACCCCGCCCACACGCGTGAATCCGGTGGAGCAGCCCGCGACGATCACCAGAGCACCGAGGAGCCCGCAGACGAGACGGGCCGGTGCGCCCGCGGGCAGCACCGGACCGTCTCCTGTACCGACGACGTCAGTCGTCGTTGTTGGTGGTGCCGGGCGTGTTCTTCGCGACCTGCATCAGGAACTCGATGTTGGTGCGGGTCTTGCGCAGCTGGGTGAGCACCAGGTCGAGGGCCTGCTGGTCGTCCAGCGCCGACAGCACCCGGCGCAGCTTGACGATGACCGCCAGCTCGTCCGGGCTCAGCAGCAGCTCCTCCTTGCGGGTGCCGGACGCGTCGATGTCGATGGCGGGGAAGACCCGCTTGTCGGCGATCTTGCGATCCAGCTTGAGCTCGGCGTTGCCGGTGCCCTTGAACTCCTCGAAGATCACCGTGTCCATCGTGGAGCCGGTCTCGACGAGCGCCGTGGCGAAGATGGTGAGCGAGCCACCGTCCTCGATGTTGCGCGCGGCACCCAGGAAGCGCTTCGGCGGGTAGAGCGCCGTGGAATCGACGCCACCGGAGAGGATCCGGCCCGACGCGGGCGCGGCCAGGTTGTAGGCGCGGCCCAGCCGGGTGATCGAGTCGAGCAGCACGACGACGTCGTGACCCATCTCCACCAGGCGCTTCGCCCGCTCGATGGCCAACTCGGCGACCGTGGTGTGGTCGCCCGGCGGGCGGTCGAACGTGGAGGCGATGACCTCACCCTTCACCGACCGCTGCATGTCGGTGACCTCCTCG
>JBBQEF010000184.1:0-11509 GCA_038320445.1 Mycobacteriales bacterium
GAAGTTCGGCGGCTTGGTGTGGGGGTTGTCGACGCGGAAGATCTTGACGCCGTGCTCCACCCAGTGCATCACCACGCGCAGCGACTCGGCGTAGATGCCGGCCGGGTCGTTGTCGAAGTTGACCGGGTAGATGTCCTGGTAGCGCTTGGGCGGGTTCTCGGCGTACGCGATGGTGCCGTCGGGACGCACGGTGAACCACTCGGGGTGCTCGGCCACCCACGGGTGATCGGGCGCGCACTGCAGCGCGAAGTCGAGCGCCACCTCCATGCCGAGGTCGCCGGCGCGCTGCACGAAGGAGTCGAAGTCCTCCAGCGTGCCGAGCTCGGGGTCGATCGCGTCGTGGCCGCCCTCGGCCGAGCCGATGGCCCACGGGGAACCGACGTCGCCGGGGCCTGCGTTGACCGAGTTGTTGCGGCCCTTGCGGTGCATCGTGCCGACCGGGTGGATCGGGGGCAGGTAGACGACGTCGAAGCCCATCGTCGCGATGCGGTCGAGCTCCTTGGCCGCCGTGACGAACGACCCGTGCACGGCGCGTCCGGTCTCGTCGCGGCCGCCGGTGGAGCGCGGGAAGATCTCGTACCAGGAGCCGTAGAGCGCGCGCTCGCGGTCGACGTACATCTGCTGGGCGCGGCCGCGAGTGATCAGCTCGCGGACCGGGCGTTCGGTCATGATCGTCTGGACGGCCGGGAACAGTGCGGGCGCGACGCGGGCGCCCAGCGGCATCGCGGTGTCGCGCAGCGCGTTGGCGGCGCCGAAGAGCAGGTCGCGGTGCGGGCGCTCGGCGGGGCGGCGGCCGACGCGCTGCAGCAGCCGCGCGCCCGTCTCGAGGTCGTTGGCCAGCTCGTCGGGGGACTGGCCGGCGTCGAGCTTCTTGGTGACGGCGTTGACCCACGTGGCCCACGGGTCGCTCCAGGCGTCGACGCGGAACGTCCACAGGCCCGGTTCGTCGGCGATGACCGTGGCCTCGAAGCGGTCGGTGCCGGCGCCCGCGGACACCATGCGGACGTGGTGCGCGGCCGCGCGGCCGCCGACGCCCGTCCCCCCGACGCCCGTCCCCCCGACGCGCCGCCACACGACGTTGGCGGCGACGGCGTCGTGGCCCTCGCGCCAGACGGTGGCCCCGATCGGGATGATCTCGCCGACGACGGCCTTGCCCGGATGGCGGCTGCCGCCGACCGCGGGAGTGACCTCGTCGATACCCAGCCGACCGGTCATCGGCGCACCCCCTGGAACAACCGTCGCGTGAGTCACAAACCTACCTACTCGGTGCAGCCACGATCGGGACGGGTGGCGGCGCGTCGCGGAGCGTTCATCGGATCGTCACCGCGATGAGCTTTCTCCGTCCCGAGCCCCTCGGACCCCCGAGCGGGCTGACCTTCTGCCTGGCCCGACCAGCCTCCTACGCCCGGCGCCGCCCGTCCACTCCTGGTGGACGACTTCTTGACCGATCACGCCATCGATTCCTCTACGCTCCCGTCCGTGAGAGCCCTTCGCCGATTCACCGTCCGGGCCCAGCTCCCGCCCGCGCTGGCCCCGCTGCAGACGCTGGCCACCAACCTGCGCTGGAGCTGGCATGCGCCCACGCACGACCTCTTCGCCACCCTCGATCCGGCCGCGTGGGAGCGCGCGGGCCAGGACCCGGTCCGCCTGCTCGGCGAGATCTCGACGGCACGGTTCGCGGAGCTCGCCGCCGACGCCGAGACGGTGGTGACGGTCCGCGAGCTGGCCGACGACCTCGCCTCCTACCTGAGCGAGCCCCGCTGGTACCAGACCGAGCGCGAGGACGATCCGACGCTGCCCGCGGCCGTCGGCTACTTCTCGATGGAGTTCGGTGTCTCGGAGGTGCTGCCGAACTACTCCGGCGGCCTCGGGGTGCTGGCGGGTGACCACCTCAAGTCCGCGTCCGACCTCGGGGTGCCGCTGATCGGCGTCGGCCTGCTCTACCGCTCCGGGTACTTCCGCCAGTCGCTGTCGCTCGACGGCTGGCAGCTCGAGCACTACCCGGCGCTCGACCCGCAGGGCCTGCCCCTGCAGCTGCTCACCGACGCAGCGGGCGAGGCCGTGCTCGTCGAGATCGCGATGCCCGCCGGCCGCACGCTCACCGTGCGGGTCTGGCAGGCGGCCGTGGGGCGCGTCCCGCTGCTGCTGCTCGACTCCGACATCGAGGAGAACGAGGCCGACCTGCGTGGCGTCACCGACCGGCTCTACGGCGGCGACCAGGACCAGCGCATCCGCCAGGAGATCCTCGTCGGCATCGGCGGTGTGCGGGCCGTGCGGGCCTACTGCGCGGTCACCGGGCACCCGTCCCCGGAGGTGTTCCACACCAACGAGGGACACGCCGGCTACCTGGGCCTGGAGCGCATCCGCGAGCTCGCCGTGGACCCCGGCCTCTCGTTCGACGAGGCCGTCGCCACCGTTCGCGCCGGCACGGTGTTCACCACCCACACGCCCGTGCCCGCGGGCATCGACCGGTTCCCGGTCGACATGGTCACGCACTATTTCGGCCCGTGGGGCGACAGCCGGGGCAACGGAGCCGCGGACGCGCTGCTGCCCGGCGTCCCGACCGACCGGGTGCTGGACCTGGGAGCCGAAGCCAACCCCAACATGTTCAACATGGCGCACATGGGCCTGCGGCTGGCCCAGCGCGCCAACGGCGTCTCGCAGCTGCACGGCGCGGTCTCGCGGGGCATGTTCGGCTCGCTGTGGGAGGGGTTCGACGCCGACGAGGTGCCGATCGGCTCGGTCACCAACGGCGTGCACGGCGCCACCTGGGAGGCCCGGGAGGTCACCGAGCTGATCGGGTCACCCGGCCACCCGACCGCCGCGGTGTCCGACGAGACCCTCTGGCAGCTGCGCAACGCCCTGCGCTCCCGGCTCGTCACCGAGGTGCGCAGGCGCGTGCGCGAGGCCTGGCTGCAGCGTGGCGCGTCCACCCCGGAGCTGGGCTGGACCGACCACGTCTTCGACCCGGGCGTGCTCACGGTCGGGTTCGCCCGGCGCGTGCCCACCTACAAGCGGCTCACGCTCATGCTGCGCGACAAGGACCGGCTGCGCAACCTGCTGCTCGACCCGCACCGGCCCGTCCAGCTCGTGGTGGCGGGCAAGAGCCACCCGGCCGACGACGGCGGCAAGGCGCTGATCCAGGAGATCGTCCGGTTCGCCGACGACCCCGCCGTGCGCCACCGCATCGTGTTCCTGCCCGACTACGACATGTCGATGGCCCGCTACCTCTACTGGGGCTGCGACGTGTGGCTCAACAACCCGCTGCGCCCGCTGGAGGCGTGTGGCACGTCGGGCATGAAGTCGGCGCTCAACGGCGGCCTCAACCTGTCGATCCGCGACGGCTGGTGGGACGAGTTCTACGACGGCCGCAACGGCTGGGCCATCCCGACCGCCGACGGCATCGAGGACCCGACCCGCCGTGACGACCTCGAGGCCAACGCGCTCTACGAGCTGCTGGCCACGCAGGTCGGGCCCGCGTTCTACGACCGCACCGACGAGGTGCCCACGCGCTGGGTGGAGCTGGTGCGCCACACGCTCACCACCCTGCGCCCGCAGATCCAGGCGTCCCGGATGGTGCGCGAGTACGCCGACGGGCTCTACGCCCCGGCGGCGCGGGCGGCCGCCGCGGTGGCGGCCGACGGGTATGCGGGCGCCAAGGAGATTGCGGCCTACCGCGCGCGGCTCGGTGCGGCGTGGAACCGGGTCTCGGTGCTCGGCGTCGACGCCTCGGGCTTGCCGGACACGCCCGTGGTCGGGGCTCCGATGACGGTTCGGGCCGCCGTGGCACTGGCCGGGCTCGACCCGGCCGACGTCGTCGTGCAGGCGGTGGTGGGGCAGGTCGACGAGTTCGACGACCTGCGCGGCTCGCGCACCGTCGCGATGCAGCACATCGGGCCGGCGGACGGGGACGGGGAGCGGTTCGAGGCGGTCGTGCCGCTGCCCTACGCGGGGCTGACCGGTTACACCGTGCGGGTGCTGCCGCACCACCCGTTGCTCGCCTCGTCGGCGGAGCTGGGGAAGGTCGTGCTGGCCGGGTGAAACCGGTCGGGAGTGCCGGGCTCCGCCTCAGCGGAGCCCGGCACCTCCCTGCGGATCAGGCCACGTAGCTGTTCGGCGACCACAGGACGGTGCCGTCACCGTTGTAGAGCACGATGTTGCGGTCGTCCTGCATCACGAGCTTCACGTTCTGGCCCGAGGTGTTGGAGGCCCAGCGGACGCCGCCGTCGGCCTTGTAGAGCACCAGGTTGCCGTCGGCCTGCACGTCGAGCCGCGCGCCCGGGGCGTCGTGGATGTCGGCGTCCCACTCGGCGCCCGTCGGGCCGCCGACGGCCAGGTTGCCGTCCGGAAGCACACCGAAGTGGTACTGGCCGTCGGCCGAGTCGATGCGCTCGTCGCCCGACAGGCTGCCCGGTGACTGGATCGTGTCGCTCATGTGTGTCCCCTCGTTCCCACCGGTGGCTCACCGGGCCTCGATCAGACCCGGCCGCTCCGGCGCCCCGGAGAATAGGACGCGCACACGAACGGCCGATGACCCCCCACCGGCCGAGCCGCGTACGGGTGGTTCATCCCCCGCAGCAACCGCCGCCGCAGCAGCCACCGCCGCCGGCCGGCGTCGGCGCGGCGCTCCGCCCGCCCACGGCGACGGTGGTCAGCAGCTTGACCGTGTCGTCGTGCCCCGCGGGACACTCCGCGGGGTCGGCGCAGGCGCTCATCGGGCGCGTGACCTCGAAGGTCTCCCCACACTGGCGGCAGCGGAAGTCGTAGCGAGGCATGCGCCGATCCTAACCCCCGCGGGGTCACGGGGTGTGGCGCAGCAGGAGGAGGGAGCGCGGGGCGAGGGTGATCGTCGTGCCGCCGGGGAGGGGCCGGCAGCTCACCGGTGTGCCGTCCTCGCGGGTGCTGTCCAGCTCGGGCACGAACGGGCCGGGAGCCGGGAGGGTGGCGGCGATCGCGTCGGTGCCCGCGTGCAGGAGCAGCAGCCACTCGTCGCGCATGAGGCCGAGGGTGTGCAGGTCGCCGTCGTGCCAGTCGTGGCCGCCGATCCGCCGCCCCGCCGGATGCCACCACAGCACCTCGCCGTCGCGGTAGAACGTGTCGCGCTGCAGGGCGGGGGAGCTGCGACGGATGGCCGCGACCCGTGCCGTGAACGCGGTCAGCGTCGCCGCCTCCGGTCCGGGTCCCCAGTCGGTCCAGGACGTCTCGTCGTCACGGCAGTAGGCGTTGTTGTTGCCGTTCTGGGTGCGCCAGAGCTCGTCACCGGCCAGCACCATGGGCGTGCCCGTCGAGAGCAGGAGCGTGCCGAGGAACGCGCGTGCGGTGGCCAGCCGCCGGGACGCGATCACCGGTGACGAGGTCTCACCCTCCACGCCGAAGTTCTGGGAGCGGTTGTCGTCGGTGCCGTCGCGGTTCTGCTCGCCGTTGCCCTCGTTGTGCTTGTGGCTGTACGACACCAGGTCACGCAGGGTGAACCCGTCGTGCGCGGTGACGAAGTTGACCGAGGCCCACGGCCGGCGCCCCCCGGGTTTGTACAGGTCGGAGCTGCCGCTCAGCCGGGACGCGATCTCGCCGATGCCGCCGTTGCCGCGCCAGAAGTCGCGCACGGCGTCGCGGTAGCGGCCGTTCCACTCCGACCACGCCACACCGAACCCGCCGACGCGGTAGCCCTCGCCCGTGGCGTCCCACGGCTCGGCGATGAGCTTCACCCGCGACAGGATCGGGTCGATCGCGATGGAGGTCAGGAGTGGGGCGTTGGGGTCGAACGCGCCCGAGCGCGGACGGCCGAGCACGCTCGCGAGGTCGATGCGGAACCCGTCGACGCCGTAGGTGGTGACCCAGTGCTGCAGCGCGTCGCACACCAGCCGGATGACGGTGGGGGAGCCGGAGTCCAGCGTGTTGCCGGTGCCGGTGATGTCGGCGTCGTGGCCGTTGCCGCCCAGCGAGTAGTACGCGGGGGCGTCCAGGCCGCGGTAGGACAGGGTCGTGCCGCCCACCCCGCCCTCGGCGGTGTGGTTGGGCACGACGTCGAGGATCACCTCGATCCCCACGGAGTGCAGCGCGCCGACCATCGTGCGGAACTCCTCCACCTCCGCCCCGGGCACGCTCGCGTAGCCCGCGTGCGGGGCGAGGAAGCCGAGCGTGGCGTAGCCCCAGTAGTTGGGCAGGCGCCGGGCCAGCAGCGGCGGCTCCTCGGCGATCGAGGTCACCGGCAGCAGCTCCACGGCCGTGACGCCGGTGCGCCGCAGGTGCTCCAGCACCGCCGGGTGGGTCATGCCGAGGTAGGTGCCGCGGTGCTCGGGCGGGACCTCGGGGTGGCACTTCGTGTAGCCGCGCACGTGCAGCTCGGTGATCACCGTCTCGGACCAGGCGACATCGGGCCGGTCGCCGGGCGCGGGCACGTCCGGGGCGGTGACGACGGACAGGGGTACGTGGCCCAGCGAGTCCAGGGTGCTCTCCGTACCCGTCATCGGGTCGTCCATCCAGCCGCGGGCCGCCTGCAGGTCGGTGACCGTGCCGGTGATCCGCCGGGCGTAGGGGTCCACCAGGATCTTCGCGGGGTTGGCGCGCAGCCCGTCCCACGGCCGGTACGGCCCGTGCACCCGGTAGCCGTAGCGCTGGCCGGGGCGGACCCCGGGTACGTGGCCGTGCCAGACGCCGAACGTCCGCTCGGTCAGCGCGAACCGGCGTTCGGTCAGTCCGGCCGTGCCGGTCTGCGCCTCCGCGGGAGAGCCCGCGTCGGCGCGGACGCCGTCCACCAGGCAGACCTCGATGGCGTCGGCGCTGGTGGAGGCCACGGCGAACCGGGCCCCGTCGGCGTCGACATGGGCACCCAACGGGAACACTGGCACGATCGGCCAGGATAGAGGCCGTGACTGGAGCCGGATCACCCCGTGAGTCGATGTTCACGCGTCCCGACCTCACCGATCTGGTCGTCCGGATGGAGGGGGTGACCGTCCGGCGGGGCGGGTCGACCCTGGTGCACGACATCGACTGGGCGGTCGAGCTGGACGAACGCTGGGTGGTGCTCGGGCCCAACGGCGCCGGCAAGACCACGCTCCTGCGGCTGGCCTCGGCCGAGCTGCACCCGACCACCGGAACCGTGGACATCCTGGGCGAACGGTTGGGCCGGGTGAACGTCGCCGAGCTGCGCACCCGCATCGGGCTCAGCTCCGCCGCACTCGGCCTGCGCGTGCCCGAGGGCGAGACGGTGAGCGACGTCGTGGTGAGTGCCGGTTACGGCGTGCTCGGGCGCTGGCGGGAGCGCTACGAGGCGGCCGACACCGGCCGCGCCGAGTACCTCCTCGACGCGATGGGCGTGCGCGGGCTCGCGCAGCGCACCTACGGCACCCTCTCGGAGGGCGAGCGCAAGCGCACCCTGATCGCGCGGGCCCTGATGACCGACCCGGAGCTGCTGCTGCTCGACGAGCCCACCGCCGGGCTCGACCTGGGCGGCCGCGAGGACCTCGTCGGGCGGCTCGCGCGGCTCGCGATGGACCCCGACGCCCCGGCGTCCGTGCTGGTGACCCACCACGTCGAGGAGATCCCGCCCGGCTACACGCACGGGCTGCTGCTCCGCGCGGGCGGCATCGTCGCCTCCGGCCTGCTCGACGACGTGCTGACCGACGAGAACCTGACCCTGACGTTCGGCCTGCCGCTGTCGGTGCAGCGCCGCCGCGGCCGCTACAGCGCCTGGCTGCGCTGACCCCCCACCCGCGGGTCGGCACGTTTCGGTGCGCGAGTCGACGCGTCTCGCGGGCACGGGGAAACGCGGACTCGCGCACGAATCCGTGCCGACTCGCGGGGTGGGGGGCGGGTTAGGGTGCGGGCGTGACCGAATTCGTGAAGCTCGAGGTCGAGGGCGGCGTGGGGACGATCCGGCTGGATCGCCCGCCGATGAACGCGATCAGCCGCCAGGTGCAGGAGGAGCTGCTCGTCGTCTGCGCCGAGGCCGCGCAACGGGCCGACGTGCGGGCCGTCGTGGTCTACGGCGGGGAGAAGGTGCTCGCCGCCGGCGCGGACGTCAAGGAGATGGCCGGCATGAGCTACGCCGACATGTCGGTGGTGGCGCGGCGGCTCTCGGCCGGGTTCGGGGCGGTGTCGACGATCCCCAAGCCGACGGTGGCGGCGATCACCGGCTACGCGCTGGGGGGCGGCCTGGAGGTGGCACTGGGCTGCGACCGGCGGGTCTGCGGCGACAACGCCAAGCTGGGCCAGCCCGAGATCCTGCTCGGCATCATCCCCGGTGGCGGCGGCACGCAGCGGCTCACGCGGCTGATCGGCGCGCCGAGGGCGAAGGACATGATCTTCACCGGGCGGATGGTGAAGGCCGAGGAGGCGCTGGCCATCGGGCTGGTGGACGAGGTCGTGCCGGCCGACGAGGTCTACGCCACCGCGCGCCGGTGGGCCGAGCAGTTCGCCGGCGGCCCCGCGGTGGCGCTGGCGGCGGCGAAGAAGGCCATCGACGGCGGCCTCGACGTGGATCTGCGCACCGGCCTGGACCTGGAGGCCGAGGTGTTCGCGGCCCTGTTCGCCACCGAGGACCGGCAGATCGGCATGGACTCGTTCGTCGAGAACGGCCCGGGCAAGGCGCAGTTCACGGGCCGCTGAACAGGTCGTCGATCGCGAGGGCGAAGCCGGGGAGCAGGGGGCTGGTGAGTTGCCGCCCCAGCCCACCTCGCCACGGCCGGTGTCGGTCAGCGACCAGAGGAAGAGCGCCTGGTAGCACCGGCTGCACGTCCGTTGGTCGACGAACGTCGGATCATTCACGCGAACCACCCCGTCGATCAGCTCGGAGCCGATCGGGTACGCGCCCGCGAGGAACTCGTCGGCCGAGATGCGGGTGGTCGTGACCGTCATGGCCCTCATGGTCGCACCGTGGCTCGGGGCACCGACAGTTCTAGGATTCGTACCCATGAGTACGGACCCCCTTCCCCGTCCGCACGCCACCGCCGAGGAGGTCGAGGCCGCGCGCCACGACCGCAAGCTCGCGAACGTGCTCTACCACGACTGGGAGGCGGGCTCCTACGACGACAAGTGGTCCATCTCCTACGACGAGCGCTGCATCACCTACGCGGCCGACCGCTTCCGCACGGCTGTCGACGGATCTGGCGCGGGTGACCGGGACTGGCCCTACGAGCGCGCGCTGGAACTGGGCTGCGGCACGGGGTTCTTCCTGCTCAACCTCATGCAGGCGGGGCTGGCCGAGCACGGCTCGGTGACCGACCTGTCGCCCGGCATGGTGGCGGCCGCGCTGCGCAACGCCGAGCACCTCGGCCTCGACGTCGACGGCCGGGTCGCCGACGCCGAGCTGATCCCCTACGGCGACGCCACGTTCGACGTCGTCGTCGGGCACGCCGTGCTGCACCACATCCCCGACCTCGACGTCGCGTTCCGCGAGGTCCTGCGCGTGCTCAAGCCCGGGGGGCGGTTCGTCTTCGCCGGCGAGCCGACGCGGATCGGCGACCGCTACGCCCGCACGCTCGGGCAGCTGACCTGGAAGGCCACCACGACCGTCACGAAGCTGCCGTGGCTGGCCGGCTGGCGGCGCCCGCAGGCCGAGCTGGACGAGTCGTCGCGGGCGGCGGCGCTGGAGGCCCTGGTCGACATCCACGTGTTCGACCCCGCCGCGCTGGAGCGGGTCGCGCGGGCGGCCGGGGCGGCCGACGCCCGCGTCGTCACCGAGGAGTTCGCCGCGGCGATGCTGGGCTGGCCCGTACGGACGTTCGAGGCCGCCGTCCCGCCCGGCAGGCTGGGGATGCGGTGGGCGATGTTCGCGTTCCGCGGCTGGTTGACGCTGTCCTGGCTGGACCGGACGGTGCTCTCCCGTGTGGTGCCGCGCGCGTGGTTCTACAACGCGCTGGTCACCGGCACGAAGCCGTAGTCCTACCGATCCGCGCGCGCCGGTGGACCGCGACGATGGGCCCGTGACGATCGACCCGACCTTCGACGACACCGAACGGCCGCTCGAGCCGCTGTGGCGCGGGCTGCTCGTCTACCGCGTGCTGACGCTGCTCAGCTCCGTCGGCGTGGTCCTGTTCACCCTCGACGGGTTCGCGGTGCCCGCGGGGGCCGTGGCCGTCCTGGTCGCGATGGCGGGCTGGACGGCCGTGACCGTCTACGGGTACTTCCCCACCGTGGAGCGCTCGGCGTTGTCGCGTGTGGACCGTCTGCTCGGGGCGCACGACCACCGCGGGCGCTACGCGATCGCCGACCTGGTCGTCACCTCCGCGGTGATGGCCACGACGCTGCTCGTGCAGAGCCCGGCCCAGATCGCCGCCGACGCCCCCGTCATGGGGTCGATCTGGACGCCGGGCGCGGTGCTCGCGCTCGCCCTGGCGTTCGGGGTCCGCGGCGGGCTGGTCGGCGCCGTCGTGATCTCGGTGATGCTGCTGGTGGTCTCGGCGACGTTCCGGACCGAGCTCGGCGACATCGAGCTGATCGTCCTGGTCGGGCTCGTGGTCGGCTTCGCCTCCACCGTGCTGCGCCGTTCCGCCGAGCGGTTGCGGCGCGCGGTCGCGGCCGAGGCGGCGGGTCGCGAGCGGGAGCGGCTGGCCAGGGCCGTCCACGACGGGGTGTTGCAGGTGCTGGGCCTGCTGCGGCGGCGCGGCGCCGAGCCGGCCGCCGACGCGGGCGAGCTGGGCCGCCTCGCAGGTGAGCAGGAGTACGCCCTGCGCACGCTGCTCACCACCGGACCGGCGCCCGTCGACCGCCACGGCGCCCGCGACCTCGCGGCCGCGCTGCGCGTGCTCGCGGCCGAGCAGGTGACCGTCTCCACACCCGCCCACGGCGTGGAGCTGCCCGCGCACACCGTGGACGAGCTGGTGGCCGTGGTCGGGGCGGCTTTGGCGAACGTGGCGCAGCACGTCGGGCCGGCCGCCCCGGCGTGGGTGCTGCTGGAGTCGACCGGCGACGGCGTCGAGATCAGCGTGCGCGACGAGGGCCCCGGCATCCCCGACGGGCGGCTCGACGCGGCCGAGGGCGAGGGTCGGTTCGGCGTCGCCCGGTCGATGCGGGGTCGCGTCCGGGACCTCGGAGGTGTGATCGTGTGCGACACCGGGCCCCGGCACGGCACGGAATGGATCATCAAGCTGCCCAGGAGGGTGTCCCGATGACGATCACGGTCATGGTGGTGGACGACCACCCGATCTGGCGCGAGGGCGTGGCCCGCGACCTGACCGAGCGGGGCCTCGACGTGGTCGCCACCGCCCCCGACGCCGACGCGGCCGTGCGCATCGCCACCGCCACCCGGCCGCAGGTGGTGCTGATGGACCTCAACCTCGGTGCGACGTCGGGTGTCGCGGCCATCGAGGGCATCCTCGCGGTCCTGCCCGACACCCGGATCCTGGTGCTCTCGGCGAGCGGTGAGCACACCGACGTCCTCGACGCGGTCAAGGCGGGCGCCACCGGCTATCTCGTGAAGTCGGCCGGGGCGGAGGAGCTGCTGACCGCGGTGCGGCGTACGGCGGAGGGCTACCCGGTGTTCACACCGGGGCTGGCCGGGCTGGTGCTG
>JBBQEF010000185.1:0-11501 GCA_038320445.1 Mycobacteriales bacterium
CAGGGTGACGACCTGGGCGGCGGCGGGGGAGGACTCCCCGCGCCGGGCCAGCTCCGCTTCGATCTCCACCCGGCGGCGGGAGAACGCGCGCAGCACCGGGCGGGGGATGTCGGCGAGCTCCGCGAGGCCGTTGGCACGCACCTCCCAGGCCAGGCCCAGGTGGCGGAGCTGGTGGCGCAGCGCGGCCTGATACAGGGTGCCGGCGGTCTTGGCGTGAGCGTAGAGCTGGGTGCCGTCCAGCGCGGAGTACCGCCCTTCAGCGCCCCGGGTCATGTTCGCGACCAGCACGTGGGTGTGCAGCTGGGGGTCCCCCGCGCGGCTGGTCCGGTGCCGGAACGCGGCGGCGACGAAACCGTCGCCGGGCAGCCGATCCACCCCGTCGCGGCCGCGGCGGACCTCCCCAGCCTCCCGCTCCAGGTAGCCCAACGCAGCCGCGACCGCCGCGTCGTGCGCCGCGCTGACCGTCGCCGACAGGTCAGCGTCGCCGAGGGCGAACATCAGCGACACGCCCTTAGGGGCGGAGAAGGTCAGGTCGAAGCCCGGCAGCCGGTCCGGGCGGCGCACCGCGATCAGCGACCGACCTGACCCGTCGGGGGTTCGCCCGTCGAGGACCGCGCGCAGCGCGTCGGGGGAGACCTGCCCAGCCAGCCCCAACCGCGGCGACCCACCCCCGGCCCACCGGCCCGGGGCCTCGCCCGACCCCAGGTAGTAGTCCTCGACCCCCGTGGCGACGGCGTTGAGGTAGTAGCCTTCCTGGCCCCGGCCGAGCTTGCCGATGCTCAACATCGACAAGCCCCGGCAAGGCGCCCGAATGACCCCCACCAGGCAAGATCATGTGTGCAATATGTGTGCAGAGCGTTTGTGATCATGCGACACCGTCCGATACCAGCCGGACACAACTAGGGCGCTGACCTGCGGAAACCGAACTCACGTGCACCGTCCGGGATCAGTTATCAGGCTTTGCCAGGCACTCTTAATCCGCGGGTTCGGGGTTCAAGTCCCTGGCGGCGCACCCGTTGACCTGCATCGTTGCCCGCTCCACGAGGGCTTCTAGCGTCACTCGTTGCCGATCTGGGTTCATTGTGGGTTCGGCGGTCGGCGCGGGGGACCAGCGCCGCTGCGGCGGTGGCCGCTTGCCGACCGACACCTTCGAGCAGGTGCGAGTAGGTGTCCGAGGTGATAGCGAGCGAGCTGTGCCCGAGTCGCTTGCTCACGACGGCCAGGGGGACACCTGCGGCGAGCATGAGGCTCGCTTGTCCGTGGCGCAGGTCGTGGAGTCGCACCGGTCGGAGTCCGGCGGCGTCGGCGAGCTCACGGAATCTCTTGGTGACGGTCTCGGGGTGCAGCGGTGAGCCGTCTTCCTTGGTGAAGACGTGGGGGCTGTCGACCCAGGCCGCTCCCCACTCCTCGCGTTGTTGTTCCTGGCGAAGGCGGTGGCTGAGTAGCGCGCCCATGGTGGCCTCGTCGAGGTCGACGACGCGGTCCTGGCCGCTGGCGGTCTTGACCGGGCCGATGTGGGTGGCGTGCCCGAGCTGGACGATCTGGCGACGGACCGTGAGCCGGCAGCGTTCGACGTCGATGTCGTCCCATCGCAGTCCCAGGAGCTCGCCGCGTCGCAGGCCGGTGAAGGCAGCGACCTCGTAGAGCGGGCCGAGGCGGTCGGCGGCGCAGTGGTCGAGGAACGCGCCGAGCTCGTGGGCTTCCCAGGGCTGCACATGCGGTCGGGTGACCCGCGGGAGCTCGACGTCGACGGCGGGGTTGTAGGCGATGTAGCGGGAGCGCTTGGCGCTCGCGAACGCGGAGCGCATCGTGGCATGGATGCGGCGCACTGTGGCCGGCCCCGGGGTCTTTCCGGTCGCTTTCGGTAGTGCGGCACGCCGCAGCACTTCCTCGACGTGCGGGGGTCGGACGTCGCGCAGTCGCAACGTTCCGATGACCGGATTGATGTACCCGGTGATGTGCCAGCGGTAGGAGCGCTCCGTCGTCGGCCGGAGCCCGTTGGCGACCTTCCTGTCCAGCCAGTCGGTGAGGAACACGCTGACCGACTGGTTGCGGTCATCAGTCCACGACCCGGTGTTCTGGGCCTCCGCGAAGGCGGTCAGTGCGGCCTGCGCGTCGGCCTGGGTCGCGAACCCGCCCCGGCGGACCTGGCGCCGCTTGCCGTCGGAGCCCCGGGACTCGGTGGCGTAGAACCAGCTGCCGTGCTTGCGCTTGCATGCCAACGTCTTCCCGGTCTCGTTCGTCACGGGCGGGCATGAGCAGCGCTTGAAGGTGAAACCGCCGCTCATGAGCCATCCTTGGTCGATCTCGCAGCCACCGCCGTCGGCTGGCGCAGGGGGGCCGTCGTGGCCATCGTCGGGTCCGCCATCTCGACCCGCAACACCCTTCGGGCGGACGGAGTGATCCGCATCGCGCTCACGCCGAGTACTCGCCGGTCGAGCCCGGCTTGGGTGCGTCGATGAGCAGCCGCACGAGGGGTTCGGTGGGGATCTTGATGAGTTTGCCGACGTGGAGCACGGTGGTGGGCCACTGTCCTTGGCGGACGAGCTGGTAGGCGAGGGAGCGTCCGATGCCGAGGACCTTCGCGGCGGTCGGGACGTCGAGGACGGGTGGGAGCGCGGCGAGCTGGTCGCGGGTCATGTCGGCCTCCGTGTGGGGCTGGTGGGGGGTGGGGGTTGGTGTCCCTCTCTTGGGACGTGTGCGCGACACGCCGTGCAGACCGGGATCGGGCGGCCCGGGTCTGCGTTCGGTCGCGACGCGCTGTCCGTCCGCGTCCGGCTGCGTGCTTGTCGCGATGCTCCCCCGGCTGCGGTGGCGGGCGCGACCCCAGCCGGAGGTCCCCGCGCGCGGGCCGGGGGCGGCCGGGAGGAGCCGGGGTGCTGCGGAGGGCCTGCTCACCGGGTGATGGCGTGGTCGGTTCCGGGGGTGTGCGCCGAGTCGTGCTCGACGGTGAACGGCCTCCGGTAGGGCGCGGCCTCGGCGTGCCGCGAGTAGGGGTCGTCGGCCGGCTCCTGCGCGGCGCCGGTGCCGGCGCCGGCGTCGTCGGGGTGGGGGTGGGGGTCGGGTGTGGATCCCCGCGCGGCCCACTGGTCGTGGCGGCGTCGCCGGGCGCGGTCCTCGTCGAGCTGGCGGTGGGTGGTGTCGGCGTCGACGACGGCGACCAGCCCGGTGAGGGTGGTTTGTGCGCGGTGCAGCCCGCTCAGGGCGCGGTCGAGGTCGCGCTCGGCGCGCCGCACGGCCTCCGCGGCGGTGGTGCGGCGGCGGCGGGCCCAGAACGGGACCCGGTCCAGGGCGCCGTGTCGGGTGTCGAGGTCGGTGCGCGCCTGGGCGACCTGGTCGGCGTGGGTGTCGCGGCGGGCCCGCGCGGCGGCGAGGGCCTCGTGGTGGCGTTGGTGCCCGGGCGGGATCGGGCGGGGCTGGGCGGCGTCGTGGCGGGCCCACGCCTCCTCGCGTGCGGCGTGGACAGGCAGGGGGTCGAGGAGGGTGTGCGCGGCGCGTTCCCGCCCGCTGGTCAGGACCGCCCGGGCGAGCTGGGCGAGCGCGGCGTCGGTGTCAGGCGGCGGGAGCCCCGCCCCGGGGCCGGGCCTGCTCGTGCCCTGATCGTGGGCGGGGTGGGGGGTGTGGCGGTGGGGGCCGGCGTCCGCGGTGCCCGGGTCGGGGGTGGTGTGGACGTGGTTCTCGCTGCGGCCGCGTGACATCGCGACGTAAAGGTGCTCGCGGTCCAGGCCGCAGCGGGCCAGGACGATGCCGATGTCGGCGGTGGCGCCTTGGGCGCCGTCGATCGTGGCGGCCCACCCGTACTCGGCGTGCCGGGCCAGGTAGGCGGCGGGCAGGGTGAGGGTGCCGCGCCCGCGCAGGTCGGCGACCAGGAGCCCGCCGTCGCCGGTGGTGCCCAGGACCCGGAACCGGTCGCCGTTGCGCAGGGTCTGGGTCCCGATGCGGATGGCGGTGGTGTTCTGCTTGGCCAGCAGGAGGTCCCCGGACCGCCAGGACCGGTGCTCGAGGTGGCCGCGGGTCGAGGCCGACCGGGTGGGGATCAGGGCGAGGTCCGGGCCGGTGATCGCACCGGTGGCGACCGCGACGGCGCGGGCGCGGGCGTTGAGCGCGCTCACGTCGGCCCAGGACCGGGCGAGCATCAACGCGTCCTGCCCGGTGGTGGCGGCGTGGTGCCACCGGTGAAAGACCGCGTCGGCGGCGTCCTCGGCGCAGGCCGCGGGGTGGACCCGGCCGTGCTGGGCGTAGGTGTGCAGCACGATGGGGTCACCGGCGCGCAGCCGCAGGGTGGCGGCGGCCTCCCACGGGTGGGTGAACCGGTGGAGCTCGGTGAGCTCGAGGGCCTGCCCGCCCAGGGTGCGGGCGAGGTGTTCGAACATGCCTCCCGGGGCGTTGACCGCACCGATCTGCGCAGGATCGCCGACGAGCACCAGCCGGGCTCGTCGGGTCGCGACGTAGCCGGTGAGCCGGTCGAGGTCGGCGGTGGTGAGCATCGAGGCCTCATCGACGAGGATCACCTCCCCCCGCAGGGACCCCGGGTCCCGGGGCCGGCGAGCGGGGGTCGGGTCCTCGCGCCGCTGGGCGAGCCACCGGGCCACGGTCTGCCCCGGGGCCCCGGTCGCCGCGGCGAGCTCGGCGGCGGCCCGGGCCGAGGGGGCCAGCGCGACGACGTCGGTGCACAGCCCCGACCACGCCGCGACCGCCGCGGCCAGGGTCGTCGTCTTGCCCGCCCCGGCCGGGGGCGGCCATCACGGTGATCAGGTCCCGGGAGGCGACCAGGGCTGCCGCGGCCCGGCGCTGCTCGGGCGAGAGGGCCCCGCCCGGCCCGGTGGTGAGCTGGAGAGCGACCTGCGGGGGCAGCGGCGACGCCGCACGGAACCCGCCGGTGAGGGCGCGCTCGACGATCCGCGCCTCGGTCTCGACGAGCTCGCGGGAGGCGTAGCGGGCGTCGGAGGCCCGCGGGGTCACCCCGGCCTGCGGGGCGCCCAGGGCCACCACGCCGCAGCGCCCGGGCCGGGTCAGGGCGGTGTCGGTGAGCCGCTGCACCCACGCCACCGCCTGCCCCGCGGTCCGCAGCCCGGGCACCCCGGTCGCCGGGACCCGGGCCGCGACGGCGGCGGTGAGGTCCGCGGCCGACCAGATGGCCTTGCGCCGCCCGAGCTCGCTGACCGCGTCCGCCAGGACCGCCTGCGCCCACCCCGCCGGCACGGGCGCGCTCCCGGCGTGGGCCTGGGCGCAGGCGTGCGCGACCCGGACGCCGTGGGTCACCGCGCCGGGCGTGACCCCCCACCCGGCGGCCTGCGCCGCCCACCGGGCGCGCCGGTCGCCCTCGGGGACGGGGGCGCCCTTCGCCGGCCTCGTCATCAAGACCGCGGTCTTGATGATCCGGGCCCGCTCCGCCGCGGACACCGGACGGCCCAGGGCCTGCTCGGCGTCGGCGATCGTCGGGATCGCCTCGGCGAGCACCGCCGAGGTCCGCGAGGACCACCCGCTCATCAGCTCCTCGGGGACGCCGGCGACCTCGGCCTGGCCGTGCTCGGACACCGCCCCGAACACCAGCGGCACCCGCGAGCCCAGCTCGGCGCGCAACGCGGCCTGGTAGAGCACCCCGGCGGCCTTCTTGTGGTGGAAGATCTCGTGCCCGTCCACCGTGCGCCACGCCCCGTCGGCGCAGCGGACCTTGTTCACCACCAGGGCGTGGGTGTGCAGCTGGGGGTCCCCGGTCCGCGACGTCGTGTGGTCGAACAGGGCCGCCGCGAACCCCGCCGAGGCGACCTGCACGACCCCGTCGCGGCCCCGCCGCGACAGCGACGCGTGCACCCCCAGGTAACCCAGGGCGGCGCTGACCGCGGCGGCGTGGGCGGCGCTCACCTGCGCCGCGATCCCCGCGTCGCCGAGCGCCCACAGCGCGGACACCGACTTCGGGGCGGAGAACGTCAGGTCGTACCCGGTCACCGCGTCCTCGCGCCACCCCGACCCCAGCGCGGCACCGGTCGTCGGGGACAGCGCCCGCCCGAACAGCGCCTCCAGCTCGCGCTCCTGCACCTGCGCGCCGGCCGTGAGACCGAGCTCGGCGAGCCCGCCGCCGTGCCAGCGGCCCGGGGCGTCGCCGTGGCCGGCGTAGTACTCGCACGCACCCCCCGCGACGCTGCGCTGGTAGTACCGCCACGACGACCGGCCGATCTTCGCACTGGACAACACACGGCATCACAGCCCCGGAAACCCTTGTGCCACAATAGAATCAGCCCCTGACAGTACCCGCCGGCGATGCACATGTCTGCTCCCCCCATCCGTCAGGTGGTTGCCAGGAACCGCTGCAGGCGACCCGCCAGCGGCCCCGTGTCAGCCACCGGTCCGGACCGGACCGACACGGACGAGCAGCCCTCTGCACTCGACCTCGCACGTCGAGCGCAGCCTCGCGCGTGTCGCCCACCAGCTGAGCACCGACCCCGGGGTGAGGCGACGACGCGGAAGAGCCGGGACGCGCCTCTGGCCCTGCCCGGCAGCCCGCTCACCCCGACGCGCGGGACGATCGACTCCGGTTCTCGAGTGCGCGGTGACGGGGCCCGGGGTCATTCCCCCGGGGGATTGCGCGCACTTGTCCGGAACCTGCCTGTGGCCTGCATCACACAGCACGTTTTCGGGGCTCGTGCTGTCGGCGGCTGTGCTGTCATTCGCTGCTGCCTCACACCGGTTTGGGGCTCACCGGCAGACAGGCGTGGATCGATGACGAAGCACCGCGGCTCCAGGATGTCCTTCTCGGTCCGAGGCGCCGTGGGGAGGGCCGTCGCGGCCGTCGCCGCGGGTGCGGTGCTCGCCGCATCCGGTGCGGTGACCGAGTCCGCGAACGCCGCCGCCCAGCCCGCTGCTGCGTCTCCGGTGTCCGCGGCCGTGGCCGGGTCGACCGGTGCGTCGGCGGATCTGACAGCCCCGGACATGGCTTCGGCGCGGTTGACGGCGCGTCTGCGAGGCGTCCCGGTGCTGGTCGAGGACGCGACGACCGCGACGACTCAGCTGTGGGCGAATCCTGATGGCACGACGTCGCTGCAAGCGTCGGCGGGCCCCGGAACGGGTGCGGCAGGAGGACGGCTCATGGCGTGGGGTCGACACGCGGCTGCAGCGCACGGGTGATGGGCGGCTGTCCCCGGCGGTGACGACGAACGGCTTGTCGTTGTCTCCTGGTGGTTCTGGTCCGTTGTTGACTTTGTGGCGTGGTGAGACGCAGGTGAGCCTGTCGTGGCCGGCGCCGCTGCCGGCGCCTGTCGTCACCGGTGACACGGCCACGTATCCCGGCGTCCGCGCCGGCCAGGACCTGTCGGTGACCGCGACCCGGACCGGGTACGAGCTGCACCTGGTGGTGAGGTCGCGCCCGGTGACGGCCCCGGTGCTGTCGATGCCCTTGCAGGTGCTCGGTGCTGACGTCGAGCGATCGACCGACGGGTCCTTGCAGCTCCGGGACGGCACCGGTGCGGTCATCGCTCGGGGGAGCCGCCCCAGCATGTGGGACGCGTCGGTGGACAAGGTGACGGGTCTGCCCCGTCGGGAGATGAAGCTGGGTCAGGCGTTGAGGGACTCCGCCGGGGCGGTGGTGTCGGCGCTGCGGTCCGCGGCGAGGGGGCCGGAGGGCAGCGCCGCGCGGACCTCGGGCACGGTGGAGGCCACCGTCGACCTTTCCTGGCTCACGGACCCCGCGACGGTGTACCCCGTCACGGTGGACCCCGACGTCAACTTCGTCGACAGCCTTGACACCTACGTGTCATCGACCGAGCACAGCACGTCTCACGACTCGTTGACGCGGCTCTACGTCGGTAACGACGGCACGAAGGTGACCCGCTCGTTCGTGGCCTTCCCGATGCCGAGCACCCTGCTGGGTCGCACCATCGTGAGCGCGCACGTCGACCTGTTCAACTCCTACTCCTCGACGTGCGCGGCGAACCCGGTCGTCGTCCAGCAGGTGACTGCACCGTTCACGTCGGCCACCACGTGGGACAACCAGCCGGGCTGGTACACCGGCAACAACGATCAGGCGTCGTTCTCTCACGGCTCGACGTCCTGCCCCGACGGCGGGGCGTACGGCAGCGTGTACATCACCGACCTCGTGTCCGCGTGGGCGCAGGGCACGTACTCGACCTATCAGCTGAGGCTGTCCGCGGCGGAGATCGGCGTGCAGGGCTGGAAGCACTTCTACGCCTCAGAGGCCGGCAGTGGTCAACCCCACCTCTACCTCACCTATGACACACCGCCGAACGCGCCGACCGGCCTGGACCCGGTGGCAGGGTCGCCGTTCCGGGCCTCGAGCATCGCGCCGTCGGCGATCATCAGCGACCCTGACGGTGGGTACGTGCAGGGCCGCTTCTCCCTGTACAACCTCTCGACCGGCACCTGGGTGACCTCGACCGCAGGCACCCTCGGGTCCACGGTGGTCTCCGGTGGCCGGACGAGCCTGATCCGGGGGCGTCGCGGACCCGTTGACGTGGAACGCCGCGTCCTCGATGCTCGCCGCGACGAACAACTCCTCCAGCGACGGTGCCCTCGCGGTCCGCGCGGTGCTCTCCGGCCCCTCGACGTCAGTGCTCAGCGCGGTGGCGGTGACCGTGGACAGGCGGGCCTCAGCCGCCGCCGGGAGCTCGGTGGGCCCAGGACAGCTCAACCTGTTGACCGGTGACCTCACCGTCACCGACACCGACGGGTCGGTCTTCGGCGTCGGGGTCGAGCGCACCAGCTCCTCCCTGGAACGGCTGGGCACGGCGCAGAGCTCGGTCAGGGACCCGGCCGGGCTGGTGAGTCCCTTCGGCGCCCAGTGGGCCGCGGCCGGGGCAGGCAGCGGGTACGTCGCGTTGCGGCTGACCAGCGCCACGACCGCTCAGCTCACCAGTGGGGCCGGTGACCACGTGGCGTTCACCCGGGCCCCCGGCGCGGGCAGATGGACACCGGAGCCGGGTTCAGAAGAGCTGACGCTGACCAGCCCCACCTCGGGACCGGACATGACCCTGA
This sequence comes from Mycobacteriales bacterium, assembly GCA_038320445.1. Taxonomy (GTDB): domain Bacteria; phylum Actinomycetota; class Actinomycetes; order Mycobacteriales; family Pseudonocardiaceae; genus Pseudonocardia. The sequence continues at coordinate 8,989 of JBBQEF010000185.1, forward strand.
GCGACGCCTCGGGCACGGTGACGACGTTCACCCTGCCGGCTGCCCCCGCCGCGCAGGACACCTATGTCGTCGCGTCGGTGACACCGCCGGGGTCGCGGACAGCCGCCCGCTACGTGTACGCGCCGGTGAGCGTGGCGTCGGTGACCCGGTTGCGCCTGTCCAAGGTCATCGCCCCGTCGTCGGCGGTGGCGGACCTCAGCGCGTGCAACACCGACACGCTCGCGGCGACCCCGGTGGCCCCCCCGGTGGGGTGCCGGGTGCTCGAGCTGGTCTACGCGCCCGTCCCCGGGGCCGCCGACACCGCCCGCGCGGTCTCGGCGCGGCTGTGGACCGCGGAGCCGGGTGCGGCAGTGACGACCCCGGTGACGGTGGTGTCCTACGGCTACGACGCGTCCGGGCGGCTCGCGAGCGTGAGCGACCCGCGGATCACCCCCGCGCTGGTCACCGGCTACGGCTACGACACGGCGGGCCGGGTCGTCACGATCACCCCGCCCGGGGAGAAGCCGTGGACGATGACCTACGACACCCCCGGACGCCTCCTGGCGGTGTCGCGTCCCTCGCTGACCACCGGCAGCGACAGCGCCGTCGAGGGGACCGCGACGACCAACGTCGTGTACGGCGCGTTGGTCTCCGGCTCCGGCGCCCCCTACGACCTCTCCGCCACGGCCAGGGCCTCCTGGGGCCAGTCCTCGGAGCCCACCACCGCCACGGCCATCTTCCCCGCCGACGCCGCAGACCAGGTCGCCAGCGGCAACGCCCCCGCCGGGGTGACCTCGTGGGCGCGGGCGACGGTGACCTACCTCGACCTCAACGGGCGGGCCACCAACGTCGCCCTGCCCGGCGGAAGGATCAGTGCCAGCGACTACAGCGACGCAGGCAACCCGACCCGTGAGCTGACCGCCGGCAACCGAGCGCTCGCGATGAGCCCGGCCAGCGACCCGACCCTGATGGCGCTGGGCGTGGGCGCTCTGCCCACGGCTCAGCGTGGCGATGCCCTGGCGACGGTGACCACCTATGCCGACGACGGCTACAGCGACCACGCCCCGCGGGTCATCGAGACCCGCGGCCCGCTGCACCTGGTCACGTTGGCGAAGGCCAGCCCCGACGGGTCGCTGCCCGCGGGGGCCAGCGTCCCGGCGAGGGCGCACAGCGTGTTCACCTACGACGAGGGCATGCCCGCGGGCGCGACGGTGCGTAACCAGGTCACCACCGAGGTCACCGGCGCCCAGCCCTACGGCCGGGCGGGGGCGCTCGACGCCGACAGCCGGACGACCTCGAGCCGGTATGACTGGGCGGTGGGGAAGGTCACCTCGGTGAGCACCGACCCCTCCGGGTTGCACCTCACGCACACGAGCGCCTACAACGCGCAGGGTCTGGTGGTCTCCGACACGCTGCCCGCCGGTGCCGGGACGACGGGGTCGGCGGCGACGACGGTGACGGCGTACTGGAACACCACCGGTGCGTGCGCCGGGCACCCGGAGTGGGCCGACCTGGTGTGCCAGACAAGCCAGGGCGGCGCGGTCACCGGAGCCCCGTCGGGGCTCCCGACCGCGCAGCCGGTGACGACCCGGACCTACACCCGTGACGGTGCCCCGGCGGTGGTGACCGACGCGGTCGCGGCCTCGGGCACGGCGCCGGCGTCGTCGGTGACCACGACGACGACGTATGACGCGGGTGACCGCCCGGTGCTGGTCGGCACGACGGGAACCGGGGGGTCGGCGCCCGCAGGCGCGCTGCGGTGGCGAGACTTCGGTGCCGATACCGTCGGCGCTGCCCCGGCGGGGATGACACCGCGGTGGGTCACCAACGGCGGCGGCATGAAGGTCGCCAGCGTGCCAGGTGCGCTGGGCGGCAAGGCGTTGACGGCGGACCTGAGCGTCGACGGCAGGCACGGGCTGGGCATCGACGACCTGAGCTCAGCTGGCACCGGCGACATCGAGCTGGTGACCCGCTGGCAGGTCGACCACGGGGGCGCCTCCGGGTCTGACTCCCGGGTGTTCTTCCGGGCGTCGGGGACCGCGGGGGCGGAGACCGGGTACATCGCCGGCATCCTCAACGGCCTGTACCGGATCTACCGGATGGACGCCGGGGTGCGCACGACGTTGGCGCAGTCGGCGGTGACGGTGACGGCGAACCAGTGGTACTGGAGCCGGGTGCGGGCCATCGGCGGGGTGATCCAGGTGCGGTCGTGGGCCGACGGCACGGCGGAGCCGGCAACGTGGAACCTGTCCTACACCGACGCCGCACCGATCACCACTGCGGGGTGGGCCGGCCCGTACCAGCTCGACAGCACCGGGATCACCCGCTGGGACCGGATCGGGGTGGGCCTCGGCGGTGCCACCGCGCCGGCGTCGGCGCCGGCCGCGCCGGTCGGCACCGCCGGTGCGCCGGTGCCGAGGACCCGCACGGTGTATGACCCGGGGACGGGGCGGGTGGTGGGCACCGAGCAGCTCGACGATGCTGGTGGGGTGGTCTCGAGGGTCTCTCGCCGGTTCGACGTGCTGGGCCGGGCG
>JBBQEF010000186.1:0-11418 GCA_038320445.1 Mycobacteriales bacterium
AGTCCGGGTCCGCGGGTCGCGGGCCGTACCCGGCCGAAACGGAACACGACGCCCCGTTCGTACTCTTGCACGACCCGGACGGCGGCTGCGGCTGTGATCAGTATCACGGCCAGTACGGCGACCAGGACAGACACGATGATCATTTCGTCCTCCGGTGCCGGGGGTAGGTGAGGTCGATCTGCGGTACTTGGCTGTCGATGTCGCCTGTACGTGTCGTTCCCGCACGTGTCGTTCTCGCGGGCCACCAGCTCACGGCGTCCGCCGGTCGGTGTCGGTGGAATGGCGCCACGCCATCCAGATGAGCCCCGTCGTGGTGGCGAACGCCAGCGCGCCCGCGGGCGACCCGGCGATCAGCAACAGGGCGGCGAGCAGGGTCGCGGCCACGATCGCGATGGCGGCACCGGTCCGGTGGGGGCGGCGTGACAATCGCGTCTGGTGCTCCTGGAAGGCGCGGGTGAACGCGGGGTCATCGGCCATGGAGTCGCGCTCGACCTCGCGCAGCGTCTTCCGCTCGTGGTCATTGAGCATGACCCACCTCCTCGAGACGATCTCCAGCCCGCACGTCTCGGTGCCGGGCATAAGCAATCATATCGTAGAGCGATACAGTTTGGAAGTGGGCCCACGCCCGGTCGGCGTGGTGTCATATCGCATGTGAGCGAGGCGGACGGGCACGTGGATGCGGAACCCCTGACGAAGCAGGACTTCGAGGCGTTGGCCCGGTTCCGCTTCGGGATCAGGCGCTACCTGCGCTTCAGCGAGGAGACGGTGCGCGGTCACGGTCTCACCCCGCAGCAGTATCAGCTGCTTCTCGCGCTGAAGGGCTTCCCGGACCGGGAGTGGGCGACGGTGCGGGAGCTGGCCGACCGGCTCCAGTTGCGCCACCACAGCGTGGTCGAGCTGGTCGACCGGGCCCAGAAGCAAGAGCTCGTGCAGCGGGCCGCCCATCCGGACGACGCGCGCGCGGTGCGGGTGTTGCTGACCGAGGACGGCGACCAGATCCTGGCTCGGCTCAGCGCACTGCATCGCGACGAGCTGCGCCGCATGGACATGACCCTCACGCTCCCGAGGTGGCACGACGAACCGAAGGAGCCGTCGTCGGGCCCGTGAGGGGGACCCGGCCAGCCCGAACGGGGTCCGGCCGGCCGGGCGGTCGCTGGATGTGCCCGCCTCTCCCGCCCGGCCGATGTTGCCGATCGTCGGCACTGTGAGGACGACGTTGTCGACCGGTGATCGCCGGTGTCGCGCGCACGGTGGCCCAGCATCGTGGGTGGCGCCTGGGGACACGCCGCCGCTGTGGGGTCTCGTAGACTGCCTGATGGCCGGGCACCCGTCGGTGGCCGCGCAGTCGGGCGCCGGCGTGACGTCGTCGTGACCGTGTCGTCGGCATCCGAGACACATCGTCGTCATCGGAATCGCAGTCAGCACGCCGATATCGATGGCCGTGCCGCACGCTCGGCACTCGCCGTAGACGCCGGTCCGCATCCTGAGCAGTGCCAGCTCGATGTCGGCCAGTGCCTGCCGGGCGCCGGCGGTCACGATCTCCTGAACCTCGCGGACAGCCGGTGTGGCATGCGCGCCGTCCAGGCAGTGGTCGGTCGTCGGTGACCGACGAAGGCCCAGCGCTGCGTCGTGTTGGGCGAGTTGCTCGATCCGGAAGTCGCGTTGGTCCTGCAGGGCGCGCTGCAGCTCGGGCCGCAGCGGAGTGAGCAGGTCGAGCCGGTGCCGCGTGGCGACCCGGCTACGGGGTTTAGCCATCGGTAACTCCATGTCAGGGAAGGCCGTGAACGCCATTCGAGCGGCGGCGCGTGTGCGCCCTTCGGATCGTCGCGTCGGACCCGGCCGTCATGTGCCGCGAGGCCGCCGCCAGTAGCGGTAGGGGACCGCGTGCAGCAGCGTGACGGTCATCGTGTCACCCGCGGGGAGCGGGTAGGACCGCCGTCCTCCCGTCGTGGCGCCACACAGCGCTCGGCCCAGTGGCGATCGGGGTGAGTAGACCGGCAGGACGTCGTAGGCGGATTCCTCGCGGTCGGCCATCAGGAACGTCTCGGTGAGGTCGTCGGCCTCGTAGTGCGCGGTCACCACCATGCCGGGTTCGGCGATGCCGTCATCGGGTGGATTGTGTGCGACGGTGGCGGTGCTGAGGAGTTCCTACAGCCGGCGGATACGATTCGGCTGCTCTTCGCGGTCGTGATGTCCCCGGTGGGAGCCGGTGTTGCGCTGCACAAGCAGCAGTCCGAGTTCGACGCGGGCACGGTCATAGGTCTCCTCGGTCAGCCAGACGCTCGGCGTGTCGGTCGGCATCAGCGGGTTCTCCTGTCGAGTCGGTTCTATGGGGTGGGGTGGTGTACGGCATGCGAGCCGGATGTCTCAACCCATCCGTCCGAGTCGGAGGGACCGGTTGAAGGGGATGCCCTTCCCGCGATCGGTCCGCGGAGCGAGGTGCTCGACCGCCTTCTCGACATCCGCAGGCCGCCTCGGATCCGGCCTCCCGGCGCGCTGCACGACGTGCACGGCGAGTTGCACAGCGGCGTACCGCACAGCTGTGGGTAGGGAGTCGCCGTCGCCTTTCAGCTCCGTGCTCACGGCGCTCAGGAGGTCAGCCAGATGCCGCGTCAGTTCGCCGTCGGCGCGGGTCGGTTGCTGGTCCGCGCGGAGAAGCAGGGCCGCCGAACCGCGTGCGCATACGTCCGACTCGTCCGGCGTGGCCGGCGGATCGTGTGACACCATCAATGGCCTCCGATCGGCGAAACTCGAACATGGCGGGACGGTGCCGCGGCGGTAGGTCGGCGGCGTCCGTGAGTCCGCGAACCTGGTGCGCGGGGGTGCGCACCTGGCCGCACCCCCCACCTTGCCGCGAGCGGGGCCCGGCAACATCGGCGGCCGTCGGCCGACATGGTCTGCCCTTCCTTTCCGACGCTCGGCAACATTCGCCAGGGAGCCAATCCGTGGGCGCGCGAAACCTGGGCCCACTGACCCGCGGCGGCTCGGCGACGAGGGCCGCCGGTCGGCGGCGATCACGTTCGTTGCCGTGAGTCGGCAATGTGGCAGGGGGAGGGTCGGCCGGTCGGGCCAGTGCCCAACGGCTTGCGGTCGAGGCACAGTGGTGGGTGGCCGTCGGGGTCGATGCCCGGCAGGGGCATACCTCGTGCGGGGAATCCAAGGGGCTCCCCGCGATCGGATTGGGTCGGGCGGCCGCCTGAGGAGGCGTTCGTGCTCAGCGATCGTGATCGGGAAAGAGATCGGCAGACGCTGCGCGAGGTCCAGCGCCGGTGGCTCGCAGAGGATCCGGGCTTCGTCGCGTCCTTCGACGCGGTCGGGCCGCGCGATTCGACGTGCTCGGTCCAGTGGGCCTATGACCGCCCGAGGTCGGCCTACATGACCGCGATGGCCGTGGCCGTGGCGGTGGCGCTGGTCGTGGCGATGCTGATGCTCTCCGCGCCCGGCAGTGCGCTGCTGTTCGCGGCGCTGGTCGTTGTGACGGCGGTGCTGTGGTGCCATCAGGACGAGGATCGGCAGGGAGCATGACCTCGCCGACATCATCGCGCCTGCACTGCCGATCGATCCCCGGCATCGACAATCCGACGGAACCCGGGTGGCCGACCCGAGGTGGTCGTTGTGGGCGATGACGTGGTCGCCGCCGAGCTCGTGTGGGAGAACGAAGGTGGGCGTCTGGCGTCCGCGGTGAGCTCGCCACCACCACCGGTCCGACCGGCGAGTGTACGGATCGGCCGCATCTATGACGCGCCGTCCCCGCATGACGGCATCCGGGTGCTGGTCGACCGGCTCTGGCCCCGCGGCATGACCCGAGCCAGGGCCGATATCGACCAGTGGTGCCGCCAGGTCGCCCCCTCGACGCCCCTTCGCCGGTGGTATCGCCATGACCCGGAGCGCTTCACCGAGTTCCGCCGCCGCTACCGGCTCGAGCTCGCCGCCGGTGAGCAGGCCACCGCCCTGCAGCATGTGGCCGAGCTGGCAGAGGGCCGGACTGTGACGCTCCTGACCGCCACCAAGGACCCCGCGACCAGCGAGGCCGTGATCCTCGCCGAGCTGCTCGAGCAGTGGCCACCGGAGCTCCTGACCGGCGCCGCGATCACAGTGCCGAGCGATCGCCCGATCTGAAGTGTCGATGCGGGCTGTCTATCGTGATGCGATAGATGTGAGCGGATGACACGTGCCTGCCCCCGCAGGTGACAGCCCGCCTGGGAGGTGTGCCGTGGTTGCTGGCCGTGAACGCAGATCCCTGCGCGGCGTGGTGGACCATCACCGGACGACCGACATGATCGCGGTCGTTGCCGGGGTGATGCTGACGGGTGTGCTGCTGTCGGGCCCCCGCCCGCTCTCGGCCCGCGAGCTCGCCACCCGCAGGTGCAGCGGGTCGCCCCAGACATCGCCGCCGTCGAGGCACCCCGTCGAGGTCGAGCTCCCGCCCGGACGCAACGGGTCCGGGCACCCGGGCCCCGGGACATCGAGGCAGGCCGCCTGTATGCCGACCGCTCGGCGAGCATCGCTGACCCGCGGGGCGCACCGGGCGCCGACGCGCGGCCGCACGGACAGTGCCGGAAGGCCGGGCCAGATCCTGAACGACGACCGGTGGCGGGGCGAGCCCACGGACACCGACGATCCGAGGACACGATGGGAGCAGCGGCGAGCGAGAACGTCAGGAACGTCGACGCGCTGAGCACACAGACCCGCCGGTACCCGCCCGGCGCCGGGTTCGCCTCGACGGCCAACGCCACCGCCGCGATCTACGACTCCGGGCTCGAGGAGTTCTGCGCCGCGGCGGCGACGCGGCGCCTGGACTGGGTCACCCCGTACGAGCGGCGGCACCTGCCCGGTGCAGATCCTCGCCTCGGGGATCGCCGTGCCGTGGGCGCTGCAGGCGCAGCGGCTGCGGCACCGGGACTGGCGGGTGTGCGCCGACGTGTGGTCGGTGACGTCCCGGACCGAGTTGTGCCGCGACGCCCTCGCCGCGGACGAGTGGAACCTCCTGCACCCCGACCGGTCCCCGCGGATCCCCTACCTCACGCGCCGGCTACGAGAACAGCGTGGCCCGGTGGTGGCGGTATCGGACTGGATGCGCGCGGTGCCCGACCAGATCGCGCCGTTCGTGCCCGGCGCCTGGTCGTCGCTGGGGACCGACGGGTTCGGCCGCTCCGACACCCGCCCCGCCCTGCGCCGGCACTGCCACGTCGACGCGCCCTCGATCGTTGTACGGGCACTGGAGCAGCTCGTCGCTTTGGGGGAGCGCGACCGGTCGGTGCTGAGCCGGGCGATCGCGACGTACCACCTCGACGACCCCGCTCCGACGTCCAGGAGTAGTTGACCGCGGGGGTGCCCAGCAGTCAGCAAGGGCGGAGTTGCCCGCCCCGGCGAACGAACGCGCTCGACGCGGTGCAACCGAGTGCGGGCCCTGGTGGGCCACCGCTTCTCCGAGCCGCTGGAGCACTCGCCCGACACGTTCGCCGGGTCCCCGGCGCCGCCGGGCGGGAGTGCACGTTCGTCGTGGGAAGCCAGGGGGAACCGGGCGGCGACGACAGCCCGCCGATGGTCAGGCCCCGGATCGGCGGATGACTCCCCGGTCGGTCGCGGCGGCAACCGCGGCGGTGCGGGAGTCGACGCCGAGCTTCACGTAGACGTGGACGAGGTGGGACTTGACGGTGGCCTGGCTCAGATGCAGCCGCTTGCTGATCTGCTGGTTGGACAGGCCGTCGGCGACGAGTTGGAGCACCTCGGTCTCGCGGCGGCTCAGGGCCGTGCCGGGGGTGCGCATGCGGGTCATCAGCCGATGCGCCACGGTGGGGGCGAGGGCGGAGTTGCCCGCCGCCGCGGTGCGCACGGCGGCGGCGAGCTCGTCGGGCGGGGCGTCCTTGAGCAGGTAGCCGGTGGCGCCGGCCTCGATCGCCGCGAGGATGTCGGCATCGGTGTCGTAGGTGGTCAGCACGAGCACCCGCGGCGCGCCCGGGCGCTCGGTGATCGCGGCAGTGGCGGCGGCGCCGTGCATTCCGGGTCCGAACTGCAGGTCCATCAGCACCACGTCGACGTCGTCGGTGGCGGCGAGCGCCACGGCCTGCTCGGCGGTGGCAGCCTCGGCCACCACGGTGAAGCCGGGCTCCGTGTCGAGCACGGCGCGCAGGCCGCGGCGCACCACCGGATGGTCGTCGGCCAACAGCAGCCGGATGGTGTCGTTCATTCCGTACCCTCCTCGGCGAAGCTCACGGCCACCGCGGTGCCGTCGCCCGGCGCCGACTCGACGCTCAGGATCGCACCGAGTGCCCGGGCCCGCGCGCGCATCGCGGCGAGCCCGTATCCTCCCGCGCGCCACCTGTCGCCGGCAGCGCGGCCGGGTCGAACCCGACGCCGTCGTCCACGACGTCGAGGGCCACCCCGTCGTCCATGTAGCTCAACGTGACCTCCACGCGGCTCGCGTGGGCGTGCTGGACGGTGTTGGCCAGGGCCGACTGCGCGATCCGCAGCAACGCCACCTCGACCGAGGCGGGCAGCTCGGCGGGCGTGCCATTGCAGTGGAAGGCGACGGTGAGCCCGGACTGCGCCGTGGTCGTCGCGCACAGCCGGTGCAGCGCGGTGGCCGGCGACCGGTCGTCGAGATCGGGTGCGGTGGCGGTGAGCTCGGCGATCAGCCGCGCCCGCTGCTTGCTCTCGCGGTAAGAGCCTGGTAGCCGAGCACGGTGGCGACGGCGACCGCAGCGCCGAGGGTCGGGCCGATCACCGTGGCGGGCGTGAGTGATCCCTGGTGCCAGGCGAACCCGCAGATCGCGGCGAGGGTCGTCGCAGTGACGACCACGAGCCCGGCGCGGGCCGGCAGCAGGTGCAGCTGCAGGAAGAACAGCGGGAAGGCCATATAGACGCCGTCGGGGGTCAACGCGAGCAGCACCAACCAGGCCGCGCCGAGCGCGGCCAGCCAGACCGCCGTCACGCCGACGGCCCGGCCCACCTGGCGGAGCGCGGAACCGGCCGCGTACAAGACGCCCAGCACCGCCGCGGCCGCGACCACGGCCCCGCCATGCGGACGGGCGTCGACCAGGGCGGAGCCGGCGGCCAGCGCGAGCAACCCCGCCACCAGCAGGTGCACACAGACGCGCAGCACCCGCAGCGGGTGGTCGAGCAGGGGTGGGTTCACGACGTCCCTACGCTAGCGCCGCGAGCGCGGGCGTCATCGATCGAAAGGTGGAGCTCGGGTGCACCGCACGATCCTGCGCCGCCGATCGCCAGCGCGATGACCGGGCAGGGATCGACGCCGATGCTGTGTGCATGAAACAGATCTACTACGCCGCACTCACCTACATGGTCCTCGGGTCTCGCCGGTGGCCTGGGCTATCGCGAGATCACGAAGGCGAACGGGTTCACCGGGCAGACCCAGCTGGCGGTCGTGCACACGCACCTGCTCGTGCTCGGGATGCTCGTGTTGCTCATCGTGCTCCTGCTGGAGAGGGCGTTCACTCTGTCGAACAGCCGGGTGTTCCCGTGGTTCTTCTGGGTCTACAACGCCGGGGTCGTCTGGACCGTCGCGTTCCTGGCGATCAACGGGACGCGCACCGTGCTGGGCGAGCCCACCACCTCAGCCCTCGCCGGTATGGCCGGGTTCGGACACATCCTGCTCACCGCGGGCCTCGTCCTGTTCTTCGTGTGCCTGCGCTCACGGCTGACCACCCCCGCCGCTGCCCCTGACGCTGCCTCGGCCCCGGCGATCGGTCGGTGAGGTGCTGTTCGTCGTCTGGAGAGACCTGCGGTTCGCCCGGGCCGGTTCGCCCTGATGGCGGCGGTCGTCGTCCTGATCGCGTTGCTGGTCGGGTTGCTGTCCGGTCTGACCGCGGGTCTGGGTCGAGATAGCACGTCGGCCGGCACCGATCTACCCGCCGATCACCCGGTGTTCTCCGCACCGTCCGACGTCACCCTCACCTACTCCGACGGCGACACCCGGCTGACCGCACTGAACGGCGTCGATCTCGACGTACCCGCAGGCACCATCACCGCCGTGACCGGCCCGCCCGGCTCCGGCAAATCCAGCCTTGTCGCCACGGCCGCCACCCTGATCACCCCCGACCGCGGCACGGTGGTCATCGACGGCATCCCGACCAGCGCGATGAGCCGAGCCGAGCTCACCGCACTGCGCCGGAAGAAGATCGGCATCGTCTTCCAGAAGCCCAACCTGATCGCCTCGCTGATCGACGTCGAGCAGCTGCAGCTCATCGCCCACCTCGCTGGGCGCTCCCCGGCCGCGGCCCCGCGACCGGGCGACGGCGCTGCTCTCGGTGGTCGGGCTGCTCGAGCAGGCCAGGCGGCGCCCGCATCAGCTCTCCGGTGGGCAGCGGCAACGGGTCACCATCGCGCGCGCCCTGATGAACGACCCCGCCGTGCTGCTGATCGACGAGCCGACCAGCGCGCTGGATTCCCGAACGCGGCCCGGCCGTGACCGAGCTGATCACCACGCTCACCCAACGCGGGGCGCCGCCACGGTCCTGGTCACCCACGACCGTGCGCAACTCGACGGCTCGCTGTCGAGCCTCCTCAGGGCCGAGGCGGCTTCGGGCTCATCGGACCTCCCCCTGGGGGTCGTTCGGGTCGATCGAGCCCAGGCCGGCACCCGGCGAGTGGGTGTCGACCTTGGTCTCGGTGGTGCTGACGCCCTGGGCCGCCTGGATGGCGCGCCACACCCGCTGCGAGGTGCAGGGCATCTCGACGTTGGTGACGCCGAGGTGACGTAGCGCGTCGATCACGCCGTTGACGATGGCCGGCGTCGAGGCGATCGTGCCCGCCTCGCCGACGCCCTTGACGCCGAGCGGGTTCGACGTGGCCGGCGTGGACACGGTGGCCGTGTCGAAGCTGGGCAGATCAGCCGCGGACGGCAGGGTGTAGTCGACGAACGTGCCGTTGACCAGCGTGCCCTGCTCGTCGTAGTTGGCCTCCTCGAACAGGGCCTGCGCGATGCCCTGGGCGAGACCGCCGTGCACCTGACCCTCCACGAGCATCGGGTTCACGATGGTGCCGATGTCGTCCACGCAGACGTAGCGGCGCAGGTCGACGTGCCCGGTCTCGGTGTCGACCTCGATTGCCGCGAGGTGCGTGCCGTGTGGGAAGGAGAAGTTCTCCGGGTCGAAGACGGCGTCGGAGTCCAGCGAGGGCTCCATGTCCTGCGGGTAGTCGTGCGCCGTGAACGCGGCGAACGCCAGCTCCTGGATGGACTTTCCCTTGTCGGTGCCGCGGACGGTGAAGTTGCCGCCCGAGAACTCGATGTCGTCCTCGGACGCCTCGAGCAGGTGCGCGGCGAGCTTCCTGGCCTTGGCGACGACCTTCTCGGCGGCCTTGACGACGGCGATGCCACCGACCACCAGCGAGCGCGAGCCGTAGGTGTCGAGTCCCTTCGGCGAGACCTGGGTGTCGCCGTGCAGGATCTCGACGTCCTCGAACGGCACGCCTAGCTGATCCGCGACGATCTGGCTGAACCCTGTCTCGTGGCCTTGCCCGTGCGGGGAGATGCCGGTGATCACCTCGACCTTGCCGGTGGCGAGCATCCGGATGCTGGCAGCCTCCCAGCCGCCGGCGCCGTAGTCCAGTGAGCCGAGCAGCCGTGAGGGGGCCAGGCCGCACATCTCGGTGTAGGTGGAGATGCCGATGCCCAGCTGGACCGGGTCGCCCGAGCGGCGGCGTTCCGCCTGCTCGCGGCGTAGGCCCGCGTAGTCGAACGTGGCCACAGCTTTCGCGGTGGCCTGCTCGTAGTTCCCCGAGTCGTAGGTGAGCCCGCATACCGTGGTGAACGGGAACTCCTCGTGGGTGATCCAGTTCTGCTGGCGCAGTTCCATCGGGTCCCGGCCGAGCTCGACCGCGAGCTCCTCGATGATCCGTTCGGCCCCGAACGCGGCTTCCGGGCGGCCGGCGCCGCGGTAGGCGTCGGTGAGCGTCTTGGTGGTGAACACGTTGCGGCAGGTGAACCGGTAGGCCGGGACCTTGTAGATCCCGTTGAACATGAACGCGCCGAGGATCGGCACCCCCGGTCCGAGGAGGCTGAGGTAGGCGCCCATGTCGGCGAGCAGGTGCACGTCGAGGCCGGTGATCGTGCCGTCGCGGTTGGCGGTGATCGTGATGTCCTGGATCTGGTCGCGGCCGTGGTGCGCGGCGAGCAGGGACTCCGAGCGGGTCTCGGTCCACTTGATCGGCTTGCCGAGCTTCTGCGAGGCCAGGACGGCCAGCATCTCCTCGGGGATGATGGAGATCTTGCCGCCGAAGCCGCCGCCCACGTCGGGGGCGATGACGCGCAGCTTGCTCTCCGGGATGCCCAGGGTGACCGCGGTCATGGTGCGCAGGATGTGCGGGATCTGGGTCGCCGACCACATGGTGATCTGCTCACCGCCCGCGTCGACCACGACGGAGCGGGGTTCCATGAACGCCGGGATCACGCGTTGCTGGATGAACCGGCGCTTCAGGACGATCTGATCCGGGTCGGCCTCGGCGGCGGTGATGGCCTCCTCGACGCTACCGCCGGTGCCGGCCGCGGCGGAGTCGAACACCCAGGTGGCGCTGACGTTCGTGCCCAGTTCAGGGTGCACGAGCGGGGCGCCGTCGGCCGCGGCGGCCTCCTTGTCCAGGATCGGCTCGAGCGGTTCGTAGTCGACCTCCACGAGGTCGGCTGCGTCGCGGGCCTCGGCGGCGGTGCGGGCCACGACGACCGCGACGCCCTCCCCGGCGAAGTGCACGGTGCGGATGGCCAGGGGCGGGCGCTGCGGAGCCTTCTGGTCCGGGGTGACCGGCCACGCGCACGGCAGGCTGATCCCCTCGGCGCCGAGGTCTGTCGCGGTGTAGACGCCGATGACACCGGGCATCGCGGCCGCGGCCGCGGTGTCGATGTGGGTGATCGTGGCGTGCGCGAGCGGCGAGCGGACGACGTGCAGGTGCAGCGTGCCTGGGGGTGTGATCGCATCGGTGTAGCGGCTGCGGCCGGTGATCAGCCGGGCGTCTTCCTTGCGGGGCCGGGGTTTTCCGAGTTCGCGGGTGGGGGGTTCGGCGGCTTTTGTCATGTCGGGTTACCTCTTCCGGCCACGGGACCGTGGCCTGCAGGCGGCCGACGGGTCGGCCGGGCCAGGGGGCGAACACGCCCGCCGGCGGGTGGGACGGGAGCCCGACCTAGAGGTCGGCTCGTGCGCCGTTGGTCGCGGCCCGGTGGTGCAGGGCCGGGATCGGGTCGGGCAAATGTTCCGGGGTCGGCTCGCTCGCGGGAACCTCGCGCGGCGCCGCCAGGGGCGTGGCCGCCGCGGGCGAGGTTGACGACGCCTCGGGGGGTGTGGCGCGTTCGAGGAAGCGGAGTAGTTCGACGGGGAAGGGCAGGACGAGGGTGGAGTTCTTCTCGGCGGCGACTTCGACGACGGTCTGGAGCAGGCGCAGTTGCAACGCTGCGGGGTGCTCGGC
>JBBQEF010000187.1:0-11400 GCA_038320445.1 Mycobacteriales bacterium
GATGCGGCCGGTGGTCTCGTTGAACCGCACGGCGTAGACGTTCGCCGCAGCCCAGTCGGAGATCATCCCGTCGATGACGTCGCGCTCGACGGCCTCGGGCTCGCGGTCGATCGGGTCGCCGTAGCCGGTGCCGCCGGTGGAGATGCCCAGGGTGATCACCTGGTCACCCCCGACCGGGCGGGCGGTGCGGGCGTAGGACTCCGACACGATCCGCCCGCCGAACTTCCCGGCGAGCAGCGCCGCGAGATCGAGCGTGCCCTCGCCGCCGGCGCGCAGCAGCTCGGGGATGTCGACGTCCTCCATCGACAGGCCCGGGCAGGTGCACTGCGAGTACCCGCCGAACAGCGGCTGCGGCGTCTGGATGATCGAGTTGTCGGCGATCGACATGAAGAACACGAACGGCGCGTGGTGGGCCACCCACAGCTGGGCGGTACCCACGCCGCCGCGGTACTTGCCCGCGCCGCCGGAGTCCTCCCAGTGCTGGGAGAACGGCACGAGCATCGGCAGCTCGTTCTCCATGTTCTCCACGTCGGGCGCGCGGCCGAACGCACACCACGGGAACCCGTAGGCGTTGATGCCGTCCTGGGTGGCACGGCCGCCGGAGCCCTCGGTGTTGATCGTGTAGGCGAGCATGTCGGCGAACGGCATCCCCCACTGGGAGACGCCGGCCAGTACGGAGGCGTTCCCGCCGTTGCCCAGTGACGCCGAGACCTGCCGCCACTCGGTGGTGCCGAACCGGGCCCGGCCGATGCAGTTGGCGATGGCGCTCATCGCGCCGGTCGCCGCCATCACCGCGCAGCTCGTCGCCGCGTTCGGGGCCGGGGAGAGCATCGAGTTCTCGGGGAACACGAAGTCGATCGGCTGGAACGTCGCGCTGGAGATCGGCAGGTCGTGGAAGACGTACTCGTAGATGTAGTTGGCGAGGTGCCCGATGACCGCCTGGGGGTGGGCGTTGTAGGACGACCCGTTCTCCGGGCTGGTGCCGGTGAAGTCGACGAGCAGGGTGTCGTCGGAGACCGTCATCGTCATGAAGCAGTTGCGCAGCAGCGCGTTCTGCATGCCGGCGGCGTCGGAGAAGGTGGCGCAGCGGTAGACGCCGTCGGCCCAGGACGACAGCCGCTTGCGTGAGCCCGCCTCGGCCTCGATGAGCATCTTGCGGAACAGGCCGGTGACGAAGTCCTTGCCCTCGCGGGCGAACATCTCCAGCAGCCGCACCCGCACGCGGTCGGCGGTGGTGCAGCGGGCCCGCAGGTCGACCGTGACGCTGACCTCGGACCGCAGCCCGAAGGCGGCGAACATCTCGATGATGTCGGCGCGGATCCGGTGGTTCTCGCCGATCTTCATCGGAGGCAGGTTCATGCCCTCGTCGAAGCGCGACTTGGCCGAGACCGGCATGCCGCCCGGCTCGGTGGCACCGGTCTCCGTGGTGTGGGAGAGCGCCGCGGTCCAGGCGACGAGCTCGCCCTCGAAGAACACCGGCATGATCGCGACCTGGTCGGGGTTGTGGATCCCGCCGTAGAGCGCGTCGTTGGTGTACCAGATGTCGCCGTCGAGGATGCCCGGGTTCGTACTGAACGACTTCAGGATGTACTTGATGACGATCGGCGGGATCACCGCGTGCAGGTAGGTGCCCGCGGAGGCGTTGACCAGGTCGCCGGCCGCGGTGAAGAGCGCGACGATCGAGTCGCCCGCCACCCCCATCTGGCTGCGTGAGCTGCGCATGAACACCTCGTAGCCCTCGTCGAGGATGTCCGCGGTGCGCTGCACGCCGATCTCGTAGTCGCCGGTGCCGACCTTGTCCAGACACGACAGCTCGTACTCGGTGGCCGGCATGACCTTGAGGGACCGGAGCTTCTCCTCCAGCGTCGGGTAGCTCATGCCATGACCCCTTCCGAGAGCGCGGGCTGCGCCGCGGCTGTTCCTGCGACGTCGGTGTTCTGCAGCAGGCCCAGTCCGTGCCGGTCGATCGACAACGACTTGCCGGGCGGCAGGACGATCGTGGTGAACTCGGCCTCCACCAGCGCCGGGCCGTCGACCTGGTTGCCGGGTGTCAGCTTCGTGAAGCTGTACACCGGGCTGTCGACCCTCGCCGACAGGGACGGCCAGTACGCCTCGCGGCTGCCGTCCCGGGCGGCCGACGGGTCCTTGCCGCCGAGCTCGTGCACGGGCAGCTCCAGCTTCTCGGTGGCGATCGTCGCCTTGACGACGATGCCCTCGACGTAGGCCCCGCCGGGCTTGTTCACCACGTGCGGGCTGAACGCCTCGGAGTACTCCTTCTCGAACGCCTCGTACACGGCCGACGCGTCGGCCTCGCTCCGGATCTGCAGCAGCGGCGAGGACACGCGCTTCACCTGCACCTGGCCGCCGTAGAGCATGTCGAGCTCCACGGTGAACACCGCGTCGTCGGGATCGAGGCCCTCGGAGACCAGGTCACCCCGCGCCTGGGCCATCATGTCGTTGATCGGCCCGTTGTAGGCCTCGTAGTCGTCGGTGAGCTGCTGGGTCATGCCGTTGAGGAACAGGATCCGCTTGCTCTGCTCGTAGACGTGCATGATGTCCATGACCGAACTGCCCAGTGCCGAGAACACCGGCGCCTGCGGGAAGATCACCGAGGTCGGCACGTCCTCGCCGTAGCCGGCGACGTGCGTGGGCCCGCCACCGCCGAACGCGAAGAGCACGAAGTCCTCCGGGTGGTAGCCGCGCAGGTGCACCTCGCGCTTGATCGCCGAACGCATGTTCTCCTCGATGATGCGGCGGATCAGCGCCGCAGCCTCGTCGACCGAGACACCCAGCGGCTTCGCGATCGCCGTCTCGATCGCGGCCACCGCCTTCTCGCGGTTGAGCGGCATCCGGCCGTTGAAGTAGCTGTCCGGGGAGATGTAGCCGAGCACGACGTCGGCGTCGGTGGTGGTCGGCTCGGTGCCGCCGAGGTCGTAGCAGGCCGGGCCCGGGTAGGAGCCCGCCGAGCGCGGCCCGACCTCCAGCCGGCCGCCGAGCAGCTCGTTGATCGAGGCGATCGAGCCGCCGCCCGCGCCCATCGTGGTGGCCTGCAGCATGGAGATGCCGACCATCCAGCGGTCGATGATCGGCCGGAACTCGTAGCTGCGGACCGAGGCGTCGACGACCATGCCGAGGTCGAAGCTCGTGCCGCCCACGTCCGAGGCGATCACGTTCTTGTAGCCCAGTGACCTGCCGATGTGGAACGAGCCCATCAGCCCGGCGATCGGGCCGCCGTTGTAGGTACGTGACGCGGTGGTCTTGAAGATCTCCGCGGAGCCGCCGGTGTTGTGGGTGAGCAGGAAGCTGCCGCGGTAGCCGCGCTCGCGCAGCTGGTCCCAGGTCTGCTCCAGCTCGGCCTTGATGGAGCTCTGCAGGTAGGCGTCGAGGATCGCGGTCATCGTGCGCTCGTACTCGCCGACCTTGCCCACGACCTCGTGGCTGAGCACCACCGGGAGGTAGCCGATGTGGTAGCCCTTGTACTCCTCGCGGATGATCTCCCGGACCCGCCGCTCGTGGGCGGGGTTGATGAAGCTCCACAGCAGCGACACCGCGATCGCCCGCGCCCCCCCGTCGACGAGCTTGCGCAGCTTGCGGCGCACGTCGTCCTCGTCCAGCGGGCGCAGCACGGCCCCGACCGAGTCGACGCGCTCGCGCAGGCCGGCGATCATGTCGCGGTGGATGAGCGGCTCGGGCTTGGTCTGCACGGCCAGGTTGCGCCGCTCGGCGACCCGGGTGCCGTCGGTCCACTGCGCGCCGCGGCCGATGAGGATCGCGTCCTCGTGGCCCTCGGTGGTGAGCAGGCCCAGACGCGGCCCCTTGCGTTCGATCAGCCGGTTCATCGCGACCGTCGTGGAGTAGCGGACGAGCTCGATCTGCGGGAGCAGCTCGTCGATGGACATCTCCATCTGCTCGGCACCGTCGGTGAGGACGTCGAGGAAGCCGACCGAGAGGTCGTAGGTGGTGGTGGGCGCCTTGGCGGTGATCCGCCTGTCGTCCCAGGTCAGGACGAGGTCGGTGAACGTGCCGCCCACGTCGATGTCGATGGCCTTCATGCTGCGGGCACCTCCAGCTTGCCGTGCTCGTCGATCCGCAGCTCACCGGCGGCGAGGCGGCGCTTGAGGCTGTCGATGTCGATCTCGGTGTCGTGCGTGATCGGGTGGCCCGGCGGCAGGTACTCGGTCTCGGCCTGCTGGCCGCAGCCCGGGCAGTAGAACTCGATGATCCGGACCCACTCCGGGTTCGGGGAGAACGTGAACTCGCCCTCGATCTGCGGCGGGTGGATCTCGCCCGGGTCGCGCTCGTAGAGGAGCAGACCCTTCTTGTAGTTGTCCCGCGCGTCGCCGACGTCGTGGCCACAGGTGTGGCAGGACCACCGCTCGGCGTCGACGTCGAGATCGAGGTACTCGGCGACATGGATCTTGGTCATGACGTGCCTCCCTTCGTGGCCCCGACAACCGTTGCGAGGGCATCGCCGTGTGCGTCGACGTCCAGCGACCAGCCGTCGCCGACCAGCCAGGTGAAGCTGCCGCCGTCGACCAGCGCCGGGCCGGCGACGGTGGAACCGGCGGCCGACGAGTGGCTGCGCGTGGGGATCCCGCCGCGCTCACCGTCACCGCCCGACGCGGCCGGTGGTGCGGCCGACTCGATGCCGGGCAGCACCGAGCGGGCCGTCAGCCGGACCAGGTTGGGGGTGCCGTCGTTGAGGGCCGCGTCGATCGAGCCGTCCGCGGTGGCCCTGGTGCCGCCTCCGTAGCGGACCTCCCAGCTCAGGACGGCCGCATCGGCGTCGAAGCCCTCGCCGGCGAGATCGCGGCCGGCCTCGGCGGCCAGCGTCGCCGCCGCCGCGCGGGCCGCGTCCGCGGAGTTGACGGCCGACTCGTAGACGTGCACGACGTCGGAGATCGCGGACCCGAACGCCGACAGGACGTGCCCGAGCCCGAACAGGCGCACGGTCGATGCCCCGATCCGCTCGGCCACCCCGGTCCCGAACAGCGGGCCGTTGCCACCGAAGGCGTACACCGCGGTCTCCGACGGCTGCCAGCCCATCTCGGCGGCGGTCTCGCGGGCCAGCCGGGCGACCGTCTCGTAGGCCGTGTCGACGATCTTCCGCGCGGCGTCGGTGGCGGAGAGGCCCAACGGCGTGCCGACGGTGCGCTCGATGGCCTCCTGCGCCGCCGCGACGTCGAGGGTGCGGCGCCCGTCGAGGAAGGCGTCGGGAGCGAGGTAGCCGAGCAGCACGAACGCGTCGGTGGTGGTGGCGTTGCGTCCGCCGAGGCCGTAACAGGCCGGGCCGGGCGCCGCACCCATGGAGTCGGGGCCCAGCGTGACCTTCCCGTCGGCCACCCGCGCGACCGATCCCCCGCCGAGGGCGATCGAGCGCAGCAGGGGCAGGTTGGTGCGCACCGGGATGCCGAAGAGGTCTCCCTCCTCGCGGTCGACGACCCGCCCGCCGTCCACGGCGGACACCTTGGCGGTGGTGCCGCCGACGTCGATCGCCAGTACCTTGGCGTCCCCGGCGGCCGCGGCCTGGTGGGCGCACGCGTGGGTGCCGAACAGCGGGCCGGACTCGATGGTGTCGAACGCGGTGGTCTTCCCGATCCGCGCGACGCCGCCGTTGATGTGGCCGACCAGCACGTTGCCGCGCCAGGAGTGCTGTTGCTTGAGCGTCTCCTCGGCCCGGTAGAGCGTGGTGGCCAGCGACGGGTGCACGTAGGCGTTGATCAGCGAGACGAAGGTGCGGGTGGAGTCGTCGGGGCGCAGCAGGATCTCGCTGGCCGGCAGCGCGGGGATCGAGCCCAGGTAGTGGTCCGGGTACTGCGTGTCGATCATCGCGACGATCTTGTGTTCGCCCGAGCTGTCCTCGAACGCGCCCTGCAACGAGATGTTGATCCGCCGGATGCCGTTGTCGAACAGGCCCTTCACGGCCCTGCGCACCTCGTCGTCGTCCGCGTCGGCGCTGATCCCCGTGATGTTCGCCCGGGGCACCAGCACGTCGACGACCGTGGCCGCCTCCTCGGGCGTCGTGTAGAGGTCGTCCTCGTGGCCCGCGCTGACCAGCAGCCCGAGCCGCGGACCGGTCTTCTGCGCCAGCACGTTGGACGTGATCGTCGACGACCAGCGGATCAGGGCGACGCCGTCGAGGAGATCGCGCAGGGTGGCCGCGCCGACCCGCGCCCTGGCGGCTTCCAGCACGTCCATGAAGGCGATGGTCACGTCGTGCGGGGTGGTCTCGACCTTCACCGAGAACAGCTGCCCGTCGCCGCTCACGAGGCCGTCGGTCATGGTTCCGCCGGTGTCGATGTCGATGTTCAACACGGTCGTGTCACCTTCTTCATCACCCGTTACCTCCCTGTGGACGGTCGATTTCGTGCAGGCGTCATCACCACGCCGACGGTCGTGGCGTGTCGTATCCGTGCCGGCCGCCTACCGGCGCCTGCGGACCAGCTGGGCCTTCATCTCCCACCTCGGGAGCGCGTTCGGCGGCACCAGGTCGACGCTCGCCGTGACGATCAACTTCTCGCGCAGCGCCCGCTCGACGTCGGCGCGCAACCCTTCCAGGTCCTCCTCGTCGGGGCCGTACTCCACCTGCAGCCGCAGGGGTGGGCGGACGACCGGCCCGGGTTCGGACAGGAGGATCTGCATCGCCCCGGTCGTGCGGGGCGCCATCGTGGCCACCACGTCCTTGACCGCGGACGGCCACACGCTGA
The DNA here is from genome assembly GCA_038320445.1 of Mycobacteriales bacterium. Taxonomy (GTDB): domain Bacteria; phylum Actinomycetota; class Actinomycetes; order Mycobacteriales; family Pseudonocardiaceae; genus Pseudonocardia. The sequence continues at coordinate 6,708 of JBBQEF010000187.1, forward strand.
CCCCGGCCACGAACAGCAGGTCGTCGGTGCGGCCCGAGCAGTGCAGGCGCGGGCTGGTGCGCCCGCACGGGCACGGCTCGGCGTTGACGACGACCCGGTCACGCACCCTGAACCGCACCAGCGGCACGCACTCGCGGCGCAGGTGGGTGACCACCAGCTCGCCCTCGACCCCGTGCTCCCAGCCGAGGCGCCCACCCGTCTCGGGGTCGACCACCTCGGCGAGCAGCTGGTCCTCGGCGCACAGGTGCAGCCCGTCGCGCTCGGGGCAACTGGCGAGGTAGATCGGGAAGACGTCGGCGTTGCCCATGCCGTCGGACACCGCGGCGCCGAAGTCGGCCTCCAGCCGGGCCCGCACGCCGGGGATGGAGCCACCCGGCTCCGCCCCGACCAGCAGCTTGCGCAGCCCCAGCTCGAGTGGCTCCATCCCGAGCCGGTCGCGGCAGTACTCGGCGAGGTAGGTGGCGTACGACGGGGTGCACATCAGCACCGTGGCGCCGAGGTCGCGGATGGACTGCACCACGCGGTCGCTGGCGGCGGTGCCGATCGGCACGAAGGTGGCGCCGATGTGCTCGGTGGCGTCCTTGAGCGGGAGGCCACCGACGAAGAACCCGAGGCCGAACGCGTGGATGACGACGTCGTCGGGGCGCATGCCCTCGCAGTAGAGGACCCGGGCGACGACCTGGGTCCATCCGTCGAGGTCGCGGCGGGTGATGCCGACGTAGCTGGGGCGCCCGGTGGTGCCGCTGGAGGCGTGGATGCGGACGACGTCGCCCATCGGGACAGCGGCGTGCCGCCCGAGTGGCGGGGCGAGCAGCTGGCTCTCGCGCAGCGCGTCCTTCGTGGTGAACGGCGCGTCGAAGGACTCCAGCGAGTCGACCCGGAGCGGGTCGAAGCCGGCTTCCTGCCACAGGTCGGCGTAGAAGGGCGACCGCTCCGCCACGGACGCGAGCTGGACGCGGAGGCGCTCCAGCTGCAGTGCACGCATCTCGGCGCGCGGGAGCGCCTCGATCGCGGGATCGAACAGCGCGCCGCTCACCGGGCCACCTCACGCTGCTGCCGGTCGTCCTCGTAGTCGACCAGGTACCGGCGTGCGGCGCGCTCGGCCGCGTCGATCTCCCCGTCGTCGATCAGCCTCATGAGATGGGTCAGCCGCTCCCGCGACGCCTCGCACCACCCGGGATCGCGCACCTTCTCGCCCAGGCTGAGCGCGATCGGGCCCCGCAGGCTCTCGTACACCGCGACGAACACCGGGTTGCACGAGGCGTCGACCAGTGCGAGGTGGAACTGCACGAGCGCGTCCACGGCCCGCGCCGGCCGGGTGCCGGCCAGCCCGAGCTTGCGCAGCGCCCTCCCCAGGTCGACCGAGTCACGGCCGCGAGCGGCGAGCCGCGCCGCCATCGGCTCGATCGCCAGCCGCACGTCCATCACGTGCTGCGGCTCGACGTCCATCGTCGACAGCGGCGCCGAGGAGATCGCCTGGAACTCCTCCGGCTCGGGCGCGGAGACGAACCGGCCGCCGCCGTAGCCGCGGCGCACCTCGAGGTAGCCCGACATCTCCAGCGCCTTCAGCGCCTCGCGCAGCATCGGGCGGGAGACGCCGAGCTGCGCGGCGAGGTCCGGCTCGGACGGCAGCCGCTGGCCCGCGGCGAGGTCCCCGCGCACGATCAGCCCGCGCAGCGACGCCACGACCCTGTCGAAGCCCCTGCCCGTGCCGATCGGCTGGAACAGGACAGCAGGATCGTCGGCGGTCACACGGAACTCCTTCCCGATCCGGGTACGTCGGCCCGCTGCAGGCGATCCATCCGGACGCACCGGCCGCGCATCATCCCGCCGGTTCGCCGGAGACCCCGCCCGAGGGGCGGTGCGGCGACGGACGGTGGCGATCACATGGCCCTCCGTTGACCCCGCGGCGAGTAGCTGTCTGACAACTGACATCAGGTGTGAGTACGCTCACCGTAGGAGCTGACCACAGTGGCGTCAAGGGTGCGACGTGATCGCCTGAGCTGCTCTTTTGCGATCGGAGCGGCACCGACGCCGTCGTCACCGTTGACGTCTGACAGCAGTTCGACCCCACAGGCTCCGTCGCGCCGGACCGAGGGCCGCGCCCGGGCTCAGTCCAGGACGACCTCACCCATGTCCGACCAGCCCGCCCCCGGCAGCTCCTGATAGACGATCTTCGGCACCGCCGCGACCACGGAGGGCAGCCAGCCGAAGAACCACCGCGCGTGCGCGGAGGCCACGTGCGCCTCCCCCGCCGCCTGGTCGGCGTAGTTCGCGATCACGGCGAACTCGTCGGGGCGCTCGACGCTCGCGAAGCAGCTGAAGACGAGATTGCCCGGCTCCTCCCGGACCTGGGCGGAGTACGTGGTGATGCCGGCGAGGAAGTCCTCGCGCTTCTCCGGGCGGATGTCGATCCTGATCACGATGAAGATCACGACGCCTCCTCGCGTCTCGCCGATGTGTGGCGTCAGTCCTACCGCATCGCGGCGGTCCCGGTCGTCTGCCGGTCAGAGACACCAGGACCGCAGCCAGACGGTCTGCGGGGACCGACGCAGGACCGCCAGCGCCGCCTCGCTCACCACCGCGTCGGTGTCGGTGAGGACGTAGCCGCGCTCGTCGCGGGTGGAGAGCGACTGGCCGATCACGTTCGCCCCCGACTCGGCGAGCAGCTGGTTGATGCCGGCCAGCACGCCGGGCGCATTCGCGTGCAGGTAGCCCATCCGGAACACGCCGTGCGGTTGCGGCGTCGCCACCTCCGGCATGTTCACCGACAGCGCGGTGCCACCGCTGGTGACGAATCCGATCAGCTTGTTGGCGACGAAGTGCCCGATCTCCTCCTGCGCCTCCTGCGTCGAGCCACCGACGTGAGGGGTGAGGATGACGTTGTCGAGACCCCGCAGCGGGGAGTCGAAGGGGTCGCCCTGCGCCTTCGGCTCGATCGGGAAGACGTCGATCGCCGCACCGGCCAGCCGCCCGGAGAGGATCTGGTCGCGCAACACGACGTCGTCGACGACCATCCCGCGGGACGCGTTGATGAACACCGCACCGGGCTTCATCACGGCGAACTGCTCCGCGCCGAACAGGCCCGCGTTGCCGGGCCGCCCGTCGACATGGAGGCTCACGACGTCGGCCTCGGCGAGCAGCTCGTTCAGCGAGCCGACCCGCCGGGCGTTGCCGTGGGCCAACCGGTCCGCGGTGTCGTAGAAGATCACCCGCAGCCCGATCGCCTCCGCCACGTTGGACAGCTGGGTGCCGATGTTGCCGTAGCCGACGATGCCGAGGGTGCGGCCGCGGATCTCGTGGCTGCCCTTCGCCGACTTGTCCCAGATCCCGTCGTGCATCCGCCGGGTCTTCTCGGTCAGCCGACGGGTCAACGCGATGATCTCGCCCAGCACCAGCTCCACGACGCTGCGGGTGTTGGAGAACGGGGCGTTGAAGACCGCCACCCCACGATCCGCCGCGTCCGCCAGGTCCACCTGGTTGGTCCCGATGCAGAAACACCCCACCGCCAGGAGGTCCTTCCCCGCCTCGAGCACCCGCGGGGTGACCTTGGTGTTGGAACGGATCCCGAGCACCGACACGCCGGGGAGCTGCTCGACGAGCTCGTGCTCGCTCAGCGAACCCGTGCGCACGTCGACCTCGAAGCCGGCGCGACGGAACGCCGCTGCCGCGACCGGGTGGATGCTCTCCAGGAGAAGTACCTTCACAGGGTCAACCTATCCGGGGCCCGCAGGAGACGACGCAGGTGAACCCGGCCCGCCGGGGCCTGGCGCGATCCGGTGGGCAGCGTCACGGTCACGGAGGACCTCGGGCCCGGCAACCGGTAGGAGCGCGACGCATGGCCGACACGACAGAGCTGCGGACCCGGATGAGCGACCGGCTCGCGTACTCCCGCGACGCGTCGCACTTCGCCCTCGTCCCGCAGGCGGTGGCGGTGCCGGTCGACGCGGCGGCGGTCGGCGGCCTCTTCGCCGACGCGGCACTGTCCGGCGTCGCGCTGGCGTTCCGCTCCGGCGGCACCAGCCTGTCCGGGCAGGCCGGCACCGACGGCATCCTCGTCGACACCCGCCGGCACTTCCGCGACATCGAGATCCTCGACGGCGGCGCCCGCGTCCGCTCCGGCCCGGGAGCCACCGTCGGGCAGGTCAACGCCCGGCTCGCCCGGTTCGGCCGCAAGATCGGCCCGGACCCGGCCAGCGAGAGCGCGTGCACGATCGGTGGCGTCGTCGCGAACAACTCCAGCGGGATGGCGTGTGGCACCACCGCCAACAGCTACGCCACCCTCGACTCGCTGGTGCTCGTCCTGCCGTCGGGCACCGTGGTCGACACCGCCGCCCCGGACGCCGACGAGCGCCTGCGCGCACTCGAACCGGACCTGCACGCGGGGCTGGGGAGGCTGCGCGACCGGGTTCGCGACGACGCGGGCCTGCGGGCGCGCGTGGAGCAGCAGTTCTCCATGAAGAACACCATGGGCTACGGGCTGAACTCGCTGCTCGACCACACCCGGCCCGTCGACGTGCTGGCCCACCTCGTGGTGGGCAGCGAGGGCACGCTCGCGTTCATCGCGTCGATCGTGCTGCGGACGGTGCCGCTGCTCCCCCACGCCCGCACCGGCCTGCTCGTCTTCGACGACCTGGCGGCGGCCACACGGGCCCTGCCCGGCATCGTCGGCACCGACGCCACCACCGTCGAG
>JBBQEF010000188.1:0-11012 GCA_038320445.1 Mycobacteriales bacterium
CGCAGCACGCCCGCCCCACCAGATGCTGCAGGCGGCCACGGTCCGGGCCCCGGGGACCGCGAGCGGCCCCATCATCGCCGCCGTCATCGCCAGGGTCATCGCCACAGCCGAGCCCAGGTCGGCCCACGGTTGCGCGGTCGCGTGGGCGTGCGCCGCGCCGCCGTGGCCGGGTATGACCAGCAGGACGATCCAGCCGGCCCCGGCCGCGGCGAGGGGCAGCAACCCCGGGCGGCGAACCAGCACGCCGTGGCGCCGGACCCGCCCTGCTCCGGCCCGCACCCCCTCAGCCCTGGTAGACGCTGAACGTCCCGACCCGGATCGCGGACCGATCGAGCCCCGCAGCCGCCGCTTCGGGCTCGTCGGAGCCGTCGACGGGGTGCAGCGACACCCGCAGCCGCGCGGGATCCCAGTCTGCGCGCGCCCGCAGCCGGTCGACGAGCTCGGTCACGTCGAAGCTGTAGCGCATGCCGTGGGCCGCCTGCCCGGACGCGGCCGCCCCGGCCGGGGTGCTGAGCTCGATGCCGAAGAACGACGCGATCCCGGCCAGGTGCTCGTCCCGGTCGTCGGCCGCGGTCCCGTCGGGCAGGTTGAGGTACACGCCGTAGACGACGCCGAGATTCTGGTCGCCCTCGATGTCGGCCAGGTTCAGGTAGGTGCGCGGCCCGGAGCCGGCGGCCGCGGCGGCGTCGTCGGGCAGCGGGTCGATGCGAAGCTCCGCCGTCGCGGCACGGCCGTCGAGCTCGACGGGCTGCTCGGTCGCGCCGATCAGCACAGGCCTGGGTCGATTGGCCACGGCCGGCCCTCCTTCGTCCGCCACGGCCGCGACGGCCGGCAGGGAGTCGTAGGTGTAGCCCAGGTCGGCCACGGTGTCGAGCACCTCGCGCGGCCGCATCCGCACCTTCGCGCCGCTGGCGTCGCGCATGTCGAAGGGCTGTTCACGCCACGGCGGGAGAGTCGGGTTGGCGTTCCCGGCGAGCAGCCACACCTCCCACAGGCGGTCGATGTTGGAGTGGTGCAGCCAGAAGATCGGGTCCAGCGCCGCGGTGTTCGGGTCGGTCATCAACCCGCCCCGGCCGCCGACCCAGACGTGCACCGGACCGTGAGGCTGCGCCTCCAGCACTCCGAACGCCGGCCCCTGGTGGGCGAAGCCGGTCTGCGGGCCGCCGAACCCGGTGGATCCGCCGAACCCGGACAGCGTGAACGAGGTCTGCGCCATCGCCCGGCTGGTGTCGGCCACTTGAGCGGGGGTGGCGACGCCCTTGTTCACCGCGGTCCGCCGCCGGGCCACCAGCAGCGGGTTCGCCGTGCCGTCGGGCAGGAACTGCTCGCGGAACGCCGGCGGGAGTGCGTTGCCGGGGGCCCCGCTGCTGTAGTCCCAGTACGGCAGCGCCCAGTCGGCCGGCTGGTCTGCCGGGGCCAGGAACGACCGTACGAGCTGCTCGAAGTGGTGCAGGTACATGCGGTGCCACGGCAGGAAGTACCAGGTGGCGTGCTGGCATGTGTTCCACGGCGCGCCCTGCGGGGGGACGGCGCCGGTGATGCCGTGGATCGCCGCCTGGTAGCGCCAGCTGCGTGGGTCGGTCAGCGGACGCTGCTGCATGGCCCGCACCGCCTTGGCGTAGGCGAGTACGACCGGGTGCCACGGCTGCTGCTCGGTGCCGAGCAGCCAGATGTTCTTCCGCACGGCGGTCATGCGAACCTCCTCGGTCGGGGGCGCGGCCGCCGGCGTGGGCCGCCGACGGTGATCCGTCACCGTGGCCCGCCGTGGGCGGCGCCCGCATCGGGGAACTCCCTACCGCATGGGTGCAGGGCCGTGCGGCGGGGTGCTGCGCACGAGCCGCGCGACCATCTCGGCCCGGCTGCCGACCCTCAACTTCGCGAAGATGCGGCGGATGTGTGTCGAGACTGTCCATGCGCTGATCTCCAACGTGGCGAACAGGATGAGATCGGAGATGGTGCGGATCTCGTCACCGCCCTGGGTCCTCACCCCGGGCGACGGCGTCCAGGACGTGCTGGGGTCCGAGGTCGGACGGGCTCGTTCAGGAAGGAGTCGCCGTCCGCACGAATCTGCCCGATGAGCGTCTCGCAGACGATGGTGCTGCCCACCTGCCCGAGCGCGTTGCCGCCCTCCTGGCCTCCGCCTCCCGCAGGACGTAGAACCACAACGGGGTGGCCGGCGGCACCCCCCGGCGCGAACCTCGTCCGCGGAGCGACTACCGACGCCGTGCGCGCAGGGACGCGAGTGCCCGCGGAGCGCTGACGGCTCCGTGGTTCACCCGTTCGACGTCCATGGTTCCCCGGTCCGCCGACGCCAGGATCGCCCGCTCCAGCTCGTCGACGGTCGCGGTCGGCTCGGCCTGGAGCAGCAGCGCCGCGAGGCCCGCGACGTGCGGGGTCGCCATCGACGAGCCCGAGAGCTCGTGCCAGCCCCCGTTCGGCCCGGCCGAGATGACGTCGACGCCGGGACCGACGAGATCGGGGACCAGAGCCTGCGACCGGCGCCGGAACCGCTGGCTCGATGAGAAGCCGGCGACGGCGGTGTTCCTGTCGTGTGCTCCGACGGAGAGGGCGGCCGGGTAGTTGCCCGGCGACCGGCTCGTCCCCGGGCCCTCGTTGCCTACCGCGATGACGGGCAGCACACCACTGTCACGCAGGAGGTCGACGACGCTCACGAAGGCGGTGTTCATCCCGCGTAGCCCCAGCGACATCGAGAGCACCCGAACGCGACGCGCGAGTGCCCAGTCCATTCCACCGAGGATTCGGGCCACGACGTCCCCACCCTCGATCACCTTCGCACTGGCCAACGTCGCGCCCGGTGCGACGCCGACAGTGGTTCCGGCCACGCTGCGGCCGGCGATCGTGGCGGCGGTGTGGGTGCCGTGCCAGAAGGTCATGTCGGACTCCGACGGCGTGGCACCGGGCTTCTCCCGCCCGCTGAAATCGATCTCGGCGAAGGACTCCAACGCCTTGACGAGCGCGGGATGTGTGGCGTCGATCCCGGTGTCGAGGTGAGCGATCCGGACACCGGACCCGTCGAGTCCCTCGTCCCACAGCTCCTGCACCCCGATCGCGTCCAGCCCCCAGGTGAGCGTCGCAGCCGGGTCGACCAGCGCCGCCACGCCGACCGGCCGGATCAGACTGAACAACGGGGCAGCAGCCACCGACCGCACCTTCGGGTCCGCCTTCAATGCGGCCAGGCCGGCCCGGTCGACCGTTCCGTAGGCGACGCCGAGGTTCGGGTAGTACCGGACGCTCGCGGCCTCGGGGTCGGCGTCACCCGCCCGCTCGGCGGCGACGAACGACGTCACGGCCAGCTGCGAGCCGTCGGCGACGCTGAAGTGCCCGCTGATCTCCTCACCCGCGTTCGTGCGGTCGCGGTCGATCACCGCGATCACCGAGGCGAACCCCAGCGTGTTCATGTCCTCTGCGATGGTCATGTCAGTACCTCTCGTCCACGTCGGTCGGGATGGTCATCGGCCCGCGAGCGCGGCCGTCAGCTGCGGTGAGGCGGCCGCCGGTGCAGCGTCGGCGAACGCCGCGAGGGCCGGGCTGGTCATGCCTGCGCGGAAGGAGGGGTCGGCCAGCACGAGGTAGGCGAGCTCGCCCCCGAAGCGGTGGACCGCCGCGTCCGCACCATCGGCGCCGAACCGGGCGACGAGCCAGTCCCGCACCTGCTCCGAGGGCGTGCAGGTCAGCGCCGCGAGATGATCCACCGGATCGTCGCCCGCACCGGACGCGGACGCCGCCGCACCGCCCAGCGCCACCGCCACCGGCAGGGGTGCGGCGAGCAGCGCCGCCGCGTCGATCCGTCCGACGCCCCAGTCGTCGTTCCACCCCGCCGGACGCGCACACACGCCGGGTGTGTTCAGCAGACCGAGCAACACCGCCTGGATGTTGGGCCGGCCGTAGCGCGCGGCCAGGTTCTGATGGCCGTGGTGGGCGAGCCACAACGCTACGACCCCGGCCACGTGGGCGACGGCGAACGACGTGCCGTGGCCCCGCTCGACGATCGCGCCCGGCGGCGTGACGCTCCAATCGAAGGCGGCCCGCCAGACGCAGGTTCCCGGAGCGGCGACGTCCACCGCCGGTCCGTGCGACGATCCGCTCCACGGGCGGTCCCCCGTGCCGGTGGCCGCGACCGCGAGGCAGTTGTCGTAGGACGCCGGAGCGGTCACGATGCCGACCTGGTTGCCGGCTGCCGCCATGACCACCATCCCGGAGTCGACGGCCTCCTGGATCGCCTCCCGGAGCCCGAAGAACCCGGTGCCGCCGAGGCTCATCGACACGACGTGACACCCCGCGAGCCGGGCCCGCCGGACAGCGTCGGCGACATCGGAGTCGAACAGCTGCACCACGCTCTCGGTGGCGCGGAAGGGCACCAGGACGGCTCTCGGCGCGACCCCCTGGAAGCCGTTGCCGTCGCCCGATCCGAGGATGACACTCGCCGTGGAGGTGCCGTGACCCGGGTTGGGAAGCGGGTTGAAGAACTGCGGTGTGGGCGGTCCCAGCGGATCGGTGGCGTCCGGGTCGCCGTCGATGACGTCCCAGTCCTTCGTGGTGTCGACGACCGGGCCGAGCACCGGGTGGGTGGTGAACCCGGAGTCCGGGTGGCCGACCAGGACGCCCACACCACCGCGGACGCCGGCGGCCATCGCGGCCATCGCCTCCGGCCGTCTGATCGTGGTGAGCGCCCAGTCGTGGGCGACCGACAGCGGATCGGTCGTGCAGTCGCCCCCGGTCGAGGACGCCGCTGCGGCACCGGGTGCGAACGCGCCGACCGGTACGTCTGCCTCGGCCCGCTCGAACAGGTCGGTGTCCCGCAGCCGGTGGGCCAGGTCCCAGGCCGCCGCAGCGTAGGTGGGCGACCCGATCGCCTCTGTGGTCGACACGTCGAGACGCCAGTCTCGGCGCCGTCCAGGTGGCCCGGCCGCGCGCACCGTGGACCTGGCACCCGCGGCTCCGATCAGGGAGATCGCGTCGCGCGCGGCGGCGGTAACCTCCCGGGCCGTGGAACGCGACGCCGTGCGGAGCATGATGCGGATCGTCTGCCTCGATGCCGACCGGACCATCTGGCCTCCGCCCTGGCGAACTGTGGAGGCTCACCGTCCACGCGCGGGGGGCCGGGCCGCATCGGTGAACTCCCTATGGAACGGTCCGCGGACACAAGGCCACCGGTCAGAACACCAGGACCAGCGGCGCCACGCTGCTGCGCCAGGCCCACGACGCCGCTCCGTCAGGCTCCGCATCAAACCCTGGCCGCGCTGCCGGCACGGTCGCTTCTTCCCGGCGCGGCAGGCCGCCACCGCGGTTCCGCACTATGACGCTGTGCGGGCGGCCGACCGGGCCGCGACGAAGTCCCGGATCACCGGGTAGATCTCCTCGCTCCAACGGGAGCCCGCGAACACCCCGTAATGCCCGACCGACGGCTGCAGGTGATGGAGGTGATCCCCCTCGGGGAGCCCGGTGCACAGCCCGTGGGCCGCCTCGGTCTGCCCGGGCGAGCACATGTCGTCCTCGGCTCCTTCGACGGTGAGCAGGGCAGTCCTTCTGATGGCGGAGAGATCGACCCGCTCTCCGCGCCAGACGAACTCGCCGCGGGGCAGTGCGTGCTCCATGAACACGTGTTGCAGGGTTTCCAGGTAGAACTCGGCCGGCACGTCCATGACCGCGCCGTACTCGTCGTAGAAGCTGCGGATCCGCTCTGCGGTCACCTCGTCGCCCGCGACCAGTGCGCGGTACAGCTGCGCGTGCGCGCTCAGGTGCCTGCGGGTGTTCATCGACATGAACGCGGTCAGCTGCGCCAGCCCCGGGTACACGCGCCGCCCGGCGCCGGCGTACTTGCGCGGCACCCGCGACACGAGGAACCGCTCGTAGAACGACAGCGGACGGCGCTCGGCGAGCTTGTTGATCTTGTTGGGGTTCACCCGGGTGTCGACGGGGCCTGCCATGAGCGTCAGGCTGCGAGGCTGAGCCGGGTCGTCCATGGCCGCCAGCACGGCCACGGCCGCGAGCACCAGCGGGGCCGGCTGGCACACGGCCAGGGCGTGGTGGTCCGAACCGAGATGGCGCATCGCGGCCAGCACGTGGTCGATGTACTCGTCGAGCCCGAACCGGCCCTCGCCGACGGGGATGTCCCGGGCGTTGTGCCAGTCCAGCACATAGACGTCGTGATCGGCCAGCAGTGTGCGGACCGTGGGCCTCAGCAGCGTCGCGAAGTGCCCGGAGATCGGCCCCACCAGCAGCGTCGGCGGCCGACCCGTCAACCCGGGCGTGACGAAGTGCAGCAGGGTGGCAAACGGCGTCGCCAACACGGGCACGACATCGATCTCGACGGGCTCGCCTGCGACCGTGACCGACTCGATGCCCCAGTCGGGACGGACGTGGGTGGGGCGGCTGCCCACGACGATCTCGCTGACAGCCTTCAGCATCCGGGTCCCGGCAAGCTCCGCGACCGGCGCAGGCAGGCCGGACAGGGTGCGGTGCAGGAGCTTCGACGAGATCCGAGCCGGCTCGGACAGCCGCCGCTGCCATTCGTACGCGGGATAGAGCATCCGCCCGACCTCCGTTGGGTTGCGGCCTACGGCCTGTATTACTCGACGGTAACCGATCGCCGCGCCGCCAACCACTGCTTCCGGGGAACGCCCCGCAACCACCGCACCGACCCAGCCGCCGACACCCGTGACGCCGAGGACCGCAGATCCCGCCGCCGCGCCACGCCATCACGCCCGCGACACCCGGCGCCCACTCGCCACCTGCAAGATCACGTGAGCACCTTGCCGGGCCCTGCCCCCCGGGCGGCGGTGCGGATGTCGCGGGATGCTGCTCGGTCTACTGCTCGAAACCGGCACGGTCGATCTTGCGGTGGTAGCGCATTCCGGCCAGGCCGCCGAGGATGGCGCCGATCAGGCTGACGACCAGTGCGGCGACTGCGCTGAGGATGGCGGCCGTGGTCAGTGCCTGGCCGCTGATCGGCAGTTGCGGCAGTCCACCGATCGAGCCCAGGACGTCGACCTGTGCCCCGGCGAGCGCGATCAGGCCGGCGACGACGATGGCGATGGCGATGGTCCAGACCCAGACGGCGATGCCCTGTTTCATGCCGTTGAACCGGGCCATGCGCCCGGCGACGTAGCCGCCGCAGTAGTAGGCGATGAGGAGGACGACCAGCGTGACGACGGCGCTGACGATGCCGGCGGTCTGTGCCGTGGCGGGGTTCTGGGCGGCCTGCCCGGCCTGCGCGGCAGCCTGAGTGCCTCCGTCGGTGACGGTGAGTCCGAGTGCGCCACCGATCGCCGCGACGATCCCGGTGAGCAGGACCGCGGTGCCGATCGCGGTGAGCCACCCGAAGAACGCCGAGCCCCACCTGATCCCGCCGAACTGCTGTTTCTGCCGGTCGAGGACCTCACGACGGTCGGAGCCGCTGCGCACCTCGGTGGGTGTCGTCGCCTGCGATGTGAACAGCGGTGCCGCGGTCTGCCGAACCGGCGCGGTGGTCTCTGTGGTGACCGGCGGGCGCGCCGCGGCGGGTCCGGATTCGCTCGTGCCGGTGCCGGGCAGCCTGGGTGACGGGGCGGGGCCGGCGGGGGCGCGGTAGGCGCCGTCATTGCTGCTGCTCATGGTGGATGTCCTCCGGGTCGCTGCTGGTGGTGGTCCGTTCCGCCGGGGATGGGCGGCATGTGTGGTGACAGGTGCGGTCAGATGGGCCCGTGGGCGCCGGCGGTGCGCAGGAAGTCCTCGACCACCCGTCGGGCGACTCGCACCGGTTTCCCGAGCCTCGGAGGCGGGGTGCGGCCGGGGGGTTCAGGCCGTTCGGTCGCGATGTGCGATCACCCTGGCCAGCCGCGCGGTGGTGGGCCAGCGCACGTCGGTGGCCCACCCGAGCCGTTCCAGGCCGGCGATGATGGCCGCGGAGGGGTCGATCTGGCCGGGCCCGACGCCGTGGCGGGCGCAGGTGGGATCGGCGTGGTGCAGGTTGTGCCAGGACTCGCCCATCGACAGGAGCGCCAGCGGCCAGAAGTTGGTGGACCGGTCGCGCCGGGTCCAGGGCCGGTCACCGATCATGTGGCAGATCGAGTTGATCGACCAGGTGACGTGGTGCAGGACGCCGACGCGCACCAGCCCGGCCCAGAAGAACGCCGTGAGCGCCCCCCACCACGACCAGGTGATGAGCCCGCCCAGCACGGCGGGGGCGGTGAGGCTCAGCAGGGTCCAGCCGGCGAACTGGCGGCTGACGCGTGCGATGTCGGGATCGGCCATCAGGTCGGGTGCGAACCGGGCCGGGTTCGTCTGCTCCTGCTCGAGCATCCAGCCGAAGTGGGAGTGCCAGAAGCCCTTCGCCACGGCGGCGGGAGAGGTGCCGAACAGCCACGGGGAGTGCGGGTCGCCGTCCTTGTCGGTGAAGGCGTGATGGCGGCGGTGATCGGCCACCCAGGTGATCACCGGACCCTGGAACGCCATGCTGCCCACGATCGCCAGCCCGACGCGTAGTCCGCGGTGGGCTCTGAACGCGCGATGGGTGAAGTAGCGGTGGTAGCCGACGGTGATCCCGGCGCAGGTCAGGACGTAGAACAACGCGGCCAGCCCGACGTCGACCCATCCCAGTCCCCACCCCCAGGCAAACGGCACCGCGGTGAACAGGGCGAGCATCGGCACGAACACGAACAGCTTGACCACGACGTTCTGTCCCGTGGGGCGGGGTGGGAGCAGCATCGGCTCGACCTCGGCCGGCGACCGTCCTGGTGTCGAGATGTCGGTCATGGTCGGTACCCGGCAGGCTGGTCGGGGGTAGCTGTGCGGTGACGATTCCCGGCGTGGCCGGCCGGCGCCGCGTCGAGTCCCACACCGGCGACGACGTCCGCGGCCGCGGCATCAGCGACCGGTGCCGAGCTGCCACCACCGCTGCCGCCGCGTGCCTTCTGGGCCAGGCTGACGTTGGCGGCCATCACCTTGCTCGTCGCGACGTGCCAGGCCCGGACGCACAGTTGGGTGACCTCGTCGCGGCGTGCCGGCTGCAGCACCTGCTCGCGCAGGACGAGCATGCGGCGCCGGCCTTCGGGGCGTGCGCAGGCGTAGCCCAGTCCGAGCGCCACCCCGTGGCTGATCATTCCCATGGTTGTTCTCCCGCAGAGCCGTCGGTGTGGGTGAGGTCGATCTGTTCGGAACGGACCTGCTCGGTGACGGCCTGGGCCGTCGTGACGACCCGCCGAACCATGCGGGCCCGCTCGATCGGCACGATCTGTTTCGTGATGAGCACCTGCTCGGTGTGCAGGACGACCTCATGGGTCTCCTCCGCGGGCGGGGCCGCAGTGATCACCTGTTCGTCGGCGGGTACGGGGTCGTAGACCAGCCGGACCTCCTGGCGGCTGACCGGCACCGTGAACGTCTGGTTCTCCGTGACGACGAACGTGACCAGGCGGGCCCGGCCGACCACCACGTTCACCGCACCGACCCGCAACTGCTCCTCGGAAGCGACCATCACGCCGTCCTCCCGTGCCGTACCGGGGCGGGCGGTGACCGGTCGGGCGCTTCCGGCACGGGCGGGGTCGGGTGTGGTGGGGATCAGCCCGTAGTGGCGGGCGAGTTCGTCGCCCGCGGCGTAGCTGATCAGCGTGTCCGGGTCGTGGTGCGGAGAATGTCGCAGTTGGTCAGCGCCGTAGGGGATGTGCAGCGTGTCGACCTCGAGGCGGGACTGCGCCAGCGGCACCACGGCGGTGTGTTCGCGGCCCCGCACCGCCGCCCATACCGGCACGCCCGTGGCGTTGTCGGCGTAGATGGCGGCGACGTGCCCCAGCAGTTCGCCGCGGCTGCCGAGCACGGTAGTGCCGATCTGGATGTGCGGGTCGGTCATCTCACGCCGCTCCTGGTGGTCGGTGGTGGGTGGTCGCGGTGGGGGCGAGTCATGGCCGCGGGTACAGCAGGGCCCGGCAGGCCCGCTCGGCCAGCCGGCACGCGCGGGCGCAGATGCGGCAGTGATCGTGGATGGGCTGGAACTCCTCGCACACCGCTCGCCCGACGCGGCATGCTGAACAGCACGCCCCGAGCAGCGCCTTGGTCAGCGCCGAGTCCGGGCCGCCGCGTCGCGACAGCACCCGCCCGGTGGCCTCACACACGTCAGCGACGTTGAGCAGGGTGCGGATGCAGTCGGCCAGCTCTTCGACCATCTCCTCGGCGAGACAGGCATCCGCGCACGTCGTCGCGACCTGCGCACAGTCCAGGCAAGCATCGATGCATGCCCGTAGCGCGTCCCGGTCAAATCCGACTGGCGTGGGCAACGCAGCCGACATCTGCTCGGCGAGGCTTGTCGCCGCCTCATCGGGCATCCAGTCCCGCCGCAGCACATCGTGCGCCGACCAAGGGCCGGGGGGCAGCTCCACAGGCCCGGGCCGGGCCGATCCGTGCTCGGACATGCCAGCTCTATCCCTGCTCGTGAATGGTGGTCATATGACTCTGGTGACCGCGTGCCTCGGTCGTGCGTCGGCCCACGTGGTCGGGGCCCCTTCGACGGTGAGCCGCCCGCATCACTGGCGGAGCTGTCGGAGCGGCCGCTGTGCGGAGACAGGTCGTGCTCGTTCTCGCGCCCCGCATGTCGGCAAGGACGGCCTTGTCGCACGTCGTCGCAGCGGCGGTGGCTCGTTATCGTGACGTGGCGGCAACACGGTGGGCGGGTTCGCGATCGGCCGCGCTCTTGGTGGCCTGCATCTTGCCCAGACGGCGGTCCGGGGTCGCGGATTCGTCGAGATCGGTATCGGCGCTTGTGGTGGCGGTCCCGGTCATGGCAATGCCCTTCGGTGGGTGACGATCCGGTCGAACACGGCGGGGGCGGCCCCAGGGCATCCCGGGGGGCGCGCCCCCACCGCACGCCGATGGATCAGAGTCCGAACGTGCTGCCCAGTCCGCCGATGAGGTCGGCGGGGTTGATGCCGAACTTCTCGAGCAGTCCTTGGTGGGCGTCGGTGTCGACCTGGTCGGGCAGCTCGGCCTGGGCCTGTTGGGCCTGGGCGTCGTCGCCGCGGCCC
>JBBQEF010000189.1:0-10993 GCA_038320445.1 Mycobacteriales bacterium
GCTGATGAACAACCAGGTCGGCGTCGTCGTGTCCGAGGTGATGGACCGGCAGGAGAACGTCACCATCACCCACCTTCCGTCCATGATCCGCGTGGACTGCCTGGGCCGGATGGACTTCGTCTACGACGAGATCTCCGAGGCACTCGGCGAGGAGGAGGGCTTCTACGACGCCTCCGAGTTCGAGGAGAACATGTCCACGCACTACGGCAAGATGATCCACATGGACGACCGGACCGTCATGTTCGGCAACCTCGAGGAAGCGGCCGAGTTCATCGGCGACATGCTCCCGCCCGAGGTCACCAAGTAGTTCGTCCCGTCCCTGGGTCGCCGTCCGCGCAATCCGGCGCGGACGGCGGCCCCGGCCGCTTCTGCTGCTTTTCTGCACGACCCGCGCACATGTAGAACTCGTCTCCAGGAGGGCCCAGTGGCCAAGGAACTCAAGTTCGGACAGGAAGCCCGCGATCTGCTCAAAGCAGGGGTGGATCAGCTTGCCGAAGCCGTCAAGTCGACCCTCGGGCCGAAGGGCCGCAACGTCATCCTGGAGAAGATCACCGGCACGCCGGAGGTCACGAACGACGGTGTCACCATCGCGCGGGAGATCTACCTGAAGGACCCGTTCGAGAACATGGGGGCGCAGATCCTCAAGGAAGCGGCGATCAAGACCAACGACATCGTCGGTGACGGCACCACCACCGCCACGGTGATGGCGCAGGCCATCGTCCGCGAGGGCATGAAGGCGATCACGGCCGGCGGCAACCCCGTGCTGGTCAAGCGCGGCATCGACGTCGCGGTGGCCGCGATCGTGGAGCACCTCGCGACGGTGTCGCACCCGGTGGACAGCGTGGAGGACCTCTCCCGCGTCGCCGCCATCTCGGCCAACGACGACGAGTCCATCGGCCGCGTCGTCGCCCAGACCCTGCACACCATCGGCGACGACGGCGTCATCTCCGTCGACGACGGCCCGGTCCTCGGCCTCGAGGTCAAGTTCGTCGAGGACTTCGAGTTCGACAACGGCTACGTCTCGCCCTACCTGGTCACCGACGCCGGCA
This sequence comes from Mycobacteriales bacterium, assembly GCA_038320445.1. Classification (GTDB taxonomy): domain Bacteria; phylum Actinomycetota; class Actinomycetes; order Mycobacteriales; family Pseudonocardiaceae; genus Pseudonocardia. Next base: position 1,050 of record JBBQEF010000189.1, read on the forward strand.
GCATGATGGCGATCCTCGACGACCCGTACCTGCTGCTGTCGTCGGAGAAGATCACCGACGTCCGGTCCCTGATGCCGATGCTGGAGCGCGTCATGCGCGACCCGCGGCCGCTGGTGATCATCGCGGAGAAGGTCGAGGGCACCGCGCTGCAGATGCTGGTGCACAACCACGTCAACGGGCACCTCAAGGTCACCGCGATCCAGGCGCCCGGGTTCGGCGAGAAGCGCGTGCACATGCTGGAGGACATCGCGGCGCTGACCGGCGCGAAGGTGCACTCCAAGGCGTCCTCCTTCTCGCTGGAGCAGATCACGCTGGAGCACCTCGGCCGCGCCGGACAGGTGCGGGCCACCAACGAGCACACCGCGATCATCGGCGGCGGCGGCACGAAGGACGCCGTGGAGACCCGGCTCTCCCAGCTGCGTGCGGAGATGCACCGCGCCAGCATCGGCACCGACGAGGACTGGCTGGGCGACCGCATCGCCCGGCTCTCGGGCAAGGCCGCGATCATCTCGGTCGGCGCGCCCACCAACGCCGAGCTCAAGGAGATCCGCCACCGCGTCGACGACTCCCTGCAGGCCACGCGCGCCGCGATGGCCGAGGGCATCGTCGCGGGCGGCGGGTCGGCCCTGCTGCACTCCGAGCCCGCGCTCGACGCGCTCGAGGTCACCGGCGACTACCGCATCGGCGTCGAGATCGTCCGCGCGGCGCTCACCGAGCCGGTGCACCTCATCGCGTCCAACGCCGGGTACGACGGCGACGACGTGGTGAAGCAGGTCAGCGCCCTCGGTGTCGACGACGGCTTCGACGCGCTGGAGGGCCGCTTCGGCAACATGGTCGAGATGGGCATCATCGACCCGCTGCGGGTCGTGCGCTCCGCGCTGCAGAACGGTGCCTCGGTGGCCGGCCTGATCCTCACCACCAACTCGCTGGTGGCCGAGGAGCAGACGCCGTGGAACAAGGCGCTGATGACCGAGTACGGCCCCCTCGACGAGGGCATCCCGCAGCCGTCGCCGGACGCGAGCACCCCCCAGTCCATGGGCCTGGGGCCCTCGGTCGGCTAGGGCGTGTACACCGTCGGGGGCGAACCCTGCCAGGTCGTGGACGCGCAGGTCCACATCTGGGACGCGAGCCCGCACAACCAGGCGATCCCCGACGGCGAGATCTACGCACTCGACCTCCTGCGCCGGCACCGCGAGCTGGACGGCTCCGGTCTGCCGGCGCACGAGGTCGAGCGGGTCACCGAACGGAGCCTCAACCGCGACGTCTTCGGCGACGGCTTCGTCGACCGCGCCGTCCTGCAGCCGGTGGTGCTCGGTGACCTGTTCGTGCTCGGGTTCTCCCCGCTGGAGTGGCACGCCGAGATGGCGGGCTGGATGCCCGACCGGTTCGTCCTGAGCGGGGAGCTGGACCCGGGCGGCGGGCAGCCCGGCGCGCGCGGCCTCACACCGCGGGTGCGCCGGTTCGACCTGCGCGGGCTCACGCTGTGCGAGCGGAGCAGGCCGGCGGGCCGGCTGTCGCTGGCCGACCCCTGGCTGCGGCGCGTGCTGTCGCGCTGCGGGCAGGCGGGCGCGGACGTCGTCCACATCGGGGTGGGGCCGACCACGCGTCCCGCGCCGTGGCGTCGGGACGTCGACGAGCCCGTGCTCGCCCCCCGCGAGCGGCGGCCGAAGGTGCCCCGGTGGGCCGAACCGGTACGGGCCGGCTCCGCCCAGCCCGTCCGGGCCGGTGCGGCCGCGCGGGTGGCACCCCCGGGGTTCGACGCCCGGCAGTTCCGCGACCTGGCCACCGCGTTGCCCGACATCCGTTTCGTCCTCGGCGCGGGCTGCCTGCCCACGGTGGCGCTGTGCCGGCTCGCCGCGCTGCCCAACGTGCACGTGATGCTGACCGAGATCCTGCCGTGGACGGAGTCGCCCGACTTCGCCCACGCGTTCGGCTCGCTGCTCAAGGCGTTCGGAGCGCAGCGGCTGCTGTTCGGCAGCGGCTACCCGATGATGCGGCCCGGCCGCCTCGTGCGGGAGCTCGCGGCCTACCGCTTCCCGGCGGGGCTCGGGCACCGCTACCCCCGCTTCGACGCGGCGGCGAAGCGGGCCGTGCTGGGTGAGAACGCGGCGCGGCTGTACCGCATCGCGGGCGCAGAACGCGTCGCGCCGCCCGTGGCAGCTGCGGGAGCCTAGACCGGCTCCCGGCTCGCCGGCGGCGACCGCGCGGTGCCGCGGTGGTCAGGACGTCCGCGCGCGGCTCACCGCGCCTGGGAGTGGACTTGTCCACCTGGTGTCGTCGGCACCGGCCCGGCCGGAGCAGCCGGGCCGATCAGGAGGGTCGAGGGCCGTCGTCGGACGGGACGGAACCGGCCCGCCGCGTGTAGGCCCAGCACACCGTGCCGTCCACGGGCACGGTCACGCGGACCCGCCGCTGCTCCGGGCCCTGTTCGGCGTCGAGCGCGGGGAGCAGGGCCGCCGGGTCGCGCAGCGGGACCACCACACCTCGGGTGTGGCCGGGACCGAGGCCGGTGTCGAGCACGGTGGCGGGAACGGTCGCGGGGCGCGGGTCCCCCGCGGCGTGCGGCGCCACCCGGCCCCACGACGGCTGCCCGGGCCGCAGCAGGCCGTGGGCGAACAGCGCGGCGGGCCACTCGTCGGGGTGCGGGGCCCCCGTGACCGTCGTGGCGTCGAGCCCGTCGGGGCCGGGGCGTGGCGCGCCACCGTCGAGGACCGCCGCGGCCCGGCCACCGGCCCGCTCGGGCCTGCCGGTGCCGAGCGGCCCGTCGCCGGCGAGCTCCCGCGCTGCTGCCTGCCCCACGTCGGCACAGCGGACCGGGCGACCGTCGACGAGCAACGGCCGGCGGGTGGTGGCGTGGCCGAGGTAGACCCACGGGTCGCGGATCCGCGCGCCGTCCTCCGTGCGGACGTCGCCGCTGTGCAGCCGGGCCAGCCGGAACCGGTCGTCGCGGCCTTCGCAGCGGTCCAGCACCGCGATCTGCTCCGGTGTCGCGAGCCAGATCCCGTGCTCCTCGACGGCGCCGGCCGCGGCGGCCAGGACGGCGGGCCGCTGGCCGTCGCGCGCCCGCAGGCCGGCCGCCCACACCGCGGCGACACCGCGGGCGGTGGCCCTCAGCACGACGACCGGGTCCGGCCCGAGCCCGAGCTCCCGCCGCAGCCAGGTGATCTTCGAGGGGCACCGGTTGGAGCCGTAGGCCAGCACCGGGACGCGCTCCTCCGTGGGCGGGGCGCCGCGCCCGGCGAGCCAGCGGTCCAGCTCCCGGCCCGGCCGCACCGGGTGTGACACACCGTCGACGTGGGCGAAGGAGCCGGGCGGCACGGCACCGGGGTACGGATCGGCGGGAAAGTCGGTGTCGGGCCAGGCCACGGCTCCATGATCCATCCGACACGGGGATTCCGGTAGTTCGATCAACGGAGAACCCCCGGGTCGCCACGATCAGGACCACTATCGTCGGTGGCGTGCTGCCGCGGACGATCGACTGGGTCGACGGGCGGATCGTGCTGGTCGACCAGACCGCGCTCCCGCACGTCGGGCTCGTCGCGGTGACGACCGTGGACGGGCTCGTCGACGCGATCCGCCGATTGGTCGTGCGCGGCGCTCCCGCGCTGGGCGTGGCGGGGGCGCTGGGCGTCGCACTGGCGGCACGGACCGTCCACGATCTCGACGCCGCCGCCGCCCGGATCGCCGACGCCCGCCCGACCGCGGTCAACCTGGCCGTCGGGGTACGGCGTGCACTGGCCGCGCGGTCCGGCGGGCCGGACGCGGTGCTCGCCGCCGCGCTCGCACTGCGCGACGAGGACATCGCCGCGTGCCACGCGATCGGCGACCGCGGGGCGACGCTGCTCACCGAGCTGTGCGGTCCGGAGCCGCTGCGCCTGCACACCCACTGCAACGCGGGCGCGCTGGCGTGCGTCGAGTGGGGCACCGCGCTGGGCGTCGTCCGGTCGCTGCACGAGGCCGGGCGCGTGGCGTACGTCGTCGCCGACGAGACCCGGCCGCTGCTGCAGGGCTCGCGGATCACCGCCGTCGAGCTGGCGGAGATGGGTGCGCCGCACCGCGTGGTCGTCGACGGCGCCGGGCCGTCGATCATCGCGCGCGGGCTCGTGGACGCCGTCGTCGTCGGCGCGGACCGGGTGGCCGCGAACGGCGACACGGCCAACAAGATCGGCACCTACCCGCTGGCCCTCGCCGCGGCGCGGGCCGGGATCCCGTTCGTGGTCGCGTGCCCGGAGTCCACAGTGGACCTGGATTCCCCCGACGGCGGCGCGATCGTGGTGGAGGAGCGCGCGGCCGGGGAGGTGCTGCCCGCGGGCGTCCCGACGGCGACGCAGGCGTGGAACCCCGCCTTCGACGTGACGCCCGCCGACCTGGTGACGGCGGTGGTCACCGAGCGCCGGGTGTGGCGGCCGCACGGCTGAGCGCGGCGGGAGCGGGTGCCCCTTCAGGCGGGCGCGGCCGTGGCCAGGCCGTGGAATGCGGCCGCCCCGGCCAGCCGCTCGTCGTAAGTGAGCAGGACCTCCAGGTCCTCCCGGACCAGCAACGCGGTGGCGAGGTGGATGGCGTCGAGCGAACGCAGGCGCGGGTCGGGCAGCCGGCTCGCCGACTCGATCACGGCCCCCGACACGGCGATGAGGTCGATCTGGCCGAGGAGCACGTCGACCCGGGGCAGGCTCGCGTGCCGGCGTCGCAACACACCCCGGCGAGCTTCGACCGCGAGCAGGCTGCTCGAGGTGAGCGGAGCGTCGGGACGAAGGTCGAGGTACTCCTGGAGGGCCGCGGACTCCGCCTCCTCGAACACCGCCTTGAGGAACACCGACGTGTCGAGGTAGATCAATAGCGTTCCTCGTCGCGCATCTCCCGAACCACCTCGGAGAGTGGGCGCTCACCCGGCTCGGCGGGAAGCGGCGGGTGGTCGCGGAGGTAGTCCCTGATGTCGCCGGTCGCCAGGCGCACCTGGCCGGCCGCCACCATCTGCCGGAACACCGACCGCGGCTCCTCGGCGGGAACCAGGTACGCCACCAGCGTCCCCCGCTCGGTCACCGGGATCCGCTGCCCGGCCTTGGCCATCGCCACATACCGCGAGGCGTTCTGGCGCAGCTCCCGGATCCCGATGCTCTCCGGCTCAGTCACTCCAGCAATGTAGCATCACTGTGCTACATATCAGCTCCCTTTCGCGATCCACTCCTCCAGGTGCGGCAGCTCCGCCCCGATCGAGGTGGAGTCGCCGTGGCCGGTGCGGACCATGGTGTCACCGGGCAGCGTCAGCAGCGTGCGCCGGATCGAGTCGATGATCGTGTCGAAGCTCGAGTACGACCGGCCCGTGGCGCCGGGGCCGCCCTGGAACAGGGTGTCGCCGGTGAACACCGTGCCCAGCTCCGGCGCGTACAGGCACGACGAGCCGGGGGAGTGGCCCGGCGTCAGCATCACCTGCAGCTCGATCCCGCCGACCGTGAGTCTCTGGCCGTCGGACAGCTCGCCGTCGGGGGTGCGGTCGGGCCACGTCATGTCCCAGAGCACCTTCTCGGCCGGGTTCAGCAGGATCGGGGCGTTCAGCCGGTCCGAGAGGGCGGGAGCCCGGTTGACGTGGTCGTCGTGGGCGTGGGTGCACACCACGGCCACGACGCGGCGCCCGGCGACGGCGTCGGCGATCGCGTCGGCGTCGTGCGCCGCGTCGACGACGATCACCTCGTTCTCGTCGCCGACGATCCACACGTTGTTGTCGACGTCCCAGGTGCCCCCGTCGAGGGAGAACGTGCCGGACGTGACGAGGTGGTCGACCGGTCCGCTCGGGGGCATCAGAACAGCACCACCGAACGCAGGACCTCGCCCTTGTGCATCTTCTCGAACGCCGCCTCGACGTCGTCGAGCGCGATGGTCTCGCTGACGAACTTGTCCAGCGGCAGCCGTCCCAGGAGGAACTGGTCGATGAGCATCGGGAAGTCGCGGCTGGGCAGGCAGTCGCCGTACCAGGAGGACTTCATGGCGCCGCCGCGGCCGAACACGTCGATCAGCGGCACCTCGACCTTGACGTCGGGGGTGGGGACGCCGACCAGCACGGCGGTGCCGGCCAGATCCCGCGCGTAGAACGCCTGCAGGTAGGTCTCCGGCCGCCCCACCGCGTCGACGACGACGTTGGCACCGTTGCCGTCGGTCAGCGCCTGCACGCCCTCCACCGCGTCCTGCTTCTTCGAGTTGATCGTGTGCGTGGCGCCGAACTCCAGAGCCCATTGCAGCTTCCGGTCGTCCACGTCGATGGCGATGATCGTGGTGGCGCCGGCCAGCTTCGCGCCCGCGATGGCGGCGTTGCCGACGCCGCCGCAGCCGATGACGGCGATCGAGTCACCGCGCCCGACGCCGCCGGTGTTGATCGCCGCGCCGATCCCGGCCATCACGCCGCAGCCCAGCAGGCCCGCGACCTCCGGCTTCGCCGCCGGGTTGACCTTCGTGCACTGCCCGGCGTGCACCAGCGTCTTCTCGACGAACGCGCCGATGCCCAGCGCGGGGGAGAGCTCCCGGCCCGACTCCAGGGTCATCTTCTGCGCGGCGTTGTGGGTGGAGAAGCAGTACCAGGGCTCGCCGCGGCGACACGCCCGGCAGGTGCCGTCGACCGCGCGCCAGTTGAGGATCACGTAGTCGCCGGGCGCGACGTCGGTGACGCCCTCGCCGACGGACTCGACGACGCCCGCGGCCTCGTGCCCGAGAAGGAACGGGACCTCGTCGTTGATCCCGCCCTCGCGGTAGTGCAGGTCGGTGTGGCAGACCCCGCAGGCCTGCACCTGCACCACGGCCTCGCCGGGGCCGGGATCGGGGACGACGATCGTCTCGACGGAGACGGGCGCGCCCTTCTGGTGTGCGACGACCCCGCGGACCTTCTGCGGCATGGCTGTTCTCCAACGTCGTTGTTCTGCTGTCCCGCTCTCCTGCGAAGCCTGCCATGTGATCGCGGCGGGCACCGGGCCGGTCGTCCTCATCGGGACGTGAGAGCCGTGATCACCGCCTCGACGTACGCGGCGCCGCTCGGCGCCAGCTCCGGTGTGGCGTGCCGCAACTGGGCGTGGCCGAGGTAGGCGAGCAGGCTGCGCTGCCGGGCGTCGGGAGGTGGGAAGCCGATCTCGGTGCTGCGCGAGCCGCGACGGGTCGTGGTCAGCACCGTGGTGCAGCTGCACGGCGCGCGTGGCCGTGCCTACTTCGCGATCGTGCGCCGGCCGCACCCGGTGATCGTCCGGGCGATGCTGAACCGGGCCGCGTCGCGTTTGTGCATCGGGCGGAGCGGCCGTCGGCCACGGTGGGCGCATGACGACGACCGGACGGTTCGACCTCACGCGCTGACCGGAGAGGTCCACGACGAGGATGTCGACGTGGTGCCCGGCTCCGGCACGGGCGACCTGGCCGGGATCAGCGCCACGTTCACGATCGCGCGCGCGGCCGAGGGCGAGCTCAGGCCGGGAGCAACGGCGCCGGCTCGCCGAGCGCGTCGGCGATCAGCGGCGGGATCGCGCGCTTGCCCGTTCCGTCGGTGGCGACCACGACGTAGACGGTCCGGCCGGAGCAGGTCACCTCGTCCTTGCGCCGCACCTCGAAGTCCAGCGCGAAGCTCGTGCGGCCGGTCCGCGCCGTCGACACGGCGACCTCGACCTCGTCACCGAAGCCGACGCCTGCCGTCCAGTCGATCTCCGAGCGCACGAGCTGCACGTCGAAGCCCGCGTCGAGCATCACCTGGTAGGGCAGGCCGCGGTGGAGCAGGTACGCGGTCATCGCGTCGTCGAACCAGGCGAGGTACCAGGCGTTGAACACGACGCCCTGCGCGTCGACCTCCAGGTACCTGACGTGGACCGGGTAGGTGAACGTCACTACCGGCTGCGCTCGGCGGGGGCGAACACGACCACCACCGACAGGTTCTCGGTGACCTCGACGAACTGGTGGTACTCGCACGCCTCCACGTAGATCACCGAACCCGGCCCGACCTCGGTCTCGCCGGTCTCGGACGTCAGCCGACCGCGTCCGCGGACGACGATGTAGATCTCGTCCTCGTGGTGTGGATCCTGGCCGTCCTTGCCGCCGACGGGGATGCAGTAGGTGCCCACCGAGAGGTTGGCGACGCGCAGGTGTTCGCGGTACTGGTTCGGTTCACCCTCGCGGACGGCGAAGTGGCCGGCGGCTCGCAGGACCTGCACGGTAGGGACGGTAATGCCAATCCGATCCGGCCGCGATCCCGCTAGCCCGAATGCCGTCACCGCACCGCCGGCGGTCAGCCGACGCGGTCGCGGATGGTCCGGTTGACCGCCCGCCCGAACGCCGTCATCACCCCGCGCACCGTGATCGGCTTGAGCTGGGTGAGGGCCTCGGCCAGGCGGGTGCGCTCGTCGGCCGGCCGGCCCCGGTCGCGGTAGGGCTGCAGCACCTCGGCCTGGAACATCGCCATCAGATCCTCGGCGAGCGCGGTGGTGTGCTGCTCGATCAGCGCGTGGGCCTGGCGCCACGTGTCGGCGGGCAGGCCGGAGTCGAGCACCGCCAGTCCCTGGCCCAGCGAGGTGGGGCCGTGCAGGCGCACGCGACCCCCGTCGAGCCGGGTGATGACGCCGAGGCCCTCCAGCGCGTCGATGTCCTCGGGGCCGAGAAGGCGCCCGGCCCGGCGGGCGAGCTGGGTGTGGTCGAGCTCCTCGATCTGCTCGGGCACCCACGGGGTGAGCAGGGCCCGCTGCAGGGCCAGCTCCTCCACGCCGGCGTCGGCGGGCAGCTTCTCCAGCTGGGCCTCGATGGCGGCGAGGGTGAACCCGAGCGCCGTCAGCTCGCTGACCAGCTCCAGGCGCGCGACGTGGTCGGGGCCGTAGAGGCCGGTGCGTCCGCGCAGCTGCGGGGGCTGCAGCAACCCGCGTCCGGAGTAGAAGCGGATCGTGCGCACGGTGATGCCGGTGCGCTCCGCGAGCTGGTCGATCGTGAGCAGATCCGGTAGCCGAGGTGCCGCCATAGCGGCACACGGTACGCGGGACCTTGACCTATGTGACAGTGCTGCTGTAACAAAGACGCATGGCTGAGATTCCCGAGGCGTACGTCTACGACGCCATCCGCACACCGCGCGGCCGAGGCAAGGCCTCGGGCTCGCTCCACGAGGTCAAGCCGGTCAGTCTCGTCGTCGGCCTGATCGACGAGATGCGCCGCCGCTACCCGGAGCTCGACACGAACACGATCGACGACGTCGTGCTCGGCGTCGTCTCGCCGATCGGCGACCAGGGCGGCGACATCGCGAAGACCGCCGCCATCGCCGCGGGGCTGCCCGACACCGTCGCGGGGGTCCAGCTGAACCGCTTCTGTGCCTCGGGCCTGGAGGCGGTCAACACGGCCGCCCAGAAGGTCCGTTCCGGCATGGAGGAGATGGTGCTCGCCGGCGGCGTCGAGGTGATGTCGCGCGTGCCGATGGGCTCCGACGGCGGTGCCTGGGCGATGGACCCGGACACCTCCTACGAGACCGGCTTCGTGCCGCAGGGCATCGGTGCCGACCTGATCGCCACGCTGGAGGGCTGGAGCCGCGAGGACGTCGACACGTTCGCCGTCGAGTCGCAGGCCCGCGCGGCCAAGGCGTGGGCGAACGGCTACTTCGCGAAGTCGGTGGTGCCCGTCCGCGACCGCAACGGCATCACGGTGCTCGACCACGACGAGTTCATCCGCGCCGGTGCCACGCTGGAGAGCCTCGCGGGTCTCAGGCCCTCGTTCGAGATGATGGGCGAGCAGGGCGGGTTCGACGCCGTGGCCCTGCAGCGCTAGCTCTGGGTCGAGAAGATCGACCACGTGCACCACGCCGGCAACAGCTCCGGCATCGTCGACGGCGCCGCGCTCACGCTGATCGGCACCGAGGCCGCAGGCAGGGCCGCGGGCCTCACGCCGCGGGCGCGCATCGTCGCCACAGCGTTGTCCGGCGCCGATCCGACGATCATGTTGACCGGCCC
>JBBQEF010000190.1:0-10993 GCA_038320445.1 Mycobacteriales bacterium
TTCATCTACGGGCTCGTCGGGCTGCCCGTGGCCGCGCTCGGCCTGTGGCGGATATGGCGGGAGCGGGGCCCGGCTTTCCCGGTGCTGGCCGCGGGCATTCTCGGGCTGGCCGTCTTCTACGTCGCGGTGGCCCGCTACAGCGGCTCGGACATGGGAATCCAGTACCACGTGTTCTCGCTCCCGTTCGCCGCGCTGGCGACCGGTGTCGGTCTGGGCCTGGTACAGGACTGGTTGGGACGCCGATCCCTCCCGCCGGCCGTGCGGGCGACGGCGCTCGGCGCAGTTATTGTGGTGATGTCCGCGCAAGCGCTCAACGTCCTCGCCGGATCGCTTACCGACCAGGGCGGAACGTCCCAGGTCTGCGCGGACCAGGTGCGGGCCCTGTCCGCACCGGTCGACCTGATCGTGGTGAGCACTACCAGCCCGTCGACCGACAACGGCGTGCCCAATAACTGGCAGGAGCCGATCGTCTTCTTCCTCGCCGACCGGCGCGGCTGGAGCCTGGCCGCCGACCGACACAACCCCACTGAGCTGGCCGCCGACCGGCAACAGGGCGCCCGCTGGTTCGTCGCCCCCACCCCGGACCTGCTGGCGGCCGGAGGCGCGCTCGCGGACTGGCTGCGTGCGAACACCACGCCCGCGCGGAGCGCGGCAGCCGACGGATGTGACATCTGGAGGCTTCAGCCTCCACACCCCATCGCCTGAGGGTTGAGATCGTTGATCGACTGATCGTCGGGTCGGTCCACTTCTTGGTCACCAGTCGGCGGTGCCAGCGTAGGAGACGTTCACCGTCGTCGATCTTGAGTTGGTCGACTACGAGCGGATGGCCGAGTTGGTCGAGGTCTACGCCGATTCCCGCTCGGTACGACCGCCGCGGCTGTCGTTGCTGTCGCCGACCGGCTTGGCATCGCCGAGATCGCTACGCTGGACCGGCGTCATTTTCACGTGGTTCGGCCGCGGCACACTGGGAGCTTCGACCTGCTGCCTTGATCTTCCGTCGGGTGCCGTGGTGCCGGTCGTGGTGCGAAATGCTGCCGCGTGGTGCGGCTGCAGGTGGACCGGTGGCTGAGCGTGTTGCCGTTGGTGCTGGTGAGCGCCGTTGCGGTCGTGATCGTGTTCTCTGGCAGTCAAAGGGTCAGGGGTTCGAATCCCCTCAGCTCCACCACTTGAACTGCGGAAATGCGGGTTAGGTCCAGCTAAACTCTCTACTGCGATACCCGCATTTTCGCCCCACGGCCGGGATGCCCGGATGTGTGATGGCAGGTGGGTACCGCGAGTTGGAGGCGTACAAGTTCGGCTGTCGCCCGACGAGCCTCCGTTGTGCTTGGTCGCTCATCCGACGTCGTCGGGGCCTTCGGGCTGCATCACTTCCGATCTCAGCGCATCGAGTTCGGCCACTCGCGGACGCGCGTCAGCGAGTGCGTCCCGCGATTGGGTGTTGGTGGGGTCGGCGGCGGCCAGCCGCTCGGTGATGGTGAGGGCGGCTTGGTGGTGGGTGTCGGCGCTGTCCAGGTCCCCGCGCGCTCGCGACGTCGCCGAGGCGGTCAGCGATTACGGTCGGGCGGTTCAAACCACCAGGGACCGGGGTTGGCTGTGTGCTGCTGGTTCCATTCCGTGGCGGCGGCGAGGGTAACCTGGAATTCGCGCTCTGCGGCGTCGAGCCGACCCTGCCACATGGAGATCACCGAGGTCGACGGCGGCGACGGAGAGGTCGGCTACCCACTGCTCGTCGTCGGGGTGGGCGGTGGCGTTCCGGGCGGCGCAAGTCCTGGATTCTCATGGAGCTGATCCTGATCGCATCGACATCGGCCGCGGCGTCGGGTCATCACACCGCAGCTGTACACTGTTCTGACCGTGATGACGATCGTGACGACGCTGGGCGCGTCGCCCCTTCCTGTGGGCGTGTCGCCGCCGCCATCTCGCGGCCGGACTCCATGCCCGTCGGCAGAGCCGGCGATAGCGCGGTCGTGGTGGCTAGCGACTGATCGGGATCGGCACGGGTCGACCTGGCCCCGGTGCGGCGCGATCCTGCACGTCCGGCTGTCGACGGCACTCCGTCAGCCCTCGTCAGAGCCCGGGTAGGTGTGCCACCCGTCGATATCAGCTGATTGTGTATGCGTGGGAGGGCCATGTTGGCGAAGGATGTTCGGTAGGTCGGAGTGATGACGGAAAGAGCCGAAGGCGGACGTCGTTGTTAGATGCGGAACGGCCAGTTCTGCGGAGCGCGTCATTTGCCGGGCTCGCGGCCGTGTCGGAGCTGATGGTCTGGCTGGGTTCAGCGGACCAGGCGGCGGCCGTGATCCGCACGGCCACCCGGTGGTTGCTGCCGACGTTGCGGGCCACCACCTGTGTGGCGATGGGTGTCGTGGAGGAGCTCGCGGTCTGCGGCACCGAGCTCGGCCCGGACTCCAGCACTGCGCTGCGCCGTCATGCGGCGGAGCAGATCTGTCGGCTCGAACTGCCCGAGCTTGGCCCGGTCGAGTTGCTGAGCGCCGAAGCCGGTATCCCTCCGACGCTCCGCCTGGCCGTGCTTCGCCCCGCCGCCGATCCCTTCACCGGCGACGAAATGCAGCTGCTCGCGCTGTGTGCGGACGCGGTGACGATGGCGCTGCGCATGATCGAACAGCGCCGCCCAGGAGACGCCGGAGCGGCGTCCGAAGGGCGCGACCAGCGGCTACTGGAGACGGTGCTGCGGGCCCAGCGCATGATCATTCGCCGGGCTCCGCTCGACGAGGTGCTGACCGGGCTGGTCGTCGGGGCGCGCAACCTGATGGCCACCGACACCGCCAGCCTGCACCTGGTTGACCCCGAGGAGCCCGACATGCTGCAGGTGCGGGCGTTGGCCGGGCCGAACGGCTCCCTGCACCAGCTGGTGGACCGGACCCCGGTCGGTGCCGGCGCGAGCGGGCTGGCGGTGCAGGAGAACCGGACCGTCGTGCTGCACGACTACTACGTCGATGGTGGGTTCGCGGAGCTGACGCCGATGGGCGTCGCCGCTGCGCTGGCCACCCCGGTCTACGCCGGAGACGGGATCCTCGGCAGCCTGGTGGTGACCACGATGGACAAGGCCCGCCGATTCAGCGAAGAGGACCAGCGCGTCATGCGAACCTTCGCGGACAACGTGAGCCTCGCGCTGGTCGACGCCCGCACCCTGGAACGGATGGACCATGCCCTGCGCGACCAGCTGACCGGGTTGCCCGGCCGCGCGCTGCTGCTCGAACGCATCGAACGCGGCCTCCGGCACGTCCGCGAGCACCGCAGCAGGATGGTCGTGCTGTTCTGTGACCTGGACGGCTTCAAGGCGGTCAACGACTCCCTCGGACACGCTGTCGGTGACCAAGTGCTGAGAGTGGTCGCCCGCCGGTTGCGCGACATCGTCCGGACCGGCGACATGGTCGCCCGGCTCGGCGGCGACGAGTTCGCGCTGGTCCTGGAACGGATCGAGCCGGCCGAGGTGAGCATCCTCATCGAGAACATCCTCGGCGCGGTCGGGAAGCCGGCGCAGATCGGGGCCCATCTCGTGCAGGTCGGGGTCAGCATCGGGGCGGTCGATTCGGTCCTGCCCAGCTCCTCCGTCCACGACCTGCTGCACGCGGCGGACGTGGCTATGTACAACTCGAAACGTGCCGGTGGCAGCCTCTGCACCTGGTTCGACAGCTCGCCGACCGAACGGGCGCCGGCCCGGCTGTTCGAGTCACCGGACCTGGGATAGCCGCGCGCAGCGCCAGAGACGATCTCCATGGGCGGATCGTGAGGCAAACCGCGTCGCTGATGCGCGCCTGGCGGACGGTGAGGCTGGCTTGGTTGCTGTTGTTGCTGGTGAGCGCGCTGTCGGGTGTGATCGCGTTCTCTGGCGTCAACGGATCAGGGGTTCCAATCCCCTCAGCTCCACCCCTGTGACCTGCGGAGACGCAGATTAGGTCTAGCTCGTTCGTTGACTCTGGTATCCGTATTTTCGCCCCATGACGGACGTCAGCAGCGCGCTTCTTCGGTCGACGGGTGAACCCCTGTTGCGTGGGTCCGGGTCGAAGAACATGGCTGGGTTGGTTGCACACCGAACACGCGCCTACGACAGGCCGATCCAGGTGACGAGGAGGATGTCGACCCGGCGCATGTGCTCCACCACCAGGTAGGTGATCATGCCCGCCGAGGCGAAGGGGAGGTTGCGTACCCCGGAGTCCGGGTTGCGCTCCGGGTTCACCGACCGACCCGCGCTCCAGGGGGCCACCTCCAAGACCGCGAAGGCCTCAGCCAAGGACAGGAGTACCTCGGCCGGCAACGAGGCGATCGCCTCCTGGGCGCCCGGATCGATGTCGATCGAGTAGCTCACCGGTGGGTGGGTTCGGTCTGGATCTCATTCGGGCAGGCCGAGTTCGGCCTTGAGCTGGGCCCAGGGGAGGGCTCCGGGGGCGCGCTGCCCCGTCTGCAGCCGTTCCTGCGCCGACGTGAGGGTCCGCCGGTAGGCGTCGGGGCCGTGTGCGGAGGTTACCCAGGCCACCTGCCGCCATGCTTCCAGCGCCTCGTGGACCTCGGTGAGGTCCAGCCGCTCGGTTGCCCGTTGCATCAGCGCCCGCCACTGCTTATCGAATGACGCTCGATCCTCCGAGGTCAGCGCCTCCCGGACCTGAGCAGGCGTCGCATTGGCGAATGGAGGCCCACCCGGCTCGGCCAGGCCGGCGTCAGCTGTCACCCGCCCAACGGTAGTCGCCCCGTCTCAGACTGCACCGGACGACACAGAGTTGGCCTCGACTCTTCGCTGGTGCTGAACGACCTCCGTGGGGCGGGTCGTGGGGCGAAATCGCGTCGCCTGGCGAGGCGACGGCGGGTCGTGTGGCCAGCTCGGTTGCTGTTGTTGCTGGTGAGCGCTCTGTCGGGTGGTATCGCGTTCTCTGGCAGTCAAAGGGTCAGGGGTTCGAATCCCCTCAGCTCCACCCTGTGACCTGCGGAAACGCGACTTAGGTCCAGCTTTGTCGTTGGCTCTCGTATCCGCATTTTCGCCCCATGCGTGGCCCCACGGCTGGGGAAGTTGATCTGCCCGCCGCAGGGCGAGTCGGGTGCTCGGGTCTCGGCCGGCTACGGCAGGAGGATCTCGTCATCGGCATGTGCGGCGTGCCGCTTGGGACGACCCGTGGGCTGGGAGCTCGTGGTGAGTGGTGGCCGTCGGCGCATCGCCGAATGTGGCCGCGTCCGAGCTCCGGGAGGCACGACCGCCTGGAAGGTCAGCAACGTCGCGGCGAGGCGACGGCCTACGACGAGTGCGGAGTGAGAGGATTCGCGTGACGTGCGGGAGGTGAGTGGATGACCACGACCCCGGGGCAGCCCGATCGCTGGCCGGCCGATGACTTCGTGACGACCGAGGAGCTCGTGCGCCAGCACGGTGCTCGGGCCATCACGACGGTGGACGACCTCGCGGCCGCCACCGATCCTTTCGAGTCCGATGCTGAGTACGAGGAGTTCCTCGCCGACCTCTACGCGTCCCGCCGCGCCGACATCAGGTGAGCGTCGTCGTCGTCGATACCGACGTCGCTTCCACGCTCCTCCGTCGGCGGGTTTCGGACGACCTCGCCCAGGCGCTTGCAAGTCACGTACTCGCGATCACGTTCGTCACCGTCGGTGAGCGGACGAAGTGGACGCTGGTCCGTCGTTGGGGTCCGCGCAACCTGGCGACGATGCGGACATTCCTGGCCGGTCTCGTTGTGCTGCCCTACGACCAGCGTGTCGCGGCCCGCTGGGGTGAGCTCCAGGCGTACGCACAGCTGCGCGGCCGACCTCGTCCAACCAACGACAGCTGGATCGCCGCGTGCTGTCTCGTTCGCGAGCTCCCGCTCGCCACGCTCAACATCAAGGACTTCGCCGACTTCGAGCAGCACGAGGGCCTTGAGCTCATCCGCTGACGCCCCTCTCCCTCGGGGGCTCGCGTAGGAGCCGGTTGACCTCGTGGGGCGGATCGTGGGGCGAAACTCCGGTGGTCGACGAGTGTGTGGTGCACAGCGAGATCAGACTGGTTCTTGTTGTTGCTGGTGAGCGCCCCGTTGTGTGTGGCCGCGTTCTCTGGCAGTCAAAGGGTCAGGGGTTCGAATCCCCTCAGCTCCACCCTGTGACCTGCGGAAACGCAGGTTAGGTCCAGCTAAGCTGTTGACTCTGGAATCCAGGGTTTCGCTCCATGAGCCGCTTCCGTTGACATGCCGCGAGATCGACCGTGGCCCGGCTGCGAGGCGGACGCGGCGTGCCGCTCGCATACGGTCCGGTGGGTGTGTCTCGGGTTAAGGTGTGGGTGTGAGTGCCGAACGGGACGAGTTGAGGCGGCTTGTCGAGGAGCTGTCGGACGATCGTGTTCCGGCCGTGCTGGCTGAGGTGCGTCGCCGGAGCGGCCAGGTGTCAGCGGGCGAGTGGCCGCCAGCATGGTTCGGGTCGTTCGCCAGCGGCCGGTCTGATCTCGGGAGTAACCATGAGGACCTGCTGGCCGAGGGCATCGGGCGTTCTTGAGTGATCGTTTGTGACACGGGTCCGCTGGCGGCCGCTGATCGCGACGACCAGCACAACCGGGCCTCACGGATCTACTGACCGGTCTTCATCTCGCTCGGCGCGCGATCCTCGTCCCGGCGCCGGTGGTCGCCGAGGTTGGGTACCTGCTCGGCCGGACGGGCGGCGCGAAGATCGAGGCCGGGTTCCTGCGCTCTATCGTGCAGGAGACGTTCACGATTGTCGATCTTGAGTTGGGCGACTATGACCGGATGGCCGAGCTGGTCGAGGCCTACGCCGATTTCCCGCTCGGGACGACAGACGCGGCTGTTGTCGCTGTTGCCGAGCGGCTGGGGATCACCGAGGTCGCCACCCTCGATCGCCGTCATTTCCTCGTGGTTCGGCCCCGACACACCGGCAGCTTCGAGCTGCTGCCCTGATCGTCGCCGGCCGGTGGCGGGTGTGCGTCAGGGATCTCCGTGGTGCCGGTCGTGGTGCGAAACGCTGGCTCGTGGTGCGACTGCAGGTGGTCTGGTGGCTGAGCATGTTGCCGTTGGTGCTGGTGAGCGCCGTTGCGGCCGTGATCGCGTTCTCACGCAAGTCAAAGGGTCAGGGGTTCGAATCCTCTCAGCTCCACCCTGCGACCTGCGGAAACGTGGGTAGGTCCAGCTGAGCCGTTGATTCTGCCATCCAGCTTTTCGCGCCACGATCCTGGACCGTGCCGGATGGCAGGTTCATACTCTGGGCAGGCAGCGGCTGGGTCCAGGTGACCAATGTCTATCTGTGGACCCGATCCGGCCGGACATTCCTCTGCGTGGTCACGCGTCCCCGGTGGGCTCCTGTCCCCATCCACCGCGTCTTCGTGCCCCAGCCGTTCAGCGCGAGATGCCGCGGTCAGCGCAAGGTCCACAGCCGTACGGTCCCGTCGTGGCTGCCACTGGCCAGGATGTCTCCGTCGGGGCTGAACGCCACCGAGGCGACGTAATCGGTGTGGCCGAAGAGAGTAGCGGTGGCCTGCCCGGTCGCCGGGTCCCACAGCCGCACGGTGCCGTCGATACTGGCGCTGGCCAGGGTTCGGCCGTCGGGGCTGAAGCTGACCGCCACGACGTAGTGGCCGTGCGGGGTCAGGGTGGTGCTGGTCTTGCCGGTGGCGAGATCCCACAGCCGCACGGTGGTGTCCACGCTGCCGGTGGCCAGGGTGCGGCCGTCCGGGCTGAACGCCACCGCGTTGATGCCACCAGTGTGGCCGGCGAGGACGGTGGCCTGGCCGGTCGCGAGGTTCAGCAGTTGTCCTGTGCCGTCCAGGCCTGCGCTGCTGGCAAGGGTCTGCCCGTCCGGGTGGAACGCCAGACCGTGGCCGTAGCCGACCGGCCGCGACGACACAGTGGTGTCCTGCCCGGTAGCGAGATCCCACAGCCGAACGGTCTTGCCGGTAAAGGGGGACCGGTCGGACTGTTGCTGGTCCTCGCTGCTGGCCAGGGTGCGTCCGTCGGGGCTGAACGCGAGCGCCTGGATCCGGTCCTGGGAGCCGGCGAGGGTGGTGATGTGCCCGGTCTCGATGGTCCACAGCGACACGGGACTGTCCCAGCCGGCCACGGCCAGGGTGTGTCCGTCCGGGCTGAGGACCGCGGCCGTCACGTGGTCCTCGGTGGTGAGGACGGTGGTGGTTAGCCTGCTGGCCAGGTCCCAGAGGCGGGCGGTGACGTCGCCGCCGGTCGCGAGGGTGCGACCGTCGGGGTGGAATGCCACCCAGGTGACCGGGGCGGTGTGACCGATGAGGACGACGTCTGTCGTGAGGGCGGCGACAGGTCTGGTGACCCGTGGCCCGGTGAGCGTGGCCGTGCCGGTCGTGGTGGCCGCCGCGTCGGTCGAGGGGGTGAGCGGGGCGTTCTGTTCGATACGGCGCACGGCCTCGGTGTAAGGGATCTGTTCGGCTACGGCGAGGTCACGGGCCGCTTGCTTGCGGGCATTGCTGCCGTCTCTGGTCATGGGATGCACGCTCCTGGCGGTGTCCCACGCTGCGCCGGACGCCGACCCGCGGGCCGGATTGGACAACAAGGCCGGACACGGGCCCGAAGGGCCTTGACCGGCGGTGCTCCTGGCGGCGTGGGCGTCGGGAGCGGCGGGGCGGCGTACGCGGCTTGCCTTCGTCACCATAGCGAACTTCGCGGCAACCCGAGTGTGGGCGGGCGCCGGCTGTTCGAACGTCGCCGGGGGCGCAGTGATCGGCTGTGGGTCGGGTCGTGGGGCGAAGTGCCGTCTCCGAGGCGACGGCTCACCGCGAGTGCGGAGTGGGAGTATGGGCGTGACGAGCGGGAGGTGTCTGGATGACCACGACCCCTGGGCCGTCGGATCGCTGGCCGGCCGATGACTGTGTGCCGACCGAGGAGCTGGTTCGCCGGCAGGGCGTCCGGCCCATCACGACGGTGAACGACCTGGCGGCCGCCACCGATCCCTGCGAGTCCGACGCCGAGTACGAGGAGTTCCTCGCCGACCTCTACGCGTCACGCCGCGCCGACGTCAGGTGAGCCTCGTCGTCATCGACACCGACGTCATCGACACCGACGTCGCTTCCACACTCCTTCGCCAGCGGGCCTCTGACGCCCTCGCCCGTGCCCTTGCTGGCCACGTACTCGCGGTCCCCGTCGTCACCGTCGGCGAGCTGACGAAGTGGACGCTCGTCCGCCGTTGGGGTCCGCGCAACCTGGAGACGATGCGGACCTTCCTGGCCGGGTCTCGTTGCGCTGCCCTATGACCAGCGTGTCGCGGCCCGCTGGGGCGAGCTCCAGGCCTACTCACGGCTGCGTGGCCCGACCTCGCCCGACCAACGACAGCTGGATCGCTGCGTGCTGTCTCGTCCGTGAACTCCCGCTCGCCCCGGCGGCGGCCGTCAGCTGGGACCACCGTGCTGGCCTTCCCGGCGTGGGGGAACACGGCCGCGGTCGCGACGAGCCGCCGGATGCCACGGCCCCGACATCGGGTCGGCGATGACGCCGACCGTGGCCTGCGCCACCAACCGGTGGCGCTCACCCGCCAGCCGTCGGCGTGCTGCTCCACCTACCGTCCTCCCTGCCCGCCGCAGCGCGCGCCGTCCTCGGGATACGCGTTTCCACAGCAGCTGACCGGG
The DNA here is from genome assembly GCA_038320445.1 of Mycobacteriales bacterium. Classification (GTDB taxonomy): domain Bacteria; phylum Actinomycetota; class Actinomycetes; order Mycobacteriales; family Pseudonocardiaceae; genus Pseudonocardia. The sequence continues at coordinate 9,590 of JBBQEF010000190.1, forward strand.
TCACGATCGTCATCGGACACGACCTCGGTTTGACGCATGCTGATATCGGAATATGATGGCGGCGTGGCACGAGCAGCGACGACATCGGACGTCTTCAACGCGATCGCCGAGCCGCAGCGCCGGGAGATCCTGCTGCTGCTGCGGGCCGGTGAGCGGCCGGTGACCGAGTTGGCCACGGAGCTGGGGATGACCCAGCCGGGGGCGTCCAAACACCTGCGGGTGCTCCGGGAGGTCGGGCTGGTGCGGGACCGCAAGGCAGGCAAGCAGCGCCTGTACTGCCTTGACGCCCGCGGGCTGCGACCGGTCCACGAGTGGACCGGCGGGTTCGAGCGGTTCTGGAACGAGAGCTTCGACCGGCTGGACGCGTACGTGCAGGACCTCACACAGGCGAAGCAGGAGGAGTAGCTGATGAGTGCGACGGGACGAGGAGCGGACCGCGAGATCATGATCTCCCGGGTCATCAGTGCCCCACGGGAGCTGGTGTTCGAGGCGTTCACCGAGGTGCGGCACCTGTCGCGGTGGTGGGGACCGGAGGGGTTCACCACCAGCACGCGGGCGTTCGAGTTCCGCGTCGGCGGGGAGTGGGACTTCGTGATGCACGGACCGGACGGGACGGACTACCAGGAGTGGATCTCCTGGACCGAGATCACCCCGCCGGAGCGGATCGCGCTGCGCCACGGTGAGTCCCGCGGCGACCCGAACGCCTTCGAGTCGGTCCTCACGTTCGCGCCCGACGGCGCGGCGACCCGGATCGAGATGCGCACGGTGTTCCTCACCCCGGAGCTGCGCGACGAGGCCGTCGAGAAGTACCACGCGATCGAGGGCGGCCAGCAGACCCTGAGCAACCTGGCTGCCTACGTCACCGAGATCGTTCGGAAGGGAGTGCAGGACTGATGGCCGGGAAGGTGTTCTTCAGCGTGTCGATGTCGCTGGACGGGTTCATCGCGCCCGAATCCAGCGCGGACTTGATGGGGCAGCAGTGGATGGAGCTGCAGCAGTGGATATTCCCGACGCGGTTCTTCCGGGAGAACCTGACGCTCGGCGAGGGCGGCGAGGAAGGGCGCGACAACGACATCGTGCGGGAGACGTATCTGCGCACCGGCGTGAGCGTGATGGGCAAGCGCATGTTCGACGCCGGCGAGCGGATGTGGCCGGAGGAGGCGCCGTTCCACACGCCGGTCCTCGTGGTGACGCACGAGAAGCGTGACCCCTGGGAGCGGCCGGGTGGTACCACCTTCCACTTCGTCAACGACGGCATCGAGACCGCGCTCGACCAGGCCCGCGAGGCCGCCGGCGACCGGGACGTCCGCATCGCGGGCGGCGGCGCAACGATCCTGGAGTACGTGAACGCCGGCCTGGTCGACGAGTTCACGGTCGCGCTCTCACCCGTGCTGTTCGGCTCCG
>JBBQEF010000191.1:0-10982 GCA_038320445.1 Mycobacteriales bacterium
TACGGGCCCGAGGTGAAGGCGCTGGTGGCCCGCTACCTGGACCAGATGCTCGGCGAGCTCGAGGATCTGGACCTGCTCGGCTCGATCGACCTGATCGTGCCCCACCAGGCCAACAAGACGATGATCCTGCAGCTCGCCGACAAGGCCGCGCTGTCGCACGACCAGCTCTACTTCGACATCGAGACGATGGGCAACGTCTCGGCGGCCTCCATCCCCATCGCGATCTTCGACGCGGTGCGCGACAAGGTCATCACCGGCCCGACCCGGGTGTTCGCCCCCGGGTTCGGAGCCGGGGCGGTGGGCGGGTACGCGGTGCTCACGATCGACCCGTCGATCGTGGCGCCGGAGGTCGTCCTGCCCGTGCCCACACCCGCCCGTGCCGCGAACCCGGCCGCCACCACGAGCGACGACGTCAGCGTCGCGTTCGGTTGATGAGGAGGATCATGACCAACACCGACCAGCGCGTCGCCATCGTCACCGGCGGTGCCCGCGGCATCGGCGCCGCCATCACCACCACTCTCGCCCGCTCCGGGGTGCACGTCGCCGCCGGCTACAGCTCCAACGCCAAGGCCGCCGAGGAACTGGCCGGCAAGCTCGTCGCCGAGGGTGCGTCGGTGTCGGTGCACCAGGGCAACGTCGGCGTTCCCGAGGACTGCCAGCGCGTCGTCGACGAAGTGCTGCAACAGCGCGGACGCGTCGACTACCTGGTGAACAACGCCGGCATCACCGTGGACAAGACCGTCCGCAAGATGACCGTGGACGACTGGCACGCGGTGCTGCGCATCAACCTGTCCGGCGCGTTCTACATGACCAAGGCCGTGCTCGACAACATGCTCGCCAACGGCTTCGGACGCATCGTCAACATCTCCTCGGTGATCGGCGAGACCGGTTCGGTAGGCCAGGCCAACTACGCCTCGTCCAAGGCGGGGCTGATCGGGTTCAGCAAGAGCCTCGCGCAGGAGGTGGCGCGCAAGGGCATCACCGTGAACTGCGTGGCGCCGGGCTACATCGAGACCGAGATGGTGGCCTCGGTGCCGGCGGAGGTGCTGGAGAAGCTGCTCAAGGGCGTGCCGATCGGCCGGCTGGGGCAGGCCAGCGAGATCGCCCGCACCGTGGCGTTCCTCGTCGACGACGACGCCGGTTACATCACCGGGTCGGTGATCTCGGTCAACGGCGGGCTGGACATGTAGGCGGCTCCGAGCCGCAGGAGGTCCAGATCGGCGCCGGGGCGCCCGATCAGCTGCACTCCGGTGGGCAGCCCGCGGGCGTCGAAGCCCGCGGGCATGCCCAGCACGGGGGTACCGGCGAGCGACCACGGCGCGACGGTCTCCATCCAGCGGTGGTAGGTGTCCATCGGGCGCCCGTCGATCGCGGTGGGCCAGTGCGTGGCGGCGTCGAACGGGAACACCTGCGCACTCGGGGCGAGGACGGCGTCGTACCGGGTGAACAGCGCCGCCACGACCTGCATCCAGCGCTCGCGGGCGGCGACGGCGCGGGTGACGTCCAGGGCGGTCAGGGTGAGCCCCCGCTCGATCTCCCACCGGATCTCCGGCTTGAGCAGCTCACGGTGCCCGGCGAGCAGGGGTTCCAGCTCCAGCGCGTACCAGCCCCGCCAGACGAGCGTGGTCTCCCACAGCTCGTCGAAGTCCTGCTCGGGCACGACGTCCTCGACGGTGCAGCCCAGCGCGACCAGCGCATCGGCAGCGCCGCGGCCGAGCTCGAGGATCCCCGGCTCGGTGGCCAGCCGGCCGCCGAGGTCGCCGACCCACGCCACCCGGGTACCGGTGACGGCGGGCGAGCCGTGGGCATCCGTGCCGCCACCCAGGTCAGGCCGGTCGGCCATCACGGCCAGCAGTGCGGCGACGTCCGCGACGGTGCGCCCCATCGGCCCGATCTCGCCGAGCTGTGCGACGGTGCCGTGCGGGCGGACCAGCCCGGCGGTGGGACGGAACCCGAGCACGTTGCAGAACGCGGCGGGGTTGCGCAGCGAGCCCAGGTAGTCGCTGCCGTCGGCGATCGGGACCATCCGCGCCGCCAGCGCCGCGGCTGCCCCACCGCTGCTCCCGCCCGCCGTGCGGGTGAGGTCGTACGGGTTGACCGTCGTGCCGTGGACGGGGTTGTAGGTCTGCGAGCCGAAGCCCAGCTCGGGCGTGTTGGTCTTGCCGATGACGATCGCCCCGGCCGCGCGCATCCGTCGCACGAACGGCTCGTCGACGGCGCCGACCCGGTCGCGGTACACCGGGGACCCGGCCGTCCACGGCAGCCCGGCGACCTCGCTGAGGTTCTTCACCGCCACCGGGAGGCCGTGCAGCGGGCCCCACACCGGACCGGCGTCGTGCGCGGCCGCCTCGGCCAGCAGCTCGTCGCGGTCGCGGAGGGCGATGATCGCGTTCAGCCGCGGGTTGACCTCGGCGATCCGGTCGAGATGGGCCCGCATCACCTCGACGCAGGACACCTCGCGCTCGCGCACGAGCCGGGCCAGCGTGAGCGCGTCGTGCTCGACGAGCGTCACAGCAGGTGCTCGGGCACGTCGACGAGGCGGCTGCGCAGGTACTCCCCCAGCCCCTTGGCCTGCGGGTCCGGCCGCGTGGACGACGCGACGCCGGCACCCAGCAGCCCGTGGACCACGACGTTGACCGCGCGCAGGTTGGGCAGCTCGTACCGGTCGATCGGAAGGTCCGCAGCCTCCGGCCCGAGCAGCTCGCGGAGCCGGTCGACGGTGAGGTGCGCACACATCCAGGCGTAGCTCGCGTCGTCGCGGGTCCAGAGGCCGACGTTGGCGTCGCCGCCCTTGTCCCCCGACCGGGCGCCGCACACCCGGCCCAGGGGCACCCGCGCCTCCGGCCCTCGTGCGGGGAAATCGTCGCTCTGGCGACGGTTTCCCCGCACGGGCGCCGGAGGCGCCCCTTCCGGGTCCGCGATCGCCCGGCGCTCGCCGCCGGGGAGCACGACCGTCTGCGTCACGGCCGTGCGGGGCACCGCGGCCGGGCGGTAGACGCCGAACGCGGACTCGGCCGTCGGCGGCGTCGTGGTGTGGAATCCGGCGTAGCCGCCCAGTGCCAGCTCCATCGTGGCGTTGGAGAACGCGCGGCCGACCTTGCGCGGGTCCGGGTCCTTCACCGTGACGCGCAGGTGGGCCGTGGCCTCGACGTTCGTCGGTGCGTCGGGGTGGTCGAAGCGCAACAGGCGGACGTCGGCCTCGGCGAACCGGTCGCGGCCGCCGAGCACCTCGAACAGCAACGCCTCGGCGTGCGCGGCCTTCGCCTCGATGTCCAGCCCGGTGAGCACGAGGGTCATCGAGTTGCGGAAGCCGCCGGCGTCGTTGAGCGCCACCTTGAGCGTCTCCGGCGGCGGGCTGCCGCGCGTGCCGGTGATCGCGACGCGGTGCTCGGCCTCCTGGGTCAGCGCGAGCGTGTCGAAGTGGGCGGTGACGTCCGGGCCCGGGTAGGCGGGGGCGGCGATCTCGTAGAGCAGCTGCGCGGTGACCGTCCCGACCGAGACGAGACCGCCGGTGCCGGGGTGCTTGGTGATCACGGTCGAGCCGTCCGCGGCGACCTCGGCGATGGGGAAGCCCGGGTAGCGGCGGTCGGTGATCTCGTCGAGGAACGGGTAGTTGCCGCCGGTGGCCTGCGGACCGCACTCGATGACGTGCCCGGCGGCGACGGCGCCGGCGAGGGCGTCCCACTCGTCGCGGGCCCAGCCGTGCCACCACGCCGCGGGCCCGACGACCAGCGACGCGTCCGTCACCCGACCGGTCACGACGACGTCCGCGCCCGCGGCGAGGGCCTCCGCGATGCCCCAGCCGCCGAGGTAGGCGTTGGCCGACACGGGTTTCCCGACGACGGCCGGGGTGATCGCGTCGAGCGATCCGCGCAGGTCGTCGCCCTCGACGTAGGCCACCCGCGCGCCGGTCCCGAGCGCCTCGATCGCCGCGGCGAGCCCCGCCGGGTTGAGCCCGCCCGCGTTGGACACGATCTTGATCCCGCGCTCCAGGCAGGTGCCCAGCACGTCCTCGACCTGGGTGAGGAACGTCCTCGCGTAGCCGGCTGCGGGGTCCTCGGCCTGCGCCTTGGCCAGGATGAGCATGGTCAGCTCGGCGAGGTAGTCGCCGCACAGCACGTCGATGCCCGTCCCGTCCGCCCCTGCTCCGTCCACCATCTCGCGGGCGGCGGGCAGGCGATCGCCGTAGAACCCCGAACAGTTGCCGATGATCATCGGCCGCCCGCTCACGATGCGCCCTTCGAGGCCGTGCGCGGGAGACGTTGCTCCGGCGACGTTTCCCGCGCACGGGCGGGCCGGCCGCGGCCTGCCTCACCCGCGAACGCCTGCGCGATCGCCATCCACTCGTTCGCGACCGGGCCGGTGATCACCAGCGCGGTGTCGTCGCGGTGTCGCCGCTGGGTGACGGCGAGGCAGAAGTCCAGTGCCGGTCCGCTGACCTTGTCGTCGGCGCCCTTCGGCCCCCAGGCCCAGCGCGCCCCGCTCGGCGCGTCGAGCTCGACGCGCAGCGGCACGGCGGGCGCCTCGCGTCCGTTCACGACGTAGCTGTAGGCCCACGCCCCGATGCCGATGTGGGCGACGTGGCGCAGCCGGTCCGTCGGCTCGCGCCGGACACCGACCGTGTCGGCCACGTCCTGGCCGTGCGCCCATGTCTCCATGATCCGTGCCGTCAGCGAGGACGCGGCGCTCATCGGAGGCCCGAACCACGGCACGCGCAGCGACGGGTCCAACGGCCGGAACGCGGCGATCAGGTCTGTCCGGGCGGTGTCGAACCAGGCCAGCAGCTCGGCGCCGGACATGTCCCGGTAGCTCTCGGCGATCGCGTCGGGGCTGATCCCGCCGTCCGCGGCGGTCCTCCCCAGCTCGGCGCGGAACGCATCGGGGTCGGTGGCCGACTGCACGGCGACGTCGTCGAAGTGCGCCAGGTGCGACACCTGGTCGCCGACCGACCACCCGGCGGCGGGGGTGGGCTGCCGCCAGCCCTCCTCGCCCAGCGGGCTGACCAGCGCCCGCAGGACCGCCGTCTCGGCGGCCAGGTCGTCGGCCAACGTGTCCATGGATACCGGCATGGGTCGCCCTTCAGGGAAAGAGTTTGCGCAGCTCGGGCCGGTTGAGCTTGCCGCTGCCCGTGCGCGGCAGCGCCGCGACGATCTCGATGCGCCGCGGCCGGTGCATGCCGCGCAGGTTCGGGTTGGTGGCGCAGTAGGCGGCGATGTCGTCGACGGTGACGCCCTCGCGGTTCGGCACGACCACCGCGGTGACCTGCTCGACCCAGCGCTCGTGCGCCGTGCCGATCACGGCGACCTCGGCGAGGTCGGGGCAGTCGGCCAGATGCTCCTCCACCATCTGCGGGAAGATGTTCTCCCCGCCGGAGATGATCATGTCGTCGATCCGGTCGACGTAGTAGAGGTAGCCGTCGGGGTCGCGCGACATGAGGTCGCCGGTGCGGAACCAGCCGTCCGACCACTTCTCGGCGAGGTCGAGGTTCCAGTACCCGGGGGTGACGGCGTCGCCCTGTACCCAGAGCTCCCCGACCGCGTCACCCTCGACGTCCGTGCCGGTGACCGGTGAGACGAGCCGGGTGCGGACGACCTGCTCCAGGGGCCTGCCCATCGAGTTCGGACGCCGCGGGTCACCGGCCGCGTAGGAGACGACGAGCCCGCTCTGCTCGGTCTGCCCGTAGATCTCGACGCCCTCGATCCCGGTGCCGGCGGCCAGCCGGTCGATGGAGGCGGTCGGGGTACGGGACCCACCGAACATGCAGATGCGGAACGAGTCGAGCAGCACGGGGGCGCCGACCGTCCGGTTCCCGACGTCGATCATCATCGTGGCGATGAGGCCACCGTAGGTGGGGCGCAGGCGCTGGGCGAGGTCGATCCAGACCAGCGGGTCCCACTTCGCCATGAACGTGACCTGCCCGCCGCGGAGCAGCACCGGAAGGCCGGCCAGCTGCAGGCCGCCGACGTGGAACAGCGGCATGCAGTTGAGCACGTGGTCGGCTGCGGTGAGCTCGTAGAGATCGACCACGGCGTCGACCTGCGCGGTGGTGTTGCGGTGGGTCTGGCGCACGCCCTTGGGCACGCCCGTGGAGCCGGAGGTGTACATGATCAGGGCGTCGTCGCGGTCCAGGCGGGGCACGACGTGGTGGGTCGGCTCCTGCCCGGCGACCGCACGTGCGAAGCCCCCGTCGGGCCCGGTGGTCAGGAGTGTCAGGGCGACCCCGTCGAGGAGCGACTCCAGCCGCGCCACGTCCCCGGGCAGCACGACGAGGTGGGTGGCCCCGGAGTCGGTGACCGCGTGGCGGAGCGCGGCGTCCGGGAACATGTAGTTCAGGGGCACCCCGACCCCGCCCGCCTGCCAGACGCCCAACAGCCCGGTCAGGTACTCGAGCGTGTTGGGCAGGTAGAAGCCGACACGATCGCCGGGCGCCAGGCCGTGCGCGAGCAGGTGCGCGGCGAACCGGCCGCCGATCTCGGCGAAGTGGCCGTAGCGGATCTCCTCGTCCCCCATGCGGAGCGCGACCTGCCCGCCGTGGTCGGCCGCGGCGCGACGCAGCAGGTTGGCGATGTTCATGACCCGTCCTCCTCGACGACTGCCAGCACCTGGCCCGTGTCGACCTGGTCGCCGGCGGCGACGTCGATCTCGCTGACCACACCGTCGACGGGCGCCACCACGGTGTGTTCCATCTTCATCGCCTCCAGCACCAGCAGCGGTTGCCCCGCGGTGACCGGCGCCCCGGGCCCGACCAGCACCCGCACCACCGCGCCCGGCATCGGAGCGAGCAGCGAGCCCGCGTGCGCGACGGCGTTGGGGTCGGCGAAGCGGGGCACCTCGGCGAGCGCGGACGATCCGTCCGGCCCGTCGACGTAGGCGACACCCCCCACCCGGTGGACGGTGTACGCCCGGCGCACCCCGCCGGCCTCCAGCTCGACGGCGTCCGGCGCGGCCGACAGCAGGCGCGCGTCCAGCGGCGACCCGTCGACCGTGACGCGCAGCCCGTCGCGGCCCAGCCGGTAGCCGACCTCGACGGTCTGCTCCCCCACGGCGTAGCCGACCTGCTGCGGGCCGTTCGCGACGTTCCGCCAGCCCGACGGGAGCGTGCCCAGGACCCCGGCCGCCTGCCGGTTCTCCGCCTGCCGGGCGAGCGCGGCTGCCGCCGCCCGTGCGCGGACGGGGTCGTCGGAACGACGTCGTCCGCGCACGACCTCGGGGTGGCGGCTCAGGTAGCCGGTGTCCGTCCCACCGGCCAGGAACTCCTGCTCGCGCAGGATCGCGACCAGCAGGTCGCGGTTCGTCGTGACCCCGTGCAGCTGCGCCCCCGACAGCGCGCGGGCCAGGCGGCGGGCCGCATCAGCGCGGGTGGGACCGTGGGCGACGACCTTGGCCAGCATCGGGTCGTAGGCGGTGCCGACGACCGACCCGTCCACCACGCCGGAGTCGACGCGGATGCCCGGCGCCGCCGCGATGCGGAATCGGTGCAGGGTGCCCGTCGCCGGCAGGAAGCCCGCAGGGACGTCCTCGGCGTACAGGCGCGCCTCGATCGCGTGCCCCTCGATGCGCGCGCCGGTGACCGACTCCGGCAGCGGCTCGCCCTCGGCGACCCGCAGCTGCACCTCGACGAGGTCGAGCCCCGTGATCAGCTCGGTGACGGGGTGCTCCACCTGCAGTCGCGTGTTGACCTCGAGGAAGTGGAACGCACCGCCGGCGTCGAGCACGAACTCGACGGTCCCGACTCCGGTGTAGCCCAGCGCCTTGCCCGCCGCGACCGCCGCCGCGCCCAGCTCGGCGCGCAGCGCGTCGCCGACGGCCGGGGACGGCGCCTCCTCCACGATCTTCTGGTAGCGCCGCTGGATGGAGCACTCGCGCTCGAACAGGTGCACCACGGCGCCGTGGGCGTCGCCGACGATCTGGACCTCGACGTGGCGGGGGTCGACGACGAAGCGCTCCAGGAACACCGTGCCGTCGCCGAACGCGGAGGCGGCCTCGCGCCGGGCACCCGCGACCGCGTCGGCCAGCTCCGACGGCGCGTGCACGACGCGCATCCCGCGCCCGCCGCCCCCGAACACGGCTTTGACCAGCACCGGGAAGCCGATCTTCTCGGCGGCCGCGCCGAGGTCGGTGCCATCGGTGATCGTGGCGCCGGGCAGCACCGGCACGCCGGCGGCCTCCATCAGCGCCTTGGCCTCCACCTTCGAGCCCATCGACGCGATGGCCTCGGGCGAGGGCCCGACGAACGTGACACCGGCCGCGGCGCAGTCGCGGGCGAAGCCGGCGTTCTCGGACAGGAACCCGTAGCCGGGATGGATCGCGTCGGCCCCGGTGACCCGCGCCGCGGCGAGGACGAGGTCGCCGCGCAGGTAGGTGTCGCCCGGGGCGGAGCCGGGCAGCCGCACGGCCTCGTCGGCGAGCGCGACGAACGGCGCGCCGGCGTCCGGGTCGGAGTACACGGCGACGGTGGAGATCCCCAGCGCGTGGGCCGTCCGCATCACCCGGGCGGCGATCTCGCCGCGGTTCGCCACGAGGAGTTTCCCGATCATCGACGTCACATCCGGAAGACGCCGAAGCCGCGGCGGCCGGCGACGGTGTTCGAGTGGACGGCCGAGAGCGAGAGCCCCAGCACGGTGCGGGTGTCGCGGGGGTCGATGATCCCGTCGTCGTAGAGCCGGGCCGTGACGAAGAACGCGTGCGACTCGGCCTCGATCTGCGCCTCGATCGCCGCGGTGCGCGCCGCGTCGGCCGCGTCGTCGAACGGCTTGCCCTGCGACGCCGCCGACGCCCGGCCCACGATCGACATCACGCCCGCGAGCTGCGCCGCTCCCATGACCGCGAGCTTGGCCCCCGGCCACGCGAACATCAACCGTGGGTCGTACGCGCGCCCGGACATGCCGTAGTTGCCCGCCCCGAACGACGACGCCATGGTGATCGTCACGTGCGGCACCTGGCTGTTGGTCACCGCGTTGATCATCTTGGCGCCGTCCTTGATGATCCCGCCCTGCTCGTAGGAGGTGCCGACCATGTAGCCGGTGGTGTTCTGCAGGAAGATCAACGGCGTGTCGGTCTGGTTGGCCAGCAGGATGAACTCCGTGGCCTTCTTGGCCTCCTCGGAGAACAGCACGCCGCGGTGGTTGGCCAGCACGCCCACCGGATAGCCGTGGACCTGTGCCCAGCCGGTGACCAGCGACGCGCCGTAGAGCGGCTTGTACTCGTCGAACTCCGAGCCGTCGACGGTCCGCGCCAGGACCTCCCGCGGGTCGAAGGGCACCTTGGTGTCGGTGGGGACGATGCCGAGGATCTCGTCGGGGTCGTAGCGCGGCGGGGCCGGGCTCGCCGAGGGCGCGGGCCCGAGCTTGCGCCAGTTGACCCGCGTCATGATCTCGCGACCGATGCGGATGGCGTCGCGTTCGTCCACGGCGAAGTAGTCCGACAGGCCCGACACCCGTGAGTGCATCTCGGCCCCGCCGAGCGCCTCGTCGTCGGCATCCTCGCCGGTGGCCATCCTGACCAGCGGCGGGCCCCCGAGGAACACCTTCGCCGCCCGGTCGACGAGCACCGCGTAGTCGCACATGCCGGGCACGTACGCGCCGCCTGCCGTCGAGTTGCCGAACACGAGCGCGACCGTCGGGATCGCCAGCGACGACAGCTCGGTGAGCTCGTGGAAGATCCGCCCGGCGGGGACGAACAGGTCGGCCTGGGTGGGCAGGTCGGCACCACCGGACTCGACGAGGTTGATCACCGGCAGGCGGTTGACCCGGGCGATCTCCAGCGCCCGCAGCGTCTTCTTCAGCGAGTACGGGTTCATCGCCCCGCCACGGACGGTGGGGTCGTGCCCGATCACCACGCACTCGACGCCGGACACGACCCCGATCCCCGTGAGCACCGTGGCGCCGACCGTGAACAGGGTGCCCCACGCGGCCAGCGGGGACAGCTCCAGGAACGGGCTGTCCGGGTCGAGCAGCAGCTCCAACCGCTCCCGCACGGGCAGCTTCCCGCGCTGCCGGTGGCGCTCGGTGTACCGCGCTCCCCCGCCGGCGACGGCGAGGTCCAGCTGCTCCTGCAGCTGGTCGAGCACCGCGAGCTGGGCCTTCCGGTACGACGTGTACGTCTCCGACGAGGTGTCCAGCTGGGAGGTCAGGACGGGCATTCAGCTGCTCCCGTAGGTGGGTGGCTCCTGGGACCGTGCGGACCGCAGTGTCACCGTGCAGACGGCATGACGTCTGCACCACGTCTGCACGGTGCTCATCAGTAGGACCTCGGGAGGCCCAGCGTGTGCTGCGCCACGTGGTTGAGGATCATCTCCCGACTCACCGGGGCGATCCTCAGCAGCCGCGCCAGGCCCCAGTACGGCAGCAGGCCGTACTCGCTGGCCACGCCGTTGCCGCCGTGGGTCTGGATCGCGGCGTCGATCGCGGCGATGGCCGCCTCGGCGGCGGCGTACTTCGCCATGTTGGAGGCCTCGCCCGCCGGCAGGCCCCGGTCGTGCAGCCAGGCCGCCTTCCGCGTCATGAGCGCCGCCAGCTCGGTCTCGATCTTCGCCCTGGCCAGCGGGTGCGAGACGCCCTGGTGGGCGCCGATCGGGGTGTCCCACACCCGGCGGTCGGTCGCGTACCGGGTCGCCCGGTCCAGCACGTGGCGGGCGATGCCGACGCACAGCGCGGCGCCGGTGATCCGCTCCGGGTTGAGGCCGTGGAACACCTGGCGGAATCCCGCGCCCTCCTCACCCACGAGCGCCGACGCCGGCAGCCGCACGTCGTCGAAATGCAGGGTGAACTGCTTCTCCGGCAGCATGACGTCGACGGGCAGCGGCGTGCGCACGAGGCCCGGCGCGTCGGTCGGCACCACGAACAGCGACATCGACGCCGCGCCGTCTGCGGAACGCCCGGTGCGGGCGACGACGAGCAGCGCCTCGGCCTCGTCGACGCCGGAGATGTAGTGCTTGGTGCCGCCCAGCACCCACTCCTCGCCGACCCGCTCGGCACGGGTCG
>JBBQEF010000192.1:0-10955 GCA_038320445.1 Mycobacteriales bacterium
GGCATCGCCGGGTCGGTCGCTGTGGGCAAGTCCACTACCGCGCGGCTGCTGCGTGAGCTGCTCGCCCACTGGCCCGAACACCCCGACGTCACCCTCGTCCCCACCGATGGGTTCTTGTACCCCAACGCCGAGCTCGAGCGCCGGGGCCTGCTGGATCGCAAGGGTTTCCCCGAGTCGTATGACCGGCGCGCGCTCCTGCGCTTCGTCACCGAGGTGAAGGCGGGCCGTGCCGAGGTGACCGCGCCGGTGTACTCGCACCTGGTCTACGACATCGTCGACGGCGAGCGGATGACCGTGCACCGCCCCGACATCCTGCTGCTGGAGGGGCTGAACGTGCTGCAGCCCGCCGGCTCGGCGGCACTGGCGGTGAGCGACTTCATCGACTTCTCGGTCTTCGTCGACGCCGCCACCGACGACATCCGGCGCTGGTACGTCGAGCGGTTCCTGCGGCTGCGCGAGACCGCGTTCCGCGATCCGGACTCCTACTTCCGCCGCTACGCGGCGCTGGACGAGCACGAGGCGGTCGCGCGTGCCGAGGGCATCTGGGCGGAGATCAACGGACCCAACCTGGAGCACAACATCACACCGACGCGTGGCCGGGCGAGCCTCGTGCTGCGCAAGGGCCCCGATCACAGCGTGACGGGAATCCGCTTGCGGAAGGTCTGATCGGCCGGTCCCGGCACGGGTGGCACGATGGGGAGATGACACGCCAGGCCGGAGGCATCGGCGCCACCGTCACCGCCGACGACGCCCGGACCGAGCTCGCCGCCCGGCTCCGGCTCGCGGTCGGGCGGCTCAACCGTCGCATCCGTATCGACGGGCGCGAGTCGATCCCGCCGCTGCAGCTCTCGGCGCTGGTGACGGTCGAGGAGCACGGCCCGCTGCGGCTCTCGGAGCTGGCGCGGCGCGAGGCCGTCACGGCGCCGACGATGAGCCGGGTGCTCGCATCGCTCGACGAGCAGGGGCTCGTCGTGCGCACCCCCGATCCGCAGGACGCGCGGGGCGTGCTCATCACGCTGTCCGCGGAGGGCGCGGCCCGCCTCGACGGCGTCCGCAGCCACCGCACCGCCCTGGTGGCCCGCCGCCTGGCCCGTCTCGACGACGAGCAGCTGGGAGCGCTGTCCGCGGCGATGCCGGCGCTGGAAGCGCTCCTGGTGGACGACTGAGAGGTCCGGGTGCCCGTACCTTCAGGCGGGCTCGCCGTCCACCACGGTCCGCAGGCCGTCGTGGAGCAGGCTGACCCGCCCGGCGATCCGCGCCGACTCCGGGAACGGCTCGTCGTACGCCCAGACGGCGTCGACCAGCTCGCGGCCGTCGTCCAGACGCGCCGTCCAGTAGCGCGCGTCGCCCTTGTACGGGCAGTGCGTGGCCGTCGCCGTGGGCGTCAGCGGCGCCGTCACCTCGTCGGGGGAGAGGTAGAAGCGCAGCGGGAGCCCGGTCTCGGCGAGCACCAGCGGGTGCTGCGACTCGGCCACGAGCTCGTCGCCCGCGAACACCTGCACGTGCCGGCTCGACTTGCGGACATCGACGCGGTGGTACGGGTCGGTCAGCGCGCCGACCTGCTCGTCCTCGTCGAACCACGCGTCGGCCGCCGCCCAGTACAGCGACGCGTAGCCGGCCAGCCATGGCGCCGCGGCGGTCGGTGACGGGTAGGCCCACAGGGCGTTCTCGACGGCCCGGTCGCCGACCACGAGCGAGCGGTAGGTGGCGTCGCCCTTGAACGGGCAGTGCGTGGAGTGCTCGGTCGGTACGAACACCGACGGGTCGAGGTCGGCCTCCGGCACGTACAGCCGCGGAGGCAGCGCCGTCTCGTGCAGCAGCACGCCGCGCGTCGTGTCGAGGACGGTACGGCCGGCGAACTCCGCCCGCACACGGCGCGGGAACGGGTGCTGGAACAGCTTGTGGGCCGGGCCGTCGATGCGGTAGTTGACCGTCGCCGGCGGGTTCGGGGCGAGCGGCGCGTCGCTGCGGGTCAGGGTCATCGTGGGCTCCTCGCGGTGGACACGTGCTGTGTGCGGCAACGCGGGGCGCCGCCGAACATTCCCCGTGCAGGGACCGGGTCGTCGTCAATGCCCGTCGTCGTGCTCCGAACGGTCCGCAGCCCGGCGGGCGGCTTCGGTCTCCGCGAGGCCGCGTCGCCGTAGCGCCGAACGCGGCCCCCGCGGCCGCCACCACCGGCGGCGTACCCCTGCCGGGGTTCTCCGGCGAAGGTCCTCGAGTTCGGCATCCCGGCCGGCCAGACGGAGCCGGGCCGGCTCGAGGTGCTCGACGCCGACGTAGGGATGGGCCAGCAGGTCCGCCTCGTGCTCGGCCGCTCGGAGCAGCCGGGACGACACCTGTCCATCGTCGATCATGCGACGGAGGCGACGGGTGGGTCCACGGCTCACGCTGCTCAGGATGCCCGGTCGAGGACCGGACAACACCGCCACCGCGCTACGGCTGTGCACCAGCCCGCCACCGTCATGCGCTCGTCGTCCTCACCTACCAGGGCGGCCTCGTCAGGCCCGTCGTGACGCGCGACAGGCAGACAGAAGTCGGCCGGCGGGCGGCGCAGGCGAGCTGGGAGGCGGCGTCTGCAGCCCGACTACTGTCCTCAGTCCGGGTGCCGTTGACCACGCCGATCGATACAGCCGCGGCTCTGAGCAGTTCTGAGGAAGAAGGACGATCAATGCCCGACGACGGGAAACCCGCTGAGCCGTTCTCGTCCTACGCCGCCGAGATCTACCTGCGCGGCCTGGCCGGCGAGCGGCCGGCGTTCCCCACCGACCCCGCACAGCTCGAGACCGCGGCGCGGGCGGTGCTGGCCGACGGGCCCTACGGCTACGTGGCGGGCGGCGCCGGGTCCGGCGCCACGATGCGTGCCAACCGCACGGCCTTCGACGGGTTCGGGCTGGTGCCCCGGATGCTGCGGGACACCACCGTCCGCACCTGGTCGACGACGGTGCTGGACACCCCGATGCCGGCACCGCTGGTGCTCGCCCCCATCGGCGTCCTGTCCATCCTGCACGCCGAGGGAGAGCTGGCCGTGGCCCGCGCGGCCGCCGCTCTGGGGGTGCCGATGGTGCTGTCCACCGCGTCCTCGCACAGCATCGAAGAGGTCGCCGCCGCCGCCGGCGACGGCCCGCGCTGGTCCCAGCTCTACTGGCCCACCGAGGACGACGTCACGGTCAGCATCCTCGCCCGGGCCCGCGCGGCCGGGTTCAGCACGCTCGTCGTCACGCTCGACACGTGGACGCTCGGCTGGCGCCCGATGGACCTCGATGGCGCCTACCTGCCGTTCCTGCGCGGTGTCGGCACCGCCACCCCGTTCTCGGACCCCGCCTTCCGCGCCGGACTCGCGAAGGCACCGGAGGACGACCTGATGGCCGCCGTCGGGCGGTGGGTGCCGATGTTCACCGGCACCGCGCTCCGCTGGGACCGGCTCGACCTCCTCCGCGAGCACTGGGACGGCCCGATCGTGCTGAAGGGCATCCAGCACCCCGACGACGCGATGGCGGCCCTCGACGCCGGCATGGACGGGATCATCGTGTCCAACCACGGCGGCCGGCAGGTCGACCGTGCGATCGGCGCGCTGACCGCGCTGCCCGGCATCCTCGCCGTGGTCGACGGCCGCGCACCCGTGCTGTTCGACTCCGGCATCCGCACGGGCGCGGACGCCGCCGTCGCGCTGGCACTGGGGGCCGACGCCGTGCTGCTCGGCCGGCCCTACGCCTACGGACTGGCCCTGGGCGGCGAGGACGGTGTCCGGCACGTGGTGCGCAGCGTGCTCGCCGAGCTCGACATCAGCCTTGCGCTGGCCGGCTTCGGCGACCTCGCCGCTCTGCGTGCCGCTCCGGATGCGGTGAAACGCGTGGGTTGAGGGCGCATCCACCGCCACCGATGCCATAGTGGTGATGGGTGCCTCCGAACGCATCGGGGCCGGGAAGGGGACGCGGCGTGCAGGGGCTCACTGCGCTGCTCGCCGGGCTGATCGACACCCTGCGCAAGCTGCTCGCCACGGACGTCTGCCCCGGGGGATGGCCGTGGGCGGTCACCGCGCTGGGCATCGGGGTCGGCCTGTTGCCGACCCTCGGCGCCGTGATCGTGGCGCTGCTGCGCAAGCGGATCGGCTCCCGCTACGGGATCGCCGAGTCGTTCGTGCTGGCCACCACCGGCATCGTCACGGCCGGCCTGCTTCCCCTGCTCGTGTTCACGGCGACGGGCCGGGTGTTCAGCGCCGCCGCGGCCGGTTCACCCGTGGCCGGGCTGAGCCGCGCCGGCGCGCGCCAGCTGGGCTCCGACGCCTGCTTCGTGATCGGCACCCAGGCCGAGTACCTCGGCCGGGGAAGCGTCGCCGATGCGTTCACGGCAGGCACCCTGCGCTTCGTCCTCGCCCTGTTCCTGCTCGTGCTGGCGCCGCTCGTCACCACCGTGTTCGTGCTGGTCCAGGCGCGGCTGGCGCTGCGGCGGGGGCCGCGCTGGCCCGCGACGTCGTTCTGGCTCCCGACGGCCGCGGTCGCCCTGCTGAGCGCGGGGGTGCCGGCGGGAACGGCCGGGCACCTGTGGCTCGGTGCCGGGTTCGGGTCGTTCCTCGGGATCTTCGTGGTGCTGCTGGCCGGCACGCCGTCGCACGCGGTGGTGCACCGGTCGCTCGCCCCCCGCCGGACGGCCCGGCCCCTCGCCGCGACGCCCGGGCCGGCACCGGCCCGCACGGGCGCGAGCCGCGCCCCGGCGGCGCCGAACCGGTCGGACCGGCTGGCCGAACGCTTCGCCTCGCGCAGCCCGGAGCCCCTCGTCGTCCCGGCGTCTCGCCCCGCGCCACCGGTTCGGCGCCCACCGGCGGGCGCCACGCCCGGGCGCGCCAACCCGCCCACCCTCCTCGGCGCGCCGCCGTTCCCCGTCGCGGCGCCCACCGCCGACGGGGCGCCGCGCTTCCACCTGGTCCGCAGGCTCGGTTCCGGCGGGTTCGGACGGGTGTGGCTCGCCCACGACACCAGACTCGGTCACGTCGTCGCGCTCAAGGCCGCCCACGCCCCGGACGCCGAGACCGAGCAGCGCATCCAGCGCGAGGCCGGCGCGCTGGCCGCCGTCCGGCACCCGCACTGCGTTCGCATCCACGACCTCGTCCCGGCCCGCAGCGACCCCGGCCTGGCCGAGCTCGACGGCATGGTCATCGTCATGGGATACGTCGAAGGCTCGTCCCTGGGCGATCTCGTGCGGTCCCGCGGCACCGTCGACGACATCGCGGCCGCCCGGATCTGGCTGAGCCTCGCCGGCGCGCTCGACGCGGCCCACCAGCGCGGGGTGCTGCACCGTGACGTGAAGCCGGGCAACGTGGTGGTCGACCACGCCGGGTTCGCGCACCTGATCGACTTCGGCATCGCCCGCAAGTCCGGCGACGCCACCATGACCCAG
Source organism: Mycobacteriales bacterium (assembly GCA_038320445.1). Lineage (GTDB taxonomy): Bacteria > Actinomycetota > Actinomycetes > Mycobacteriales > Pseudonocardiaceae > Pseudonocardia. The sequence continues at coordinate 5,395 of JBBQEF010000192.1, forward strand.
ACGGGGTTCGTGCTCGGCACTCCCGACTTCCTCTCGCCCGAGGCCGCCTGCGGTGAGCGCGCCACGCCGGCGTCCGATTCGTGGCAGCTCGCCGCCACCGTCTCCTACGCCCTCACCGGCAACCCCCCGCGCGGCGGGCACCCCGACGCCGTGTCCGGGCTGCGGGCCGCCGCGTCCGGTGCGGCGCTCTCGCACCTGCCGCGCCGCACCGCCCACCTCGCGCTGCTGCAGGCCGCCATGGACAACGACCCCCACCGGCGCCCGCAGCTGGTGGAGGTGCAGCGGGCGCTGAGCGAGTGGCTGCGGCGCAGTGGGGCCCCCGCCGCCGGCCCGGTGACGGCCGGCACCCGGGTGCGGTGAGGGTCGCGCCCGGCAGCGGGAGTCCATGCTCGCTCACCAGGCCCGCACGGCCAGCGCGACCGCGAGCCCGATCCCGGCCAGCCCGATGCCGATCCTCAGTGCGGTGGTGGGGATCCGCCGGGCCACGACCGGCCCCATCCGGCCGCCGACCAGCACGCCGAGGGCCAGCGGCAGCGCCGCGATCCAGTTCACGTCGGCGAACAGCGCGAACCCGAGCGCCGCAATGCCGTTGGCCAGGCCGAGCAGGACGTTCTTCAGCGCGTTCGCGCGCAGCAGCGAGACCGGGAGAGCGACGAGGATCAGCGCCAGCATCAACACCCCCGCTGCCGCACCGAAGTAGCCGCCGTACACCGCGACGGCGAACAGCCCGGCCAGCACGGCGGTGTTCGTGCGGCGAGGGCCGTCCACCGGATCGGGAGCGGGCCGGAACCACGGCTGGAACAACAGCACCAGCGACGCGCCGCCGACGAGCACGGGCACGACCCGCTCGAACGTGGACGCCGGGGTCACCAGCAGCAGGCCGGCCCCGAGGGCCCCGCCTGCCGTCGTGATCAGGGCGAACCGCCGCACCGTCGCGCCCTGACCCACCAGCTCGGGCCGTGAGCCGGCGACCGAGCCGAGGGAGCTGAACGTGAGCGCCACCGTGTTGGTGACGTTCGCGGTGACGGCGGGCAGCCCGGCCGCGAGCAACGCCGGATAGGAGAACAGGGACGCCAGCCCCGCGACCGACCCGGTCAGACCCGCTCCCACGCCGGCCGCGACGAGCAGCAGGAACGTGCCGACGGTCATCACACCCGACCCTAACCGCGCGGTGCCGCAGACCGAGGACCAGGTGATCGACGTCCCGGCGCGAGCCGCGCGCGCGACCGCTACCGCGCCGCCCCCACGTGGCGCGCCAGGTGCTCGCCGGTGAACGAACCCGGGGCCTGCATCAGGGCCGCGGGTGGGCCCTCGAACACGACGGTGCCGCCCGCGTCGCCACCGTCCGGCCCGAGGTCGATCACCCAGTCGGCATGGGCGATCACGTCGAGGTTGTGCTCCACGACGATCACCGAGCTGCCACCGTCGACGAGCCGGTCGAGCAGGCCGAGCAGGTGCCCGCAGTCGGACATGTGCAGCCCGGTGGTCGGCTCGTCCAGGACGTAGAAGTTCCTCTCCTCGTGCAGCCGGCCGGCCAGCTTCAGCCGCTGGCACTCGCCACCCGACAGCGTGGAGAGCGGCTGGCCCAGCGTCAGGTAGCCGAGCCCGACGTCCACCACGGCCGCGAGCCGCTTGGTGATCTCACGGGCGTCGAAGAACGCGAGTGCCTGCGCCGCCGTCATGTCGAGCGCGTCGGAGATCGACCGGCCGCCGACCGTGAGCGCCAGCACCTCGTCGGTGTAGCGGCGGCCCTCGCAGTCGGTGCAGGTGGAGCGCACGCCGTCGAGGTAGGCGAGGTCGGAGGCGATCGCGCCGAGGCCGTTGCAGGTGGGGCAGGCGCCCTCGGAGTTGAAGCTGAACAGCGCGGGCTTGACGCCGTTCTCCTTGGCGTAGAGCTTCCGGATCGGGTCCATGACACCGGTCCAGGTGGCCGGGGTGGAGCGGCTCGACGTCGCCACTGCCGACTGGTCCACGACGATCGTGTCCGGGTGCTGCGGCACGAGCACCTCGCGGACCAGCGTCGACTTGCCCGAACCGGCGACACCGGTGACGGCGACGAGCACGCCGAGCGGCACTTCCAGGTCGAACCCACGCAGGTTGTTGGCCTTCGCCCCGGTGACGCTCAGGTGGCCTGTCGGCGTCCGCGGCGCCTCGCGCACGGTCACCGGCCGGTACAGGAACTCCCCGGTGAGCGTCCCGGAGGTCTCCAGGCCGGCGACCGGGCCCTCGTAGACGATGCGGCCGCCCTCGGTGCCGGCGCGCGGCCCGAGCTCCACGACGTGGTCGGCCCGGGTGATCACGTCGGTGTCGTGCTCCACGACGAGCACCGTGTTGCCCTTGTCGCGCAGGCGGCGCAGCAGCTCGTTCATGCGGCCGACGTCGCGCGGGTGCAGGCCGATCGTCGGTTCGTCGAACACGTACATGACGTCCACCAGTGACGACCCGAGGTGGCGCACCATCTTGATCCGCTGCGACTCCCCGCCCGACAGCGTGGAGGTCTCGCGCTCCAGGGTCAGGTAGCCCAGCCCCATCGCGATCAGCGCGCCGACGCGGGCGACCGCCTCGTCGACGACCGGCCCGGTCTCCTCGTCGCGCAGCGACGGGAGCAGCGCGTGCAGCGAGTCGAGGTCGAGCGAGCAGAGGTGGGGGAGGGTGTACCCGCCGACCGTGGCCGTGCGCGGTCCCTCGGCGAGCCGGGTCCCGCCGCAGTCCGGGCAGCGCACCGAGCTGGTGTAGCGGTCGAGCGTCTCCTTCTTCCGGCTCGACGCCTCCTCGACGTCGACGAACAGCCGGTTGAACTTGCTCTCGACGCCCTCGAGCTCCATGTTGACGGTCTTGTGGCCGGCCAGCTTCAGCGCGACCTTCTCGTCCGCGCCGAACAGCAGGAGCTGCCACTCGGCGTCGGTGTAGTCGCGCAGCGGCTTGTCGTTGTCGAACCGCCCGGACTGCGCGTGGACGTGCCAGTACCAGCTGTCGACAGCCCAGTCCCGGTGCAGGATCGCGCCCTCGTTGAGCGACTTGGTGCGGTCGAACATCACCGCGTGGTCGAGCTGCACCTTGCGTCCGATGCCCGCACAGCCGGGGCACATCCCGGCCGGATCGTTGAAGCCGAACGCGTTGCGCGGCCCGACGTGGGGCGTGCTGCGGCGGGAGAACAGCAGCCGCAGGGCCGGGTTGATGTCGGTGACCGTGCCGAGCGTGGAGCGGGACCCGCCGCCCAGCCGCTTCTGGTCGACGACGATGGCGGTGGACAGGTTCTCGATCAGGTCGGCGTCGGGCTGGCCGAGCTTGGGCAGGAACCCGCGGACGAACGCCGAGAACGTCTCGTTGAGCTGGCGCTGGGCCTCGGCGGCGATGGTGTCGAACACCAGCGACGACTTGCCCGAGCCGGACACCCCGACGAAGGCGGTGATCTGCCGTTTGGGGATGCGGACGGAGACGTCGCGAAGGTTGTTCTCACGGGCGCCGACAACGCTGATGTACTCGGTCATGCGTCACCTTCTACGCGAAATACCGGACAGATCCCGGCCGCTTCGACCAGCACCGGCAGATCGAACTCCAGCGTGCCGCAGCGCTGCTGCTCCAGCAGGCCCGCGTTCATGTCCTTCAGCCAGGATGGGGGCTTGATGGCAGTTCTGTCGGGCATGATCCCCCCTGAAGTACTCAAACTTGAGTCCTCTACTCTATCAGCGCCTCATGCCGTCCTACGGACGCAGCTCCGGCCAGCTCCCGGCGCGGCCGGGGGAGTGCGGCTCGCCCGCCATGGGATAGGTCCCGGCCTCCAGCCTGCCGACCAGTCCGCGCGTCCACTCCGCGCCCCCCGCTGCGGTCTCCTGCCACAGCCCGAACAGCTCCCGGACGTGCGGGGGGTCGGCCCAGCCGTCCAGCTCGGCCTGGGCCTTGTCCCGCTCGGCCTCGAGGATCGCCAGCCGCTCGCGCAGCAGCGCGATCGCCTCGTCGCGGGGGAGCGAGGGTAGCATCGCCAGTGCGGCGCCCAGGAAGTCGGGCCGCGGCTGGGGCCGGCGCACGGCGTCGCGCAGCAACCGCAGGTACTCGGCCTCACCCCGCTCGGTCAGCTCGTACTCGGTGCGTCCGGGCACGTCGTCGTGGTCGCGGAGCAGCCCGTCGGCCGTGAGCTTGCGCAGGGCGTGGTAGATGGAGCCCCACTTGACGTTGGCCCATCCGTCGGCGCCCCACGCGAGCAGGTCGTTGCCGACGCGGTAGCCGTGGGCCCGGCCGTACCCGCGCACGATCCCGAGCACGAGCAGGCGCGTCGCCGACATCCTGCCAGTCTAGGGACGCCCGATCGAATGGTTCGCGATGCCAACCGGGCACGGCACCCGCGCGTCCTGGCGTGTCGTACGTGGCCGGCGACGACGGCCACCAGGTCGGTCCGGCCGCGGCCATGGACGGCGCCCCCGACGGGACGGGCTGCGCGGGCACCCCGCCCGGTGAGCAGCTCAGCGTGCTCACCCCGGGTAGCCGGGTACGTCAGCGGTGCAGGGTCGCTCCCTTGAGAACCTTGTCCACCGCGTTGCGCGGGCCGTGCACGGCGAGCCCGACGAGATCGAGGCCGGCCCCGGGCACGGCCGCCACGGCGGCGCGGTTCGCCTCGTCGTGCCCGGTCGCGAACAGCTCCGTGGTGAACACGGCCGCCCGCAGCTCGCGGCGCACGGCTCGCTCGCGCGCAGCCGTCAGCAGCGCCTTGTCGCCGTCGAGGACCAGCACGGGCTGGCGGAACATCGGCAGGTAGGCGGTGCCGTCGGCGTCGGCGTACGGCTCGCCGATGAGCTCGGGGTCGGCAGCGATGCCGCTGCACAGGAACGCCGTGACGTTCAGCTTCTGCCAGGTCTCCAGGTCGTCGCGGAGCAGGACCGCGATCTTCGTGTCGAATCGCACGGAGCCAGTCTCGGCGGCCCGGGTCCCCGCTTCTTGTACGTTCGCAGCATGTCGGGGGTGCGGGCGTGGTCGCCGGGGGTGCCCGGCATCACCGAGGTGTTCCACGCCCGGTTCACCGACCACGCCTACCCCGAGCACACCCATGACGCCTGGACGCTGCTCGTCGTCGACGAGGGCGCCATCCGCTACGACCTCGGCCGCCACGAGCACGGCGCCCTCGGACGCGCCGTGACGCTGCTGCCGCCGCACGTCGCCCACACCGGACGGGCCGCCACCGACCACGGCTTCCGCAAGCGCGTGCTCTACCTCGACACGGAGGTGCTCGGCGCGGCGCTCACCGGGGCGGCCGTGGCCACCCCGACGCTGGACGACGAGCTGCTCCGTACCCGCGTCGCGCAGTTGCACGCCACGCTCGACGAGCAGGGCGCCGAGCTGGAGGCCGAGAGCCGGCTGGCGCTGATCGGGGTCCGGATCCGCGCGCACCACGGCGCGGCGAGGGCGGGCCCGGCGCCGGCGCGGCTCGCCACCGACCTCCGCGACCTGCTCGACGCGCACCTCGGCGACGGCCTCGCCCTGCGCGACGCGGCGGCCCTGCTGCACGCCCACCCGGCCCACCTGGTGCGCACGTTCACCCGCGCCTTCGGGCTGCCGCCGCACCGTTA
>JBBQEF010000193.1:0-10948 GCA_038320445.1 Mycobacteriales bacterium
CAGCGCCATCGCCGGCCGTTCCCGCAGGCCCGCGAGAACCTCCTGGGCCGCGGCCAGCGCGGGCGCCATGCCGAGCCGTCGCGCCGTGTCGGCGGCGCGGCGCGCGAGCCCGGTGGCGCGGTCCCGCCCGCGTCCGCCGATCAGCCGGGCCAGCGCGATCTCCGACAGGACGCGGTAGGGCAGCGCGCCGATCCGGTCGTCCATGGCGATGGCGTCGGTGAGCCGGCGTTCGGCCTCGTCGACGCGGCCCAGCGCGGCCGCGAGCACGCCCAGCACTCGCGACACCGATCCGTCGCAGCGCACCGAGCCGGAGCCGCCCGCGATGTAGTGGGTGGCATAGGGCGTGGTCGCAGCCAGGCAGAACTCCATGGTCTCGACGTCGCCCACTGCTTCTGCGATCTCGCCCGACTGCAGGACGGTCGGCAGCCACAACCCGTCGCGCGGGAGCTCGCGGACGACCGGGCGGAGCAGCTCGAAGTAGCGGTGCCCCTCGTCGGTCTCGCCCGCCCGGATCAGGTTGAGGCCGGCGTGCGCCCAGAAGATCGGGATACCCCGCCCCGGGATGCTCGAGGCGGCGTGGCGGAGGAGTTCGACGGCCGCATGTATCTGCCCGCGCAGCCGCAGCACCTCGCTGCGGAACGCCCCGTCGATGCTGACCGCGGTGCGGTCCTCGGTGAGCCGGGCGGCGGCGAGGGCGAGGTCGGCCTCGGCCTCGGCCTCGTCGAACCGGCCGGCCAGCAGCAGCCGGGCCGCGTGGATCCGGTGTCGGTGCCAGTGCGCGATCGGCCACCCGAGCCGGGTCGCGAGACCCTCGAGCCGGGCGAGCTCAGCGTGGACCACGTCGATGGCGCCGAGTTGGAAAGCCGCGTCCAGGCGCCACAGCCGGCCCCACAGCTCGGCGTCGGGAGGGCCGCCGCGCTCCGCGATCTCGATCATGCGTCGGGCCAGGTCCAACCGCTCGGTCACCCCGTCGGGGCCGCTGACGGCGTGCTGCCGGCCGCGCAGCGCATCGGTGAGAGCGGCCGCGGAACCGCTGCGCTCCGCGATGGTGAGCGCCTCGGCGCTGGCGGCCGCGAGACCGTCCCAGCCGCCGGTCTCTGCCACCGCCTGCGCGCGCTGGGCGAGCACCCGCGCGCGCCCGGCATCGGCGCCCGCGGGCAGGGCCTGCAGCGCCGCGTCACAGATCGGGATCAGGTCGGCGTTGAGCGGCCCGCCGATGCCGCGCACCGCGAGTGCCGCCCGGACCAGGAGGCCCGGGTCGGTGCTGTCGCGGGCCACCAGTTGCGCCCGCCGGACCGCGGCCTCGGTGCGGCCCGCGGCGAACTCGGCCTCCGCGGCGTCGATCCGCAGCGCGGCCCGGGTAGCGGCATCCGACCCGGGCAGCGCGAGCGCCGCGTCGAGCAGTTCGACCGCGCGGTCGAACGCGAGGGCCCTGGTGGCGGTGGCCGCCGCGCCACGGCAGGCGTCCACGGCGGCGGCGCGACCCGCCGCGTCGACGGCGGCCCGGAGGCGGTGGGTCACCACGTCGCCGGGCAGGGTGCCCCGGTCGATCGCGTCGGCCAGACGCGCGTGCCAGTCCAGTCTCCGGTCCGCCGGAAGACGGGCGTAGACGGCCTCGCGGATCAGCGCGTGCGCCGGGTCGAACCGCAACGGCCCGGACCCGTGCAGCAGTCCCGCCACGGCCGCCGCCTCGCAGGCGGCCAGCGCCGCGGCCGGGTCGGGCGGTGCGGTGGGATCTCCCCGGCCGAGCACCAGGAGGTGCTCGGGAGTGCACCCGGAACCGGTGACCGCGGCGACCTCGACCGCGAGCCGGACCGCGGGGCCGAGGCGTGCGAGCCGGTCGGCCGTCGCGTCGGCCAGGTCGTCCGGCACCCCCAACGGCCAGGACCCGTCCGCGGGAGCGCGCTGCGGTGCGCGTCCCGTCTCCAGCAGCGTGGTCAGGAGTGCGCCGACCAGCAGCGGGACTCCACCGCCCGCACGCAGCAGCACCGGGGCCCAGGTCGTGTCGGCGTCCGCCGGCAGCCACGCCGACACGTCATCGAGCGTCAGGGGCGCCAGCGTGGTGGAGCAAGTCGCGTCCCGACGGCGCAGCTCGGTGAGTGCCGCGCGCAGGGCGGGGCCCTGCTCGGTGGAGCGGTAGGTACCGACCAGGACCAGCCCGGGCCGTCCTGCGGCGAGGACGAGCAGGCGCAGCGTCGACTCGTCCGCCCAGTGCAGGTCCTCCAGCACCACCACCTGGCCGGTGCCGGCGGCCAGGCCGTCGAGAACCGCGTCGAAGGCGAGGGTGCGGGCGGCACGTGTGTGCAGCGCCGCCGCGGCCGGGTCCGCGGCGAGAGGGACGGGATCCGCCGTGCCGATCGCGCTGAGCTCCGCCCGTTCGGGCCGCCCGGCCAGCGCCTGCAGCCACGGCCAGAGCGGGGGAGCGCCGGGCTCGGGATCGGCATGGCCGGTCAACCGGGGCCGATCCCTGGTCAGTTCCGAGACGAGGCGGGTCTTGCCGATGCCCGGCTCCCCACCGACGAGGATGACGGCGCCGCCTCCCGCGAGGCCGGCGTCCAGCACGGCACGCAGCTCGGCCAGCTGTGCGTCACGGCCGACGAAGCGGGACATGCGGCGCATTCTGACAGGCAGCGACCCCCGACCAGGAACAAAATCGGGGGTCGCTCGCGGGCAGGGATCGATCAGGCGGTGCGGAGCACGCCCTCGATCTCCAGGGAGATCTGCACCTTCTCGCTGACGACGACGCCGCCGCCGTCGAGCGGCATGGAGATGTCGACGCCGAAGTCGCTGCGGTTGATCTGCGCGAGGCCGGAGAAGCCCACGCGGGTGCCGCCGAAGGCGTCCGGGCCGAAGCCGTTGACCTCGAGGGTCAGGGGAACGGACTTGGTGACGCCCTTGATGGTCAGGTCGCCGTCGACGATGATGTCGTCGCCGTCGAGGTGGACGCCCGTGGACGTGAACGTCCAGGTCGGGTGGTTCTCGACGTCGAAGAAGTCGGCCGACTTGATGTGGCCGTCGCGCTGGGCGTTGTTGGTGTCGATCGACGTGGCGTCGATCGTGGCGGTGACCGTCGAGTTGGTGACGTCCTCGGCGGTGGTGATCTCTCCGCTGAACGAGCCGAAGCGACCGCGTACCTTGCTGACCATCATGTGCCGCACGGTGAAGGAGACGTCCGAGTGCACCGGGTCGATGTCCCAGGTACCGGCGATGTAACCAGGGATCTGAACCGCTGCGGTCATTGCAACCTCCGTGAAACTCGTTGAACTCTCAGGTGTTGAGAGGGACACTAGCGGAACGGAGTTGAGAGTTCAACTATTCCTGGGGAGGTGTGGCGTGGCGGACACCCGCTGGCTCGACGCCGACGAACAGAAGACCTGGCGGAGCTACCTCGCCGCGAGCCGCCTGTTCTTCGACCGTATCGAGCGGCAGCTGCAGCACGGCGCGGGCCTCCCGCACGCGTACTACGAGATCATGGTCCGGCTGTCCGAGGCGCCCGGCCGGACGCTGCGGATGAGCGAGCTCGCGTCCACTTCGCTGTCGTCACGCAGCAGGCTCAGCCACGCGGTGGCGCGGATGGAGGAGGCGGGCTGGGTGCTGCGCACGCCGTGCCCGACCGACAAGCGCGGGCAGAACGCCGCGCTCACCGCGGCCGGCTTCGCCCGTCTGGAGGCCGCCGCGCCCGGTCACGTGGACGAGGTGCGCAGCCTGCTGTTCGACGTGCTGACCGTCGAGCAGCAGCACGCGCTGAGGGAGATCAGCGACGCGATGGCGGCGCGCCTGGCCGACGGGCACCTTGGCCGGCCATGATCACCTCCTCGGTGCCTTCCCGGACGGATGTGGCGGTTGCGGTCCTGACCCGACCCGATGCGCGCTGACCATCGGCGCCGGCGGCTGTGATGAGACAGGCCTCGACATCAGCCGGCGTCGAGGGTGGCTCGCAGCCGGGCGTTCTCGGCCCGCAGCGCGGCCAGCTCGTCCTGCAGCGGCCGCACCGAGCGGGAGATCTCCTCGACGGTGAACCGTGGCGTGATGTGCTGCGGGCAGTTCCAGACGTAGGCCTCGACGTCCACGAGCACCGAGCGCTCGACCCGGCCCGGCTGCCCCTCGACCGTGAGCCGGGCGGCCAGGGCCGGGTCATCGGCGACGTCGACGATCCGGGCCCGCCCGAGCACCTTGACGCGGCTGGGGTTCGCGAGGTCCATGAAGATCATCGCGACCCGGGCGCCGCCGGCCGGGTCGAGGTTGCCCGCGGTGATGTACTGCCGGTTGCCGCGCAGGTCGGCCCAGCCGATCGTCGTCTCGTCCAGCACCTTCACGAAGCCGGGCGGACCGCCGCGGAACTGCACGTAGGGCCAGCCGTCCGCGGTGACGGTGGCGAGGTGGAAGCCGTCGCGCGCGGACAGGAACGCGATCTCGTCGGGCCCGAGGCGATCCTGCCTGTCCTCGGCGGCGAGCAGCCGGGCCCCCACGGCGGCGCTGCCGTAGTGCTCCTGCGCGGACCGGACGGCCGGGCTGAACGCCAGCTCCGCGAAACGCTGTGCCACGACGGCTCCTCACCACTCAAAGTCTTGACAACGGTTAGAGTACACGCGTGCAGCAACGACCGCTCCTCGGCGAACCACTGGCCCTCGACCTCGTCGACACGCGCTGGGTCGGCGGCGATCAGCTCGCCGACCCGGCCGGCGTCGCGGCGTGGCTCGGCGAGCACGGCTACGACCGGGGCTCGGCCACCGCGCTGCGGGAGTGCCGCGACGCGGTGCTGGCGGTGCTGGAACGCGGGGAACCGGGGCCGCTCAATGCGGTGCTCGCCCGCGGCACCCGTACCCCGGTGCTGCGGGAGGACGGCCCGGGGGAGGAGGTTCACGTCGCCGCCGAGTGGCGCGCCGCCTGGGACGCCGCCGTCGACTACCTGGCCCTGCGCTCCGGGCGGCCCGACCGCATCCGCCGCTGCGCCCGGGAGGGATGTGTGCTGTGGTTCCACGACACCTCCCGCAACGGCACGCGCCGCTGGTGCTCGATGGAGGTGTGCGGCAACCGTGCCAAGGCGGTCCGCTACTACGCGCGATCCCGGGGCGGCGGTGCTCGGGCATGACCGGCGTGTCCGCCCGGTGCGAGGACGACGTCGACCTCGGCTGGTGACGGGCGCGCGGACCGCTCAGGGGCGATCGGCCAGCCAGCGCTCGATGCCCTCGCGGCCGTCGGGCGCGAAGGGCCACGTCACGGGATCGGCCAGCCGGGCACGCAGCTCGGCCACGGTGACCCAGCCGCCCCACACCACCTCCGACGCCTGGTGGCGCACCGGGCCGTCCCAGAACACCTCGTAGAGAAACGCGTGATAGCGGATCGCGCCGTCGTCGAAGGGGAACCGGCCGACCGGCGCGAGCGGGACGCCCTCGATGCCCAGCTCCTCCTCCAGCTCCCGGGCGGCGGCGGCCGCGGGGTCCTCGCCCGGCCCGATGACGCCGCCCGCCCAGCAGTCGTAGCAGTCCGGGAAGATCAGCTTGGCGGCCGCGCGCCGGTGCAGGTAGATCCGGGCGCCGTCGCTGCTACGCACCAGGACGCCGGTGGCACCGTGCCAGCGGCCGTCGCGATAGACCACGCCACGGGACGCGACGCCCGTCACCCGTCCGGCCGCATCGAACACCGCGACCCGCTCGTCCTCCGCCCGCACGCGCCCATCATCGCGTCCGTGCGGCGGTTAGGCTCGGTCCATGAGTGCGCAGAGGGACCACCGGTGACCGCCCGCCGGATCATGGGCACCGAGATCGAGTACGGCATCTCGGTACCCGGCGACCCCACGGCCAACCCGGTGATCACCTCCACGCAGGTGGTGCTGGCCTACGCCGCGGCCGCCGACATCCCGCGCTCGCGCCGCGCCCGCTGGGACTACGAGGTGGAGTCGCCGCTGCGCGACGCGCGCGGCTTCGATCTCTCGGCTCCGACGATGCACCAGCCCGGCAACGACTCCGAGCTCGACGACCTCGGTGCGGCCAACGTCATCCTCACCAACGGCGCCCGGCTCTACGTCGACCACGCCCACCCCGAGTTCTCCACGCCCGAGGTCACCACGCCGCGCGACATCGTGATCTGGGACAAGGCAGGGGAGCGGGTGATGGAGGAGGCCGCGATGCGCTCGGCCACCGTCCCCAACGCGCCGCGCATCCAGCTCTACAAGAACAACGTCGACGGCAAGGGCGCCAGCTACGGCTCCCACGAGAACTACCTGATGGCCCGCTCCACCACGTTCCCGTCGATCGTGGCCGGGCTCACCCCGTTCTTCGTCACGCGCCAGGTGGTGTGCGGCGCGGGCCGCGTAGGGCGCGGCGCGTCCGGCGACGAGGCCGGCTACCAGCTGTCGCAGCGCGCCGACTACATCGAGGTCGAGGTCGGCCTGGAGACCACCCTCAAACGCGGCATCATCAACACCCGCGACGAGCCGCACGCCGACGCCGACAAGTACCGCCGCCTGCACGTCATCATCGGCGACGCGAACATGAGCGAGTACTCCACACTGCTCAAGGTCGGCACGGCCGCGCTGGTGCTGGACATGATCGAGAACGGCGTGCGGTTCGACGAGCTGCGCCTGGCCGAGCCGGTGCGCTCGGTGCACCGCATCAGCCACGACCCGTCGCTGAAGCTGACCGTCGACCTGGCCGACGGGCGCAAGATGACCGGCCTCGACGTGCAGCAGGCGTACTTCGAGAAGGCGAGCAAGCACGTCGAGAACACGATGGGCGCCGATGTCGACGACGCCACCGCCGAGGTGCTGAAGATCTGGGGCGAGGTGCTCGACGACCTGGCGCGCGACCCGCTCAGCACCGCCGACCGCCTGGACTGGACGGCGAAGCTGCGCCTGCTGGAGGGCTACCGCGAACGCGACGGCCTGGCCTGGGACGCGCCGCGGCTGCACCTGGTTGACCTGCAGTACGCGGACGTCCGGATGGCGAAGGGCCTCTACAACCGGCTGGCCACGCGCGGGTCGATCAAGCGGCTGGTCACCGAGGAGCAGGTCGTCGCCGCGATGCGCCGGCCCCCCGAGGACACCCGCGCCTACTTCCGTGGCCGCTGCCTGGAGCGCTACCCGTCGGAGGTGGCCGCGGCGTCGTGGGATTCGGTGATCTTCGACCTGGGCCGCGAGTCGCTGGTGCGGATCCCCACGCTGGAGCCCCTGCGCGGCACCCGCAAGCATGTCGGCGAGCTGATCGACAACTCGCGGACCGCAGAAGAGCTGGTGGAGGCGCTGACCCGAGGTTGATTGCCACGATCGTGGCCCGAAGCTGCGCTCTTCGTGTGAGTGAGAAGCGGCGGGTCTCCGCCTCGGTCGACGCCGAGATGATCGAGGCCGGCCACCAGGCGGTGGCGGCCGGGTTCGCCGAGACCATGAGCGCCTGGGTCAACGCAGCACTGCACCGGCAGAGCGAGCACGACGCCCGGCTGCGGGCCGCTGACAGGTTCCTTGCAGGGCGGGTGCCGATCACGTCGCGTGACGACGACCAGATTCTGACGTCCGATCCCCACGACATCCTCGTCCTCGCTCGGGCCAGGGGACTGTTCATCGAGATCGAGCGCGTCTGACCGACGGCGACCCCGATCACGACGCGCCCACGGGGGCACCTCGAACAACGGGCGTGTCGGCTGTTCGCTGGGTAGTGTTCAGGACTACCGGACTCCGGTACGCCGCGCGGGTGCCGCGCGGTGGACGGGGCCAGGCGCGAGAAGGAGACACATCCATGTCGCAGGAGCAGACGAAGCGTCAGGGCGGCGGAGGCGGGGACGACGACGAGGGCGGCGACCCCGGGGCCGCGGGCCAGGAACGCCGCGAGAAGCTGGGCGAGGACGTCGACACGATCCTCGACGAGATCGACGACGTGCTGGAGGAGAACGCGGAGGACTTCGTCCGGGCCTACGTCCAGAAGGGCGGCGAGTAGCCTCTCGCCCGCCGGGCCCGTCCCGGCGAACGGCTCACACCGCAGCACCCGCCCTGCTGTCGAATCGGCAGAGTCGCACCCGCACGTGGAGAGGCACGCCCTGACCATGGAGTCCCGTCCGCCCGCAGGTCTGGATGCGTACCTCGCGCCCGGCCCGTCCTCGTTCACCGACTTCGTCACCCGCCACGCCCCGCACCTGCTGCCCGGCCGTGTCCCGGAGGGACTGGCGCCGCAGGCCCGCAACACCCTGGACGTGCCGCACGGCACCACGATCGTCGCGCTCGTGTTCGACGAGGGTGTCGTCATCGCGGGCGACCGTCGCGCCACGTCGGGCAACGTGATCGCCCAACGCGACATCGAGAAGGTGTTCATCACCGACGCCTACTCGGCCGTCGGCATCGCCGGCTCGGCCGGAATCGCGATCCAGATGGTGCGGCTGTTCACGGTCGACCTGGAGCACTACGAGAAGACCGAGGGCGTCTCCCTGTCACTGGAGGGCAAGGCCAACAAGCTGGCCGGTGCCGTCGCGCAGAACCTGGGTGCCGCGCTGCAGGGCTTCGTGGTCGTGCCGCTGTTCGTCGGCTACGACACCGAGGCCGAACCGGCCAAGGCCGGCCGCATCGTCACCTACGACGCCACCGGCGGCCGCTACGACGAGTGGCTGGGCTACCACGCCGTCGGCTCGGGCTCGGTGTTCGCGAAGTCGGCGCTCAAGAAGCGCCACCGGACCGACGCCGATCTCGCCACCACCGTGCGCAACGCCGTCGAGGCGCTCTACGACGCCGCCGACGACGACTCCGCCACCGGCGGCCCCGATCTCACCCGCCGCATCTACCCGGTGGTCGTCAGCATCACCGGCGCCGAGGGCGCCGTCCGCCGCCCCGAGGCGGAGATCGAGGCGGTCGTCCGCGACGTCGTCGCAGGCCGCACCGAGAACCCCGGCGGCTGAGATGCCCTGCCCGCTCCCCACAGGCCTCGACGTTCAGGAGCTCCTCCCGTGACGATGCCGTTCTACTCGTCGGTCGACCAGCTGCTGCGCGACCGCTCGGAACTTGCCCGCAAGGGCATCGCCCGCGGCCGCAGCGTCGTGGTGCTGACCTATACCGGCGGCGTGGTGTTCGTCGCGGAGAACCGCTCGAAGGCGCTGCACAAGGTCTCCGAGATCTACGACCGGATCGGGTTCGCCGCGGTCGGCCGGTACAACGAGTTCGACAGCCTGCGCACCGGCGGCATCCGGATGGCCGACGTCCGCGGCTACGCCTACGACCGGCGCGACGTGAGCGGCCAGATGCTGGCCAAGGCCTACGCGCAGGCGATGGGCACCGCGTTCGTCGAGCAGCAGAAGCCCTACGAGGTGGAGCTGTGCGTCGCCGAGGTCGGCATCACGTCCGAGAACGACCAGCTCTACCGCATCACCTACGACGGTTCCATCACCGACGAGCCGCAGTTCGTCGTCATGGGCGGCACCACCGAGCCGATCAGCGCGAAGCTCAAGGACACCTACCGGCCGGGGCTGGAGCTGGCCGAGGCCATCGCCGTCGCCGTGGAGGGGCTGGAGGAGGCCACCGCGCCCGGCGGCAACCCCAACGGGGCCGTGTCGCGGGTGCTCGGCGTCTCGGCGCTGGAGGTGGCCGTGCTCGACCGCGGGCGCCCGCGCCGCACGTTCCGCCGCATCACCGGGCCGGCACTGCGCCCGCTGCTGCCGGCGGAGAACCAGGCCGTCGACGACCCGGCCCCCTCGGCCGAGCCTGCGGGCGGCGACGACACGCCCGCGGGCGGCGGGGCCGTCGGGAGCTGAGACCCCGGCTGCCTCAGGCGTAGGTCCGCAGCTCCACGCCGTTGCCGTCGGGGTCGCGCAGGTAGATGCCCCGGCCCTGGCCGCGGGCCCCGAACAGGTCCGTCGGCGGGGCCACCCCGAGCTCGGTCGCCACCGCGTCCAGGTCGGCGTCGACGACGAGCGCCACGTGCTCCACGTTGGTGCCGCTGCGCTCACCGGCCAGCACGTCGATGATCGTGTCGGCGCTGACCCGCAGTGACGCGAACGGCACCTCGCCGCGCCGCCACGGCTCCAGCCGCTCCGGCGCGAGCCCGAGCACCTCGCGGTACCAGGCGATGAGCCGCTCGGCGTCGGGCGTGACGAGCACGATGTGATCCAGTCCGAGGACGCGCATGACCGCAACCAACCACTCCCCGCCACGGCCGGTCAACCGGTGTCCGTGCCTGGTGTCAGGAGCGCTGGTAGGGCCGGTCGCGGCCGGTCCAACGGTCCTCGTGGCGGCGGTAGACGGGGATCGGGTCCTTGGCCACGCGGAACGTGTAGCGGCCCGACGTCTCCACCACCTCACCGTCGGTGGCGAGCATGCCCGGCACGGCGAGCTCGACGTCGAGCTCGCGCACCTCGCGCTGCCCGTAGACGCGGCTGTGGCCCAACGCCCCGAACAGGAGCGCGGCCACGGCGCGCAGCCGCGAGAACCGGATGTCGGCCCGCAGCCAGCGGACGTCGAGCAGGCCGGAGTCCAGCGTCGGGCGCCACGCCGGCACCATGCCGCGCGGGTGGTAGGGGCCGTTGCCGACGAACAGGAACCACAGCGTGATCCAGCGGCCCTCGATCTTCATCTCGACGGGCTCGGCGCGGTGCAGCACCACCAGGAGCGCCGCGGCGAAGGCCGGCCACTTGCCCCATCGCGGCTCCCAGCCCTCGCGCAGCCGGACCAGGTCGGGGTAGGAGCCGAGGCTCGCGGTGTTGAGGAAGCACCGGACCCGCACGACGTCGTCGGCCTCGGGATCGTCGCCCCGGCCCGGGTGCACGTCGACCAGCGCGAGGTCGACGGCCACCGCCTGCCCGGCGCCCGTGGCGTCCACCGCCTCCTGCAGGTCGTAGACGCCGACGTCGCGGGCGAAGTGGTTGAGCGTGCCCGTCGGCACCACGACCAGCGGCAACCGGCGCCGCCCGGCCACGGCGGCCGCCGCGGCCACCGTCCCGTCGCCGCCGGCCACGCCGATGGCCCGCACGGCGGCGC
>JBBQEF010000194.1:0-10885 GCA_038320445.1 Mycobacteriales bacterium
GGGCCGGTCTGCGATCGGTGCCCGGTCCGTACCGGGTGTCCGGTCCACGGTTCGGGACGCTCGGTGCCTGAGCAGTGACAGAGGGTAGTCTTTCTGGCCGCACGACGCGCCGCCGGGAGGTGTGCGGGGATGCCGCCGAACGCCCGGTAGCCTACTGACCGCACGCCGTCGCTCCCCCGACTTCCCCACGGCGTCGCGAGGAGGGTCCGTGTTCCGCGTCTCGTCCCGTGCACGTGCTGTCGTCGCCGGTGTCGTGCTCTCCGCGATGCTCACGGCGTGTGCCACGGCGCCCGGCTCGACGACCACGGCCCCGTCGCCGGACCTGCTCCAGGCCCTCCCCGAACCGGCCGCGGCGCCGACGACGGTGCCGGCCACCCCGTCCGTTGCCCCGACCACCGCCAAGCCGAAGCCCGCCAAGCCGAAGCCCGCCACCGGCAGGCCGGCGCGCCGGGGCACCGCCACCGGATCGGCCGCCGCGGGCCAGACCCCGGCCCAGATCGCCGCCAACTGGAAGCCGGTCGGCGGCGACGAGTTCAACGGTGCCGCGCTGTCGCCCACCAAGTGGGGCACCTACGACAGCGACGGCGCGTTCGGCTTCGGCAAGCGGGATCCGTCGGCCATCAGCCAGGGCGGCGGCAGCCTGCACATCACCGCCACGAAGGCCGATGGCGGCGTCTCGGGCGGCATGTCCGATGCGCAGGGCCAGATCTACGGGCGCTGGGAGTTCCGGTCCCGGACCGGGCCCGGCGCCGGCTTCGGCTCGGCGATCCTGCTGTGGCCGGACTCCGAGAAGCTCTCCGATGGCGAGATCGACATCGTCGAGGTCCCGTTCCCGAAGCGCGACAACGCCAACTTCATCCTGCACTCGGGACCGCGCGGCGGCGACACCGTCGGCGGGAACATGAACGGCAACTTCACCCAGTGGCACACGTTCGCCGTCGAGTGGCTGCCCACCAGCATCACCTGGTACGTCGACGGCGTGCAGCGCTACAAGGTCACCGACAGGTCGATCATCCCCGACACGCCGATGCACCTGGCCATCCAGCTCGACCAGGGCCCGGTGAAGGACTGGATCCCCGAGATCGACGACACCACCCCGGCGAGCATCAACCTCGACGTCGACTGGGTGCACGTCTACGCGCCGGCCAGGCCGCCCGCGCCCGCGGACACCACGCCGCCGGCGTAGAACTACCGGGTGGAGCTCACCCCGCACGCGCTCGCCGTCGCACTGGGCGTGCCTCCGCCCACCGAGGAGCAGGCCGCGGTGATCGCGGCCCCGGCCCGGCCCGCGCTGGTCGTGGCAGGAGCCGGGGCCGGCAAGACCGAGACGATGGCCGCGCGCGTCGTCTGGCTGGTCGCCACCGGTGAGGTGCTGCCGGAGCAGGTGCTGGGCCTGACGTTCACCCGCAAGGCCGCCCAGCAGCTCGGCGCGCGGGTCCGGTCCCGGCTGCGCCGCCTCGCCGGGTCCCGGCTGCTCGACGAGCTCGACCCCACCGGCGAGCGCCGGGCCGCACTGCTGGCCGGGGAGCCGACGGTGGCGACCTACCACGCCTACGCCGGACGGCTCGTCGGCGAGCACGCGCTCCGGCTGCCCGCCGAGCCGGCCGCCCGGCTGCTGGGCGAGACGGCGTCGTGGCAGCTCGCGCACCGCGTGGTGACGAGCTGGGCCGAGGACCTCGACGTCGAGCTGATGCCGGCCACCGTCACGGAGCGGGTGCTGTCGCTGGCGGGGGAGCTGGGCGAGCACCTCGTCGACCCCGCCGCCGTCCGGCGGCAGGCCGAGTGGTTCGCCGCGACCCTGGACGCGGCCCCGCGCGGGAAGGGCCAGCGTGCGGAACCGTCGCTCACGTACAAGAAGTGGATCTCCTCGCAACGCACGCGAGCCGCGCTGCTGCCGCTCGTCGAGGCGTTCACGGCGCGCAAGCGGGCCGAGCGGGCCGTCGACTTCTCCGATCAGCTGGCCATCGCCGCGCGGGTCGCCGCGGAACATCCCGAAGTGGGGGCGGGGGAGCGGGCCACCTACCGCGCGGTGCTGCTCGACGAGTACCAGGACACCGGCCACGCCCAGCGCGTGCTGCTGCGGGCCCTGTTCGGCACGGTGCCGGGCGAGCCCGTCGTGAGCGGCGGGCCGGCGGTCACGGCCGTCGGCGACCCCTGTCAGTCGATCTACGGCTGGCGTGGTGCGAGCGCCGGCAACCTGACGAGGTTCCGCACCGACTTCCCGGCTCCCGGAGGCGGGCCCGCCGACGTCTACGGCCTCCTGACCAGCTTCCGCAACCCCCCGGAGGTCCTGGACCTGGCGAATGCGGCCTCGGCACCGCTCCGCGTCCCCGCCGTGCCCGACGACAGCGCCGCTCGTCGGGCGATGGGGAGCGTGGGGGAGCTGCGGGCGTCGCCGTCGGCGGCACCCGGGGATGTGCGGGTGGCACTCCATCCGGATGTGGCCGCCGAGATCTCGTGGATGGCCGACGCCGTCGCGGAGCAGTGGGACGCCGCCGATGTCCCCCCGACCTCCGCCGTTCTGGTGCGGCGCCGGGTGGACATGGAGCCGATCGCGGCGGCACTGCGGGGACGCGGGCTGCCGGTCGAGGTCGTCGGGCTGGGTGGGCTGCTGGACACGCCCGAGGTGCGGGACCTGGTCAGCGCGCTGCGGCTGGTGGCCGATCCGCTCGCGGGGCCGGCGGCCGTACGGCTGCTCACCGGGGCGCGGTGGCGGCTGGGCGTCGCCGACCTGGCCGCGCTGTGGTCGCGGGCCCGGGAGCTGGTGCCGGCCCTCCCGGCGCGGCGGGGCCCGCTGAGCCCCGCCGAGCTGGCGCTGGGGGCGCTGCCCGGCGAGCAGGCCGAGCAGGCCGGTCTCGTCGACGCCCTCGACGACCCCGGATCGCCCGAGGCGTACTCGCCTGCCGGGTTCGAGCGCATCGGACGGCTCGCGCGGGAGCTCGGCTGGCTGCGGTCACGCGGCGCCGCCCCGCTGACCGACCTGGTGGCCGACGCCGAGCGTGTCCTGCTGCTCGATGCCGAGACGGCGGCGCGGCCGGGGCCCGTGGGACGCGCGCACCTCGACGCGTTCGCCGATGTCGTCGCCGACTTCTCCGCGGGCGCCGAGGTGGCCACGCTGCCGGCGTTGCTGGACTATCTCGAGACCGCCGAGAAGGCCGAGGACGGGCTCTCGCCGGGCGAGGTCGAGGTGCTGCCCGACCGCGTGCAGGTGCTCACCGTGCACGCCGCGAAGGGCCTGGAGTGGCAGGTCGTGGCCGTGCCGCACCTGGTGCACCAGGTGTTCCCCGGACGCAAGATCGGCGGCACCTGGCTGACCAGCCCGGCCGAGCTCCCGGTGGCGTTGCGCGGTGACGCCGCCGATCTGCCCGCGCTCGATCTGCCGGCCGAGGGCGACCGCAAGCAGCTCGAAGGCGCGGTCAGGGCCCACTCCGAAGCGCTGGACGAGCGACGGCTCGCCGAGGAGCGGCGGCTGTTCTACGTCGCGTTGACCCGCTCCGAGCGGGTGCTGCTGCTCTCCGGCCACCGGTGGGGCGCGGCGGGGGAGAAGCCGCGCGAGCCGTCGGAGTTCCTGGTGGAGGCCGCCCGGACGCACACCCCGCAGGTGTGGGCCGAGGAGCCGGCGGACGGCGCCGTCAACCCGGCCGTGCTGGACTCGCCCGTCGGCGTCTGGCCGGCCGACCCCCTGGGCGCCCGCTCGGCCGCCGTGCACGACGGTGCCGAGCGCGTGCACGCAGCGCTCCGTGCCCTCGACGCCGCACGGGCGGCACGCGCGGATGCCGCCGAGCCCGGCGCGCAACTCGAGCTGCTGGACCCGCCCACCCGCGAGTCGGCACGATCCGGTGCGCGAGTCGGCACGAATCGGCCCGCGCGTCCGCACGACGACGAGCCCGCGGAACCGGACCACTCCGACGAGCCCGCCGACGACGGCGACCCGGAGGGCTGGGCCGTCGACGTCGAGGTGCTGCTCGCCGAGCGTGCCGCCGCCCGTTCCCGGCCGACCGTGGCCCTCCCGTCGCAGCTGTCGGTGGTGCAGCTCGTCGAGCTGGCTGCCGACCCCACCGGGCTGGCCTCGCGGCTGCGGCGCCCGTTGCCCCTCCCGCCCAACCCGCACGCCCGCCGCGGTACCGCGTTCCACGCCTGGCTGGAGCAGCGGTTCGGCGCCGCGCAGCTGCTCGATCTCGACGAGCTGCCCGGGGCCGCCGACGAGGGAGCAGCCTCCGACGACGCGCTCACCGAGCTGCAGGACGCGTTCCTGGCCTCGGCGTGGGCCGAGCGGCGGCCGGTGGAGGTGGAGGTGCCGTTCGAGACCGTCGTCGCCGGGGTGGGGCTCCGCGGACGGATGGACGCGGTGTTCGCCGAGCCCGACGGCACGTACACCGTCGTCGACTGGAAGACCGGTGCGCTGCCGGACGAGACCCGCCTCCCGGCGCTGTCGGTGCAGCTCGCGGCATACCGGCTGGCCTGGGCGGCGCTGTCGGGCTGCCGTCCGGAGCAGGTGCGGGCGGCGTTCCACTTCGTCCGGCAGAACGTGACGGTCAGCCCCGCCGAGCTGCTCGATGCCGACGGCCTGCGCGCGCTGCTGACCTCCGTGCCCGCCGTCCAGCTGTCGTGATGGCCCTCGGCGTCGACGCAGCCTGCTCAGCAGGGCCACCGTGACCCTCCGAGCCAGGCCCGGTCACACGCGGATCGGTCACCGCGTCAGAGCAGGTCGGCGAGCTTCGTGGTCGTGTTCCAGTTGCGGGCCGTCACGCTCACGTCCAGGTGCTTCTCCGCGTAGGTACCCACCGCCGGTGACTCCAGCAGGCCGTCCGGGCACCACTGGTAGAGCACGCGGTCACCGAGGCGGGTGTGCTCCGGGTCGAGTGCGACGGGGTCGTGCCCGGCGAGCAGTGCCGGGTCCGGTGCCGCGCTCAGCACGTGGGCGAACATCCGTGAGCCGTTGTCGGCGACGTCGGCGAACGGGTGGCCGTCGACGATCCCGCGCAGCCGCTCGCCCGTGAGGACGAGGCACCGCACGTCCATGCCGAAACGGTCGGCGATCCCGGCCCGGACCGACGCGGCGTGCTCGTCCGGGTCGGCGTCGGGCCCGGTGACGACG
The DNA here is from genome assembly GCA_038320445.1 of Mycobacteriales bacterium. Taxonomy (GTDB): domain Bacteria; phylum Actinomycetota; class Actinomycetes; order Mycobacteriales; family Pseudonocardiaceae; genus Pseudonocardia. The sequence goes on from JBBQEF010000194.1 coordinate 5,099, forward strand.
GCGTTGCCGCTCTGCAGCACCGTCTTGACCTCGGTGAACCCGAGATCGGCCAGCAGCGCGCGCAGGTCGGCCATCGCGATCCGCTTGGCCTTGCCGACGTTGATCCCGCGCAGCAGCACGACGTACCGGGTCATCGCGGCAGGGTACGCCGGAGCCACGCACGGCGTGTGCGCGTCAGCTCCCGCCAGCCCGTCGCCAGCAGGAACGCCAGCTCGCCGTCGGTCTCGCCCGACACCGAGTACGCGAGCACGCGGTCGGCACGGGCGAGGCGCAGCCGGTCCGCGGCGTGCCCCACCAGCCACCGGCCGACGCCGCGGCGCCGGTGCGCAGGGTCGACGTAGAGCTCCCACACGTCGGCCCAGCCGGCCAGCCGGGAGAGGGTGCCGCCGGTGGTGAGGTCGGACTGGACCTCGTGGAAGCCGACGACCCGGCCGTCCAGCTCGGCGTGCAGCCGCGCCGCGTGCCCGCCGAGAGCGGTCCGCAGGGTCATCCCGGCCACCGGGGCCGGGCCGCCGCGGGGCAGGTCGGCGACGTCGGCCACGAGCACGATCTCCGTGCGATCGCCGGGCCGAAACCCGGCGCGGTGCAGGGCGGCCGCCACGTGCGGCCACTGCTCGGGCACGCCGTGGACCCCCGGGGCGGGCAGCGACGGGTCGGCGCCGACGCGGACCGGGCCGAGTGCGCGGACCCCGGCGGCGACGAGCTCGTCGGCCACGCCGCTCATCTCACCCCGCCGCGGCGGGGTGCTGCCCGGGCCAGAACAGCAACCACCGGAAGTCGCCGGTGCCGCGCATCTCGGGCCCGACGCGCTCGTCCTCGCCGTAGCGCACCAGGTGCGCGGCGCCGACGATCCGGTCCCGGTGCACCGCGACCAGGGTGGACCGCTCCACCACCCACGGATCGACGACGTACTCGCCCGGCTCGCGTTCCAGCTGGCCCAGCACGGCGTTGGGGGACACGCTCACGCCGGGCAGCACTAGGTGGCGTCGCGTCGGACCTTCCGGGCCCACAGCACCAGGGGGATCTGCAACGGCAGCCGGCCGTAGGCGATCGCCCGTTCCCGAGGTGAGCGGTCCGACCGGTCGACGGCCATCTTCACGTTCGCCGGGAACACCGCCACGAACAACGCCGTGGCCGCCAGCCCGCCGAACCGCCGGGTGCGCGGCACCGCGACCAGCGCGGCCACGCCGAGCTCGGCCACTCCCGAGGCCACCACCCAGAACCGTGCCGAACCGGGCAGGTGCGTCGGCACCATCGGGTCGTAGAACGCCGGCGACGCGAAGTGCGTGACGCCGGCGGAACCGAGGAACGCGGCCATGACGAGGGCGGCGCGCGGCCGGGGAGGCGTCATGACGGGTGCTCCTCGTCAGGTCGGGCGGCAGCCGTGCCGGTGGTCGGCCCGGTCATGCGGATGATCGTCGCACGGTTACCCTCCGTTCGTGCGGACAGAGCGACAGCGCCGGCCGATCGCCGACCCGTCGCTGGTCGGCCCGATCCGGATGCCCGACTCCGGTGTCACCCCGGTCATGTCCCTGCTGCGCCGGCTCGCCATCGCGCTGGGCGCACTGGTGGCCACGGCCCTGATCGTCTACTTCGGGGGCGACGGGTACGTCGACAACAACAGCGACACCCCGATCAGCCTGGGCGACGCGTTCTACTACTCGACGGTGTCGGTCTCCACCACCGGATACGGCGACATCGTGCCTGTCAGCCCGCTCGCCAGGACGCTCACCACCGTCTTCGTGACCCCGCTCCGGCTGATCTTCCTCATCACCTTCGTCGGCACCACCGTGGAGCTGCTCACCGAGCGGTCGCGGCAGTCGTTCCGCATCCAGCGCTGGAGGTCCCGAGTGCGCGACCACACCGTCGTCGTCGGCTACGGCACCAAGGGCCGGGCCGCGGTCGAGACCCTCCTCGGCGACGGGGCGAAGCCGAGCGACATCGTCGTCGTCGACACCGACCGCGCCCAGCTCGACGCCGCGTCGGCGCTCGGGCTGGTGACGGTCACGGGCAACGCGACGCGTTCGAGCGTGCTGCGAATCGCGGGCGTCCCGCGGGCGAAAGCGATCATCGTGGCCACCAACCGGGACGACACGGCCGTGCTCGTGACCCTCACCGCCCGCGAGCTCGCCCCGGACACCCGCATCGTCGCGTCGGTGCGGGAGTCGGAGAACGTGCACCTGCTGCGCCAGTCCGGGGCCACGTCGGTGATCGTCTCGGCGGAGACGGCCGGTCGGCTGCTGGGCGCGGCCACCACGACCCCGAACGTCGTCGAGGTGATCGAGGACCTGCTCACCCCCGACGCCGGCTTCGCGATCAGCGAGCGCGAGATCGAGGAGGGCGAGGTCGGCGGTTCGCCCCGGCACCTGCCCGACATCGTGCTCGGCGTCGTGCGCGGCGGGGCCCTGCACCGCGTGGACGCCTCCGCCGTGGACGCCCTCGAACCGGGCGACCGCCTGCTCTACGTCCGCAAGGCCACTCAACCCGACGAAACCTGATCCCGACCCGCGTGTACTCAGGCCGCGAACCCCGGGAGGGTCAGGGCGAAGGTGGCGCCCGTCCCGCCGATCGGGTCCACGCAGCGGAGGTCGCCGCCGTGGGCGCGGGCGATGCCACGGGCGATCGCCAGGCCGAGGCCGGCGCCCCCGTCGTCGGAGCTGCGGGACTCGTCGAGGCGGACCAGCCGGTCGAAGATCCGTTCCCGGTCGGCGGGCGGGATCCCGGGGCCGTGGTCGCACACGAGCACGGTGCCGTCCGCCCCGACCCCGACGGTGACGGCCGTGCCGGCCGGGGTGTGGCGCCGCGCGTTGTCCACGAGGTTGGCCAGCACCTGGCCGAGCCGGGCCGGGTCGCCCCGCACCGTCACCTCGGTGCCGTCGACGGTGATCGTCCGGTCCGGTGCCAGCAGCCGGGCGCGGTCCGCCTCCGACCGCGCGAGCCCGAGCAGCTCGACGGGTTCGTGGCGCAGCTCGATGCCGGCGTCGATGCGGGCCATCACCAGCAGGTCGTCCACGAGACGACCGGCGCGCCTGCTCTCCCGCAGCAGCAGCAGGTGCAGCCGCTCGCGCTCCTCACCGTCGAGCTCGGGCGCCATCGTCGCCTCGGCGATGGCCTGCACCCCGGCCAGCGGCGTGCGCAGCTCGTGGGCGGCGTCGGCGACGAAACGGCGGGTCCGCGCCTCGGACGCCTTGGCCACCGCCTCGGCGCCCTCCAGCTCGTCGAGCATGTCGTCGAACGCGGCGGCGGTGCGGCCGAGCTCGGTGGTGGTCCGGGTGGGGGCGAGGCGGCGCCCGCGGTTGCCGCGGGTGATCGAGCGGGCCAGGCCGGTCATGGCGTCCAGCGGGGCGAGCGCGATCCGCGTCGTGAGCAGGGTGACGAGCCCGGCGACGGCGAGCGCGCCCACGCTGAGCAGCAGCAGCGTCCGTCGCAGCCGGGACTGGGCATCGGACGCGGGGGTACCGTCGGCCACCAGGGTCAGCTGTGAGCCGTCGGCGAGCGGCTGCTGCAACACCTGGTCCTCGTCGCCGCGCCGGCCGGGACGCCCGCGCGGACCGTCCGGGCCGTCGTACGTGGCCCCGTTCGACGCGACGACGACCGCGCGGATCCCCGGCGCCTCGACGCGCTGCGCGACCTGCTCGGCCGTCAGCCCCTGGGCCACGAGCTGTCCGGCCAGCTGGGCGCGGACCTGCAACTGGGAGCCGATGTCGGAGCGGCTCTGCGCCGCGAAGATCACGTCGGTCAGCACGCCGACCGCGAGGAGGACCGCGGCGAGTACCAGCATGCTCAGCGCGGTGACGCGGGCGCGCAGCGAGACGGCGCGCAGACGTTGCCTCACGACGTGCCCTCGCGCAGCACGTAACCCATGCCGCGCACCGTGTGCACCAGCCGCGGCTCGCCGAGCTTGCGGCGCAGCGCCGAGACGTGCACCTCGACGAGGTTGGGGTCGTAGTCGGTGTAGCCCCACACGCGCGTGAGGATCTGCCCCTTGCTGACGACCCGGCCGCGCTGGGCGGCCAGGTAGTCCAGCAGCCGCAGCTCGGTGGCGGTCAGCTCGATCGCCGCGCCGCCGCGGCGCACGGAACCGGCCGCGGCGTCGACGACGAGGTCGCCCACCTCCACCGTGGACGGTGTGCGTCCCATCCGGCGCAGGACGGCCGTCACCCGCGCGACGAGCTCGGCCAGTGCGAACGGCTTGACCACGTAGTCGTCGGCCCCGCCGTGCAGGCCGCGCAGCCGGTCGTCGACGGCGTCGCGGGCGGTGAGCATGACCACCCCCGCGTCGCTGTGCCGCCGCACCACCTCCAGGAGCGCGAACCCGTCGCGGCCGGGCAGCATGACGTCGAGCACCACGAGGTCGGGACGGACGCTCGTCAGGTCGTCCTCCAGCGTGCGGCCGTCGGTTCGCCCGGTGACGGCGAACCCGGCCTCGGTGAGCCCCGCGAGCACGGCCGCGCGGATCGCCTCGGCGTCCTCCACCACCAGCACCCGCGCCGTCATGCCCCCATCGTGCACGGCCGTGCCGTGCCGCGGCTGAAGATCGGCTGAAGGACCCGTCCGCTTCAGCTTCTGCTCAGGCTGCGCGCCGACCCTCGGGAGGGACATACCCCGATCGACAGGAGCACGACGTGACCACCCCGACCGATCCGTCCACGACCCCCGGGCGCTCCCGCTGGCGCCGCCTCCGTCCCCGCGGACGCGGTGGGGTGATCGCGGCCGCCGTCGTCGCCGTGCTGGTGGTCGGGGTCGTGGCCGCGGTGCTGCTGGGGCAGGGCCGCGGCGACCGGGTCCCCGGCGTCGGCCGGTCCGGCGAGACCGGGCAGATGGAGGGCGGGCCCGGCGGCCGGTCCGACCACGGACGCGGGCCGGGCCGGGGTGCCGGGGTCGGCGACGGCCCCGTGGCCGACGGCCCCGGCCCCGTGCCCGACGGCCCCGTGCTCGTCGGCCCCGTCGTGTCCACCACGACCGGCACGATCACCCTCACCCCCGACGGCGCCGCGGCCCGCACCCTGCGCACCGACGACACCACCCGGGTCCGCGGCAGCGGCAACACCGCCGTCGGTGACCTCCAGGCCGGCGAGCGCGTGATCGTCCGGGTCTCGGGCAGCGGCGCCACCGCGACGGCGGTCTCGATCGAGGTGCCGAAGGCGAGCGTCACCGGCACCGTGACGGCGCTGTCCGGTGACACCGCCACGATCACCTCCGTCGACGGGCTGGTCGTCAGCGCGAACGCCGCGGCACTGAGCCAGAAGCCCGTGGTCGGCGACGTCGTCGTCCTCACCGGCACGGTCGCGAACGGCACGACGATCACGGCCGACGGGATCCGGGTGCTGCCGAAGGCGTCCTGACGGTTCAGGGATTGCGCAGCCGGGCCCGGACCACCGCCGTCGCGGCCCCGCGCAGCGCCGCCTCGGCACCGAGCACCGAGCTGCGGACGTCGACGGGCGGGCTGGTGAGCACGCGCGTCCGCAGCTCGGAGGCGACCGCGTCGCCCAGCGGCGCCCCGAGGCGGGCGTAGAGCCCGCCGAGCACCACGGTGGGGACGTCCAGCAGGTGGACGGCGCCGGCCAGCGCCACCCCGAGCGCGCGGCCCGCGGCGGCGATCGCGGCCGCCGGGCGCGGTTCGCCCCTGCGGTCCACGAGATCCTCGACCCCGGACACACCGGCCGCCGCGACCATCGCCTCCTGCCCGGCGGCCTGCTCCAGGCAGCCGCGCCCCCCGCAGCTGCACGCCGGACCGTCGGGATCGACGACGACGTGACCCAGCTCGCCGGGGGGGGGGGGGGGGGG
>JBBQEF010000195.1:0-10853 GCA_038320445.1 Mycobacteriales bacterium
CCCGGTGCAACAGGCTGTTGACCCGGGCGGTGGCCACGGCGCGGCGGGACAGGTCCACCGCGGTCACCGACGCGGCGCCGGCGCGGGCAGCGGCCACGGCCAGCGCGCCGCTGCCGGTGCCGACGTCGAGGACGTGACGGCCGCGCGCGAAGCCCGACCGCATCACGTCCGCGACGAGCTCGCTGTCGCTCTGGGCCCGGTACACCCCGGGCGGGTACAGGAACATCACCCGACCGAGGTGCCCGGCGGCGGTCACGACAAACGTCCGGTCAGCTGATGCCGGCGGTGTCCTTGGCCACGGCCGCGTAGTGGGTCTGGGCCGCGGAGACGACGCCGGCGCGGTTGCGGTTGTTCTCCTCGAACGCCAGCACGGCGTTGATGTCGTCCGGGGCGGACAGCTTGCGGATGGCGCTGATGGCGTTCGGCGCCGTCAGGTCGTCGTATCCCGACACGGGCAGCTCGGCGGCCGACAGCGTGCCCAGGTCGCGACGAGCGGTGTGGACGGTGCGGGCCACGTCGTCGGCCCCGTCACGGGACGCGACCTGCTCCGTGCGGCGCAGGGCGGCGTCGCGCCCGGCCACGGCCACCTCGAGGGTGTCGGCGCCGATGCGCGTCACCGTGGTTCCCACGCTCTCGACGGCGTCGCGCGCGTTCTCGCTGGTGCGGACCACGGAGTGGACGGCGCGGTTGAAGCCCGCCACCGCCACGCGGGTGGGCAGCGCGGCGACCCGGGAGACCCCGCCTGCCACTCGCTGCAGCGGCGTCGGGCGCAGCGCGGCGGGGCCGCCCAGCGCGTGCTCGGCCAGCACGGTGGTGATCCACTCGACGGTCGCGGTGTGCGCCGTCACCAGGTCGTCGGCCAGGTTCGCCACGTCGGAGCGGCCGGCGTGCCCGGCCAGCGTGCGGACGTAGCGGGCGCGGTCGAGCAGCTGGTGCTCCAGGGAGAGGTCGTGCAGGAGCGCCTCGTCGACGGGCTGGGCCTGCTCGACGGTGCTGGTGATCACGGACAGGATGCGGGCGACGGCCGGGCTGACGACGTCCGGCACCGCGTCCAGGGCCTTGAGCTGCGTGGCGATCCGCTCCGCGCGGCGCTCGCCGTTGGCGGCGTTCTGGGTCAGCTCGCGACGGACGGCGTCGGTGCGGGCCTGCGCGACGCGGATCCGGGCGATCAGCACCTCGGTGCGGGTCATCCGCTCCATCGCCCGGAGCTGGGTGACGAGGGTGGTGGTGGTCATGGTCGGGGTCGTGAGCACGTTGGCCATACAAGGTGGGTGCCCGATCGGATCCGGCCCACACGCGAACGATCTGTGACAGGTCTCTCGCCCGCTGTCAGTCGCCTGCCATCCGGCGGCGCAGGGCGGCGAGCGAGCGGCTGAGCAGCCGGGAGACGTGCATCTGGGACAGGCCCATCTCCTCGGCGATCTGGGTCTGTGTCCGTTCGCCGAAGAACCGCAGGACGAGGATCCTCCGCTCGCGGTCGGGCAGCAGGTCGAGCGCAGCGCGCAGTGCCTGGCGGTACTCGACGGTCGCCAGGGCGGTGTCGAGATCCCCGTGAAGGTCCGCGACCGTCGAGCCGTCCGGTCGGAGCGGGGCGTCGAGCGAGGTGGGGGTGTAGGCGTTCTGCGCCTGGAGCGCCTCCACCACGTCGTCGAGGCTCACGGCGAGGTGGGCCGCGATCTCCGACGGGCGCGGCGCCCGCTGGAGGTCGCGGGAGAGCGTTGCCGTCGCTTCGCGGATCGGGCCCTGGAGGTCCTTCATCCGCCGGGGAACGCGCATCGACCACGTCCGGTCGCGGAAGTGCCGGCGGATCTCCCCGGTGACGGTCGGCACGGCGAACCCGAGGAAGGCGCCGACGAGGTCGGTGGTGTCGGGCGGTGGGGTGAAGCGGTCGAGGGCGCCGAGCAGCCCGATGGTGCCGACCTGCTCCAGGTCGTCGGTGGGCTCGCCGCGGCCGCCGTACCGGGCGGCGATGTGCTCCACGACCGGGAGGAACGCCATCGCGAGCTCCTCGCGCAGCCTGGTGCGGTCCCGGTCGGGCAGGGGCAGCGGCAGGCGGGCCAGCAGCGGGGCCAGATGCTCGTAGGTCGTGGAACGGTGGGCTACCGTCTCGGCCTGCGTGGACACGTTCGCTCCTCAGCGACCGCCGATCCGAGGTGTCGCCGGGGTCAGGAGCGACGAAGGCGACGCTACCGGCAGGTGCGCGGTTTCGCGCGTCGGTCACCCTCGGCCGGGACCTCGGTGTGACGTCACCCTCTCCGACGTCGGCCGACAAGTGCGGAGCAGTGCGGTAGCGTCGCCAATGCGAGCAGAGGTCGGCGCACGCATTCACATGATCTTCCGGCGTCCAACAGCAGGCGCTGCCGCGGCCGATCTTCTCGCCCGTACACGACCGTTTCCGGCCCGAGGCTGATGACGCCCGCCGGTTACTGCACAGTGAAGGGACTTCACGAATGGCACAGCAGAAGGACGCCCGCGACAACGGGCCAGAGGCTCGCGGCAGCAAGGGCGACACCGGCCCGAAGGGCCCGACCGGTACTCCGGGTGACAAGGGCCCGGCGGGCGCGACGGGCCCGGCCGGCGAGCGCGGCGACAAGGGTGCTTCCGGTCCGGTCGGTCCGGTGGGCGAGCGCGGCGACAAGGGTGCCTCCGGTCCGGTCGGTCCGGCAGGCGAGCGCGGCGACAAGGGCGCCAAGGGCCCGCTCGGGCTGGTCGGCGAGCAGGGCGACAAGGGCGTGACGGGCGCCCCGGGACGGGTCGGCCTGCCCGGTGCGGTCGGGCCCGACGGGCCGACCGGCGAGCACGGTCCCAAGGGCGTCATCGGATCCACGGGACGTCCTGGCGAGCCCGGTGACAAGGGCGCCATCGGACCCGTCGGCCAGCGCGGCAGGATCGGCGACGCCGGCCTGCCGGGCCAGCGCGGAGCCACCGGCCCGGTCGGCGAGCAGGGCACGCGCGGACTCGCGGGTGCGCCCGGCCAGCGCGGCGTCGTCGGCGCCACCGGTGAGCCGGGCGAGAAGGGTTCGCAGGGCCTGTCCGGCCTGCGCGGCGAGACGGGACCCGTCGGGCTCGTCGGGCTCCAGGGCCGCCAGGGCGACCAGGGCCCGGCCGGTGCGCCCGGCCCGGCAGGCGTCCGTGGCGTGCAGGGCCCGTCCGGCCCGGCCGCGTCCCTGCTCGACGGGCAGCCCGAGCCCGGAGAGCTGGCACGCGAGGTCGTGCGGGCGGCGATGAACGTCACCCCCCGCACGGTGCTCGACCCGCGGGTCGGGTTCCAGTACGTGGCCGTGCTGACCAACCGCCTGGTGAAGCTGCAGGGTGGGTTGCTGCTGCGCGCCCTGCTCACCGACACCGACTCGGAGCCGGTGGCCGTGCGTTCCAACGTCCGCTCCATCGCGTAGGAACCTCCCAGCACCACGGCGCCCCGTCCTGAACCGGACGGGGCGCCGTGGTGCGTACGGGTCATTCGGAGCGCTGAGGGGACCGTCCCGTCGACGGTTCGTCGGCGGCGAGCGCGTCGTCGTCCGCGCCGAACGCCCGGGCCTCGGCTCCGCTGAGGCGCTCGGCGCCGTCGTCCTGGCCGGAGACGCGGCCGACGAACTCCTCGCTCGCCCCGGTGCCCGTGGTCGAGGCGGCATCGCCGTCGTCGCCGTCGTCGCCACCGGTCGCCCGGCTCTCGGCCAGGTGGCCGTCCCCGGCGACGTCGTCCTCCCCCTGGGAGCGACGCAGTCCGAGCTTGTCCTGCAGCTTGTCGAACACGGGCGTCAGGCCCGCGCCGACTGGTCGTCGGCGGGCTCGGCCCGCTCGTCGTCACTGGTCCAGCCGTCGGCCAGGTGGGCGACCTTCTGGACGTAGTCGCGGGCGGCCACCGCGGGGTCATCGGCCCGGCCCGCCGCCACGCCGATCAGGAACGCCGTCAGGGGAGCGGCGGCCGGATCGACGCCGTCGATGACGTGCGAGGTCAGTTCGGCGATGGTGGCGGCGCTGGAGCTGTCGTCCACGGCGCTCTCCAGGCCCAGCTCGCGCGCCACGGCGGTGGTCCACTCGGGGAGTGCGGATGCGGTGTCAACGTCAGAGTTCACGACCGGCGGATACCCCGGTGCCCGCCGCCCAACCCTGGTTCTCACCTCGAATGCGGAAAAGGTACGAAGAACACATTGCGACGGGCCCGGCGTTTCCGGGAAACTGAGGGGAAATCGACCCCGCGTTGCGCGACCCGCACCTGTATGCCACGGTGGATACGAGTCCCGAAGGCACGTACTCGCGGATTCCCGGGGTTCCACCGCTGCCCGTGAACAGCGGTTCTGAAACGTCATTCCGGTTCGCCGTGCGCGATTGCCGGCTCGGCGTTCCACGCAACAAAGGAGCACATGATGTCGAACAACAACAGCCTGGTCCGCAGCTTGCACGACCTCGGTCTTGGCGCCTGGTTCGGGGGCTCGCTGATGGGAGCGGTCGGGGTGAACGGTGCTGCGGACGACGTCCACGACCCCGCCGACCGGCTGCGCGTCGCCACCTCGGGGTGGGGCCGCTGGGCGCCGGTGAACGCGGCCGCGATCGGCGCGCATCTCGTCGGGGCGGTCGGGATGCTGGCGGCGAACCGGGACCGCGTCCGCAACCAGAAGGGTGTCGGCGCCTCCAGTGCGGTGAAGACCGCGCTGACGGTGGCCGCTCTCGGTGCCACCGCGTACTCCGGGGTGCTGGGGGCGCGGACCGCCAAGGACCTCGGCGCGCCGGTGGAGGGCGGCGTCAGGCCCAGCCCCGCCACCCCGGACGGCACGGCGGCCGCGCAGAAGCAGCTGCGGGTGGTGCAGTGGGTGCTGCCGCTGCTGACCGGCGCGTTGACGGTGGTCAGCGCGGTGCAGGGCGAGCAGCAGAAGCCCGGCAGCCAGCTCGGCGGCCTGGCGCGCTCGCTCGAGGGCCGGCTGGGTCGCGCGGCCTGAGCGTCACCGAGCAGCGGCGACGCAGGTGAGCTGCTGGTGCGCCGCGACCGGACCGGCCCGTCACCGGTCACCCGATCCGGTCGCGGCGCGGACGTTCGAACCACCCTCCCGGCGGGTACCCGGGCATCCTGATGAGACGTGACGCAGACCGACCCGCAGGCGCCGTTCGCGCGCCGTCCAAGAACGCCGCGCCGGCGTGGGTGGCCGAACGGCTCGAGGAGGTCCGGTCACAGCTCGATGTCACCGGTCCGGCGACGGGGCAGACCGCGGCCAGGGCGCGCCGGGCGTTCGCCACGTGGTTGGCCGTGGACCTCGCCGCCGGTGACCTCTTCGACGACCTGGTCCTCGCCGTCTACGAGGCACTCGCCAACGCGGCCGACCACGCCTACCGCCGCACCGTCGCGGGCCCGGTCCGGTTGCTGGCCCGGCGGACGCGGCGCGCCGTCCACATCATCGTGGCCGATCACGGAACGTGGCGTGTGGACGCAGCCGCCGGGTCGACCGCCGGGCCGGGCGATGTGACCGTCCGGGGCCGCGGGGTGCCCCTGATCCGGCTGCTCGTGCCCGACGTCCACATCGAGCGCGGCGCCACCGGCACCACGGTGCACATGCGGTACGTCGTGCCGTCCGCGACCTGCGGGCCGTCGTAGCCTGATCAGCGCGCCGGGCGGCCCGCGGAGTCCACGGCCAGGAAGAACCTGACCATCTCCGACGATGCGTCGGGGCCGACGGGATCGGTGTACGAGCCGGCCGGGCTGCCGCCGGACCAGGCGTGGCCGCCGCCGTGGACGGTCCAGGACTCGACGAGCACGGTGCCGTCGGGATCGCTGTGCACGGCGCGGGTGTACGGGCGGCCGTCCCCGGGATCGTGGCGTGTCGTGTCGGACACCGACGCGGCCGCGGTGGCCAGCCGGGCGGTGACGACCCGGTCGGCGTTGACCGGGGCCACGACGGCGTCGCGGTCACCGTGGAACACGATCGTCGGCACGGCCGCGCCGGGTGCGGGCCGCCCGCCCGTGCGCATCGCGACGAACGCGGACGCGACGTTGTTCGCGGCTCCGTAGGCGATCCCGGAGTGCACGCCGACGGCCGCATAGAGGCCGGGCTGGGTGGCGGCCATCACGGCGGCCATCGCACCCCCGGCCGACATCCCGGCCACGTGGACGCGGCCGGGGTCGACCGAGTGATCGGCCATCACCGTGCGCGTGATGCCGGCGATGATCGCCGATTCGCCGGTGTCCGTGCGCCGGTCGCCGGGAGCGAACCAGTTCCAGAAGCCGCCGTTGTTGGCCGCGGTGGACTGTTCCGGGTAGACGACGAGGAAGGTGTGCTGCTCGGCGAGGTCGTTCATGCGGGTGCCCGCGGCGAAGTCCGCGGCGTCCTGCTTCCCACCGTGCAGCATGACGACGAGCGGAACCGGCGTGCCGTCGTACCCGGTGGGGATGAAGAGGTCGTAGGTCCGCGTGCCGGCGGGCCCCGCATGGCGCAGGTGGCGCACCTCGCCGCCGGGGGCGGCGGCGGCCGTCCCGGATCGGGCCCCGGCGGAGGTGGCGTCCCCGACCAGGCGCGCGATCGTCGCCCGTCCGCGGCGGAGCGCATCGCCGAGCGGACCCACCCGCCTACGGCCCGCGTCCGGGACGGGCGGGGCGCCCAGGCCGCGCTGCAGCAGCGCGGTGGCCTCCGCGAGCCTCCCCTCGCGGGTCAGCCTCAGTGCTTCGGACATGCTGCGGCGGTGGTCCATGGTGTCCCTTCGCGGTGCGTGGTCAGATCGTGCGGGAGGCGAGTGCGGTCTTGACCGCCCTCGGCGCCCGGAAGGCGCCCAGCACCTCCACCGAGGCGATGGTCGCCAGCGCGAGCTCCGCGGTGACGTCGTCGGCGACGGTGGCGAGTCCGAGTACGCGCAGATCGATCGTCTGCCCGGCGGCGCGGAGCTGCTCCAGCTCCGCGCGGCGGAGATGGCGGGTGCCCAGCGTCAATGTCCTGCGCACGAGGGTGTCGTTCACGACACCCTCGCGGCTCTCCAGCTGGCGCCGGATCGCCGTACGGATGAAGTCCGTGCGGTTGGCGTAGAAGCCCTCGTCCACGAGGAGGTCGATCTGTCCGAGATCGACCGGCCCGACGTTGATCGTGATCTTCTCGCTGCGGTCGGCCTCGGCCATGGTCCTCCCTACCATCCTCTCCCCATCTCCTGAGATGGTAACAGGATGGCTGGACGGGAGTCCACCGGAGGCTGGTCGGCGAACCGGGTTGGACCCCCGAGAACGGGGAATCCTGGGACGAGTACCCCCGGCCCGAGAAGAGGAACACCCGTGGTCCACGTCAGCCGCACCTTCACCGTCGACGCCTCCGCCGAGGCCGTGACGGCCTACCTGGCCGACTTCGGCCACGCCGAGCAGTGGGACCCGGGGACCCGGTCGTGCACCCGCGTCGGCACGGGGCCGGTGGAGGTCGGCGCCACCTGGCACAACGTGTCGAAGGTCCTGGGCCGCGAGACCGAGCTGGAGTACCGGCTCGAGCAGCTGGATCCGGGACACATCGTGCTGGTCGGCCGCAACAAGACGGCCACGTCCACCGACGACATCACCGTCCGGGCGGACGGCGAGCGGAGCGAGGTCACCTACGACGCCACCGTCGAGCTGCACGGCCTGGCGAAGCTCGGGGCGCCGATCATGCAGGTGGAGTTCAACCGGCTGGGGGACCTGACGGTCACGGGCATCCAGCGCGCCGTGACCGCGCTGCGGTAGACCCCGGTCGGCGTGGGAGCAGTGCCAGCGTGTCGCCGTCGGGGGTGAACGTCACCAGGCCGGCGTCGGCCAGCTCGGTGAGCCACCCTGCCATCGGCCACCAGCCGTGGCGGCTCCGGAACAGGGTGGCGTTTCGGACGATCTCCGCCGCGCGCCCCGGCGTCGTCCGGCTCGGTGGGTGGTGCTGGTGGAAGGCCGTGGCACCGCCCACCCAGTAGAGGCCGGCGCCGGCCGCGGCCGCGGTGAACGCGAAGTCGGTGTCCTCGCCGCCGTAGCCTGTGTACTGCTCGCAGAACCCGCCCAGCGTGGTCCAGCCGGCCGCGGTGACGGCGAAGGACAGCGACCAGAACAGCTCCCAGCGGTGCTCGGGCCACACCTGCCCCACGGGCGGGACGGGGCGGGCGGGATGCGGTGGCGCCAGGGCGTCCAGGCCGGTGGTGGGGTAGCCGCCCGGCGGTGCCTCGGGCAGGTACGCCACGGGCCCGCAGAGCACGGCGGGCCCGGGGACGGTCCCGGCCGCATCGCGATAGGCGGACAGCGTCCCGGGGCCCGGGATGCAGTCGACGTCGAGGAAGACGAGCACCTGGGCGCCCGCCGCGATCGCGGCCGCCGCCCCGGCGTTGCGCGCGGCGGCCAGCGGCAGGCCCGTGTCCGGCACGGGAACCTCGACGACGGTGCCGGGCACGTCCGGCCGCTCGCCCATGCCCACCACCACGTGCAGGTCGGGCGGATCGGCGGCGAGCCCGAGGCGCTGGCGGCGCAGGTGCGCGTCCCGGCCGCTGGTGATGGTCACCACCGCGGTACCGGTCACGCCGGGTGCTCCGCGAGCTCGTCGAGGAGCGCCGCGGCGCGTGCTGCACCGTCGCCGCGCGACCAGCCCTTCCAGGCCGCGCCGCCGCGTGCCTGCGCCTGCTCCAGCACGCCCGGCCACGCCTGCGGTGCGGGCCACGCGCCGGTGACCACGCCGAGGCCGGCCCGGCGCAGTGCGTCGCCGGTGGCGACCTGCTCGGCGTGGGGCCGCCGCTGCGGGACCACCACCGCCGGGCGGCGCGCGGCGGCCACCTCGGCCAGCGCGTTCTGCCCGGCGTGCGTGACGACGACCCCCGCCGCGCCGAGCTCCGGCCACACGTCGTCGACCCAGCCCCGCCACGTCAGGTTGGCGGGCCCGGTCCCGTCCGCGGGCGGCCCGATCACCTCCCAGCTCCACTGCGGGGTCGCGGCCGCTGCGGCGCGCATCTCGGCGGGGCCGACGTCGAGCCCGCCCGATCCCCAGAGCGCCAGTACCCGCCGGGCCACCACGCGCCGGGCCTGCTGCGGCCCGTCCTCCTGCCGGCCGTCGAAGCGCGACACCGCGCCGAGATGGACCGTCTTGGCGGTCCAGGCCGCGGGCCAGTCCGGGGCCGGGCGCTCGGGCCACGGCGCCAGCAGCCGCTCCGCCAGGTCGTAGGCGAGGCGGTGCGGTCGGTCGGTGCGGTCACCGGGTTGCGCCATCACCACGACGGGCACGCCGTGCAGCCTGCCGAGCAGGGCCACCTCCACCGACACGTCGACGACGAGCAGCGCGGCGCCCGCCAGGGCCGCACTGATCATCCGCGTGCGCTCGTGCAGCCCGGGATGGCGGCGCGGCGCCCAGTGCAGGGTGCCGCCGGCGGTGGCGTCGTCGGCGGCCCCGCCCGCGTCACCGGGCAGCCGGACCCAGCGGCCCGGCCAGCCCGCGGGCGCCGGCCCGCTGCCCAGACCGACCACGGGCGAGCGCAGCCGGGCCGCGATCGCCGCCGCGCGGTGGGCGTGGCCGCTGCCGTGGTGGTGGACGTAGTAGGCGATCATGCGGCGAGCCGGTGGTAGAGGTCCTCGTAGCCGTCGATCATGGTCTCGACGGAGCACGTGTCCTCGGCGTGACGGCGGACGTCGGCGCGGTCCAGGTGGGCGGCGGCCGTGATCGCGGCGGCCAGCCCCCGGATGTCCCCGGGCGGGGCGAGGACGCCGCAGGAGCCGTCGAGCAGCTCGGGCAGCGCACCCCTGGCGAACCCGGCCACCGGCGTGCCGCAGGCCAGCGCCTCGGCCACGACCAGCCCGTAGGGCTCGTCCCAGCAGGGGGAGATCACCGCCACGGACGCGGACCCGACGAGCGCGACGAGCTCGGAGTGCGGGAGGTGGCCCACGTAGGAGACGTCGCCGCCCAGCAGTGGCGCGACGTGCTCGTGGAAGAACTCGGCGTCGGGCCGGGGCCCCGCCAGGCGCAGGCCCGTCCCGGCGGCCCGGGCGGCCCGGATCGCCTCCACCGGCCCCTTCTCCGGCACGATCCGCCCCGACCACACCGGGACACCGCCACCGGGACCCGGGACCCAGAACGCGGTGTCGACGCCGTTGCGCACGACGGTCGCCTCCGGCACGGTGGCCCGCCACTGCTCCGCGGTGGCCCGGCTGACGGCCGCGAAGCGCGACCGGGTGCAGGTGCGCGAGCGGGCCGCCGACTCCAGCCACGGCGTGGGCGGCGTGTGCAACGTCGTCAGCATCGCGACGTCGAGGGTGGGGGACATCGCGACCGGCAGGTAGTGCAGCGAGTTGTTGTGCACCAGGTCGTACGGGGCGTCGGGGGCGGCGAGCTCCAGCATCAGCGTGAGGTAGGCGTGGTGCTCGGCGAGGAACCACTCCGCGGGCATGCTGACGTCGCTCCGCGCGTGCTCGGACAGCTCGGGGAGCTCCGGCAGCTCGTGCACGCCCAGCGCCGGGTCCGAGCCGCGGCCGCCGAAGACGGTCACGTCGTGGCCGCGGGCCCGCAGCTGGGTGGTCAGCTGCCAGGTGTGGGCTTCGAGGCCGCCGGGGAACGGCTCGCGGATCGGGTAGCGCGCCGACGCGATGAGAGCGATGTGCGTCACAGGGCGTGCGGGGGCGTCGGACCAGGCATCGCGGAACTCCTGGAAGTGTGTGCGGAAGGGGATCACCCGGTGGGTACCCACATCCGGGACCTCTAGCCGCCGGGTTGCGTCACACCTCGAAGCCGAGCAGCGCCATCCGGTCGGCGTGCCGCCGCAGGCCGGCCTCCACCCACGGCGGGTGCGCGGCGTACCAGTCGAGCTGCGCCGTGCGGACCTCCTCGTCGTCGACCGGGTGCCCGTCGACCAGCCAGTGCGGCCGGGGTTCCGCGGCCAGCCCGAGCGCCGCCACCACC
>JBBQEF010000196.1:0-10809 GCA_038320445.1 Mycobacteriales bacterium
GTACCCGCCGCCGCCGCCGCCGGTGAGCCGCTCGTCGATCTTGGTTCGCTGCAGCAGCTTGTCGATCACCGTCCGCAGCACCCGGGCGATGATGTAACCGATCAGCAGCACCAGCACAGCGCCGATCAACTGCGGCAGATAATTCACGAACGTGGTGAACGCACTCTGCAGGCTCTGCAGAACGTTGAAGTCGTTACCGCCGCTATCGGCCTGGGCGAGGACAAGTGACATGGACATGCCCTTTCGGCATTGATCGGCACAGGAATCCGTACCGCTGACATGAGGTCGGCTGTCGCGCGACCCCACATGTATCGGTGGGACCACGACCGAGAATGGATGTGGCGCTGGTCACTGCGCCGAGATTGTGGAGCCGAACCCTCGTGAGTCTCCAAGGGGGCATGCGGCGGGGCATTCGGGCGTGGACTTCGCGCGAATCCGCTCCCGGGGTCGGTCAGGTGCGGGATGGGCCAGAGAGCCTTCCGGTAAACGTGCCACGCGGGCCGCACTTCTGGCAGGAATCCACACCACCTGTTCGGCCTAACGAGGCGGAAGCGGGGTCTGCCGCAAGGGACCAGTCGCTGACGTGCGCACGAGCGCCGTCAGACGAGGAGCTGGGAGCGGGCGAGCTCTGCGTACAGCGGGCTCCGCGCGAGCAACTCCTCGTGCGTTCCGGTGTCCACCACGCGACCTTCGTCGAGCACCACGATCTGGTCGCAGTCCACCACGGTGGACAGCCGGTGCGCGACGATCAGCAGGGTCCGGTCGGCCGCGGCGGCGACGTCGATCGCGCCCTTGAGTGCCTGCTCGTTGCGAGCGTCGAGGCTGGCGGTGGGCTCGTCGAGCAGCATCAGCGACGGTTCGGCGAGCAGGGTGCGGGCGATCGCCAGGCGCTGGCGTTCACCACCGGAGAGCAGCACGCCGCCCTCGCCGACCGGGGCGTCCAGGCCGAGCGAGGTGCGCTCGACCAGGCCGGTGAGGTTCACCGCGGCCAGTACCGAGAGCTGGGCGGCCTCGGACGCGCCGTGGGCAGCGAGCAGGAGGTTGTCGCGCAGCGTGCCGGCGAGCGCGGGCGAGTCCTGCTCGACGTAACCGAGGCGGGTGCGCAGCTCGAGACGCGGCCGGTCCCGCACGTCGATCCCGTCCACGAGCACGGCCCCCCCGGTGACGTCGTAGAACCGCTCGACGAGCGCGAGCACGGTCGACTTGCCGGCGCCCGACGGCCCGACCAGCGCGGTACGGGTTCCGCGCGGCACGGTGAACCCGACTCCGTGCAGGACGGTGGTGCCGTCGGCGTGGCGGAAGTCGACGTCGCGCAGCTCGAGTGCGGGCGCGTCCGGCACCGTTGCGGCAACGGCTGCGAGCACGTCGCCGTCGGACTCGCTGCGGAGCGCCGCGACCTCCTCGATCCGGGCGAGCGCCCCGAGGCCGGTCTGCAGTTGCGTCCAGGACTGCGCGAGGCGGGCGAGGGGCAGCACCAGCAGGAACAGGTACAGGACGAAGGAGACCAGCTCGCCGACCGTCAGTTCGCCGGCTGCGACCCGGGAGCCGCCGATCCCGAGCACCGCGATGAACGAGCCCTGCGTCGCGATGGTGGCCGCGGGGGAGACCATGGCCTGCAGCCGGGCTGTCCGCACGCCCACCCGGTAGGCGGCGCCCGCCGCCGCGGACACCCCGTCGACCTCGCGGTCCGTGGCCCCGCTCGCCCGGATGGTCCGCACCGCGGACAGGGCGCGCTCGACGGCGGCGGTCATCTCACCGACCCGCACCTGGGTGAGCATCGACAGGGCCCGGATCCGGCGCGACGCCAGCCCGATCACCACAGCCCCCGCGGCCACCGCGAGCAGTGTCACACCGAGCAGGACCACGTCGACCAGGGCCATCGCGACGGCGGCACCTGCAACGACCACGACCGAGCTGGCGATCTCGAACAGGCCCGAGGTGACGACGGCGCGCAGCAGGGTCGTGTCGGCACCGATGCGCGACATCAGGTCACCGGTCCGGCGGGCGTCGTACTCTGCCACGGGTAGCCGCAGCAGCCGTTCGGCGAGTGTCCGGCGGGTCGTGAGCACCAGCCCCTCGGCGGTGCGCTGGAGCAGGAACGACTGCACCGCGCCCAGTACCGAGCCGATCAGCAGGATCGCCACCAGCGTCGCCGCGACCGGCAGCACCGGGGCGGAGTCCTGCACGGCGGTGATCACCTGTCCGACGAGCAGCGGCTGGGCCAGCGAGGTACCAGCTGTCGCCGCGGACAGCACGGCCACGACGACCAGCGCACCGCGGTGCTCACGGAGGTAGGGCCACAACCGTCGGACACCGACGTCGGCAGGTGCGGTGGCTCGGCGGCGGAACACCCCTCCGACAGTAGGCGCGCTCGGCTCCACCGGCCGGTCGGTCCGGCTCGGCATGGCGCCGCGGCGACAACCGACGTCTCACCACACCCGAGGTCGGTGTGGACCGGGCGGGCCGCGTCACGTCACGGTTGTGCTCCTCCGGGATGAGCGGTGGATCCGGCGCGCCACGAGGACGAACAGGACGACTGCTACCGAGCCCGCGACCAGTTCCGTGTGGGCGCGCGCCGTGGTCAGCACGGCGAGTCGTATCTGCGCAATGCGGCCCCGTACGCGGGTGGGCACGTCGAGCCGGGCAGCCAGTTCGGTCACCGTCGTGCCGAGCTCCCCACGCACGTCCTGGGCGTTCGCCCGGGCGCGTGACGACCCGCTCGCCGGGCCGGACCACTTCGCTCTCGCCGCCACCGACGGACTCAGCCCGGTGCTGACCGCCGCCCTACGGCTCCTCAGGGTCCGGCCGGCCTCGGACGGGGTGCGCATCGACCACGAGGTCCCGGTGCCGATTGCCCTCTCGTTCTACGGTGTGCGCGCTGAGTGCGGCCGAGGGCCTGTCACCTGGCGTCGTGGCCTGGGGGCGTCGCATCCTCTCCGATGCTCACCACCCGAGCGTCGAGGCCAGGACTCCGTATCAATGCCTCGACCAGTGCAGCGGATCCACCGACGCATCGCCAGTCGTCGTCCCACAGGGTGGAGACCAGCCACGAGCGATCAGTGGGGAAGATGAGCTCCGGCAGCGCGCTGTGCCAGGGCGTGGCGTTGGCAGTGCGTCGCCAGGTGAGGGCTTGCTCCGGACCGGCTTCGAGTAGGACGTAGGACCATCCGGTGTAGACGGTGACCTTGACAGCGTCGGGAACGACGATGTCAGCGACGCCGGTGTCGAGGTACCCGAGCCACCACGGTTGCGCGGATGTGTGAGCGGAGAGGACACCGACCAGCGCCGTGTCCGATCGGGTCTTCTGGGCCTCGTGCTCCGGAACGACGACGGTGGCGTAGCGAGCGAATGTAGGCGGGATCGCTGCTGTGATCGTCATGGAGACGCCGGTCGCAGCGTTGATCCACGCAACCTCATAGCTCTCGCCAACCCGTCGGCCTCGCCCCCGGCACCGCAGAACGGCTTCGGGATCGACCACTGACCGAACCTACAGTCCGGCAACACCGCCGCCTATTCCGTGTGCGTCACCCGTCGTGTCCAGGCGTCGGGTGAACCCCCTCCTCGAACCGATCGAGAAGCCGGGTGAGCTGCTGATAGTCGTCCTCGCCGAGCCGTCGACGAGTCTCGGCCTCCAGTTCGACCACGCGTTCCCCGGCCGCCGCGAGGAGGTCCAGGCCTACCTGCCCTGGGCGCCGCTGGGCGTCGTCATGGTCGCCGTGCTCGCAGTCCGGCTACCGCGGCTGGGCGCCCCGGCATGGGTGACGCGACGGGTCCGCGGCGCACTGGCCGCGCTCGTGGTGGCGGTGGTCGCCAAGATCGTGCTGATCACGCAGGTCAACCCCCGATTCCGCGGCCCGGCCGGCGACGTCGCCACCCTCCGCGGGTGGGCCGTCGTCTGGGCCCTCGGCAACGGCGTCGCCATCCTCGCGGTCGCCGCAGCCTTGGCCCTGCTCCTGGCCTGGCGCGCACGCATCCTCGACAGGGCCATCGAAGCAGGGGCGTGATCAGGACCATCCACAGGCGGCAAGCAGGGCGTCGTCCTCACCGCCCACTCGACCTCGACACATGGCGTGCCCGGCAGGGGGACCGGTGCGTGCTCGTCGGGGTCGGTGCCGGGTACAGCTGGGGCTGCGCCGTGATCGAGATCCTCGCCCGCCCGGCGTGGGGTCAACCCTCGTCGTGGAACGTCGTGAGCCGCTCCGCCTCCTGCTCGACGGCGTGGCTCGCCGTGGTGGGCAGCGGCTCGAACGGGGCGGTCACCACCCGGCCGCCGGTGAAGCGCCACGTGCCCGCCACCCGGCCGTCGACGAGGAACGTCGGGGTCGACTGCGGCATCGTCGAGGCGAAGACCTTGCTCCGGTGCTCGGGAGGCAGGATCCGCGCGCGCGTCGCGTGGCCGAGCAGGAGCACCGCGTCGAACGCCGCCAGGAAGCGCACCGGGGCCGGCGTGGCGGCCTCGGGCCGGGGCGCGCGCGTCAGGTCGAACAGTTGCGCCCCGTCCGGATCGCGCGCGGTCCGCAGGCGCAGCCGGCCGAGAACAGCGCGGGCCTCGGTGATGGTCCACCCCGCATAGCGCGCGACGTCGCCCGGAGTCGCGGGTCCGAACCCGCGCAGGTACCGGGTCACGAGCAGCTCCTCCGCCCTGCCCAGGTCGGCGGGCGTACGTCGCCGCAGCCACCTCTCGGCCAGCCCGTAGACGTGCGCGCGGGGGGACTCCCAGGTGCCGGCCGGTGGGACCCGGACGAGGTCCACCCACAGCTGGACACCCTGGAACGTCTGCTGGGGAAAGCCGTCGTCGTCGAGCCGGGCCACGATCTCGGCCTGCCGCAGCGGGCCCTTCGCCAGGTGCGATCGGACGGCCGCCGCGGCTGCGGCCATGTCGATGTCCGCCGAACCCACGGTGCGCAGCCACCAGCGGCGCCGCTGTTCGCGGACGGCTTCGGTCAGGGGCAGGTAGTCGGCGGCCGACACCATGTGGATGGTGCAGCGCATCACCCAGCCCTGCACGATCCGCCGGCGCATCAGGGCGTCGGTCAGGTCGTCACGCCGGAAGCCGGCCAGGCGCGACCACAGCCCGACGTAGGCCGACGGCGCGTACTGGGTCTGCAGCCCGCCCACCCGCTCCACCGCCTCCACCGGGGTGAGCGGCGCCCGTTCCAGCAGCAGCTGGCGGGCGAGCAGGGCGCGGTTGAGCTCCTGCCAGGACAGCACCCGTTCCGCCACGAGACCCCTTTCCGCCGCCACCGGACGACGACCCCTGCGCAGCGGCAGTATCACCCGTCGTCGGAGTTGCCGACGAGGACCAGGACGTGCGGGCGGCGGTGTCGGGCCGCACCTCGTCGTGCGCCGCATGGGTGATGGCCGCCCGGAACATGGGGAACCGGTCCCGATCCGCCGACCCGCCGTCGCGGGCAGCGTCGCGGGCAGCGTCGCCGGCGCGCCGGTTGCGCGAGCGCGGCGTCCGTCGGCTGCCGGCGCGACCGCGGCGCTCGACCCTCGACAACCCCGCGCAGCTCACCGACCGTCAGGTCGATGTCGTGGGGCTGCTCGCGGACGGGCTGAGCAACGTCGACCTCCGTCGGCCCTCGGCGCGGGCGGTACGACACCATTTGTTGCGCTGAGAGAGACGCCTTGACACAGGCTGTGGGTCCCGTAAATTGAGGGATATCGTTATCAGCGTCACTCGGCGCGGCCCGCGCGCCGGGCCGGATCACGGAAGGCACGCCATGGCTCGTATCCGGCCGCTGAGCGCGCCTCTGGTCATCGAGCTGCGGTGCAACGAGTCGACGATGCGGGGGGCCAACCCGCACCTGCCGTACTCCTCGGAGGAGATCGTCCGCGAGGCCGTGCGCGGCCACGACGCGGGCGCCTCGATGATCCACTGGCACGGCCGCGACGCGGTGACCGGCGCGCCCGACAACAGGATCGAGCTCTACCGCGAGGTGGAGGAGGGGATCCGCGCCGCGACGGACCTCATCACGAAGCCGACGCTGGGCTACATCAGCCAGAGTGGCGTCGAGGACCGCGTGAAGCACGTCCGGGCACTGGCCGGCGATCCCCGGTTGCGCTTCGACGCCGTGCCGGTCGACTTCGGCTCGATGAACATCGACACCTGGGATCCGGAGGCGCGGCGGTTCACCCCCGGTGACGGCGTCTACGTGAACAGCCGGTCGGACATCGAGGCCGTGCTGGGGATCTTCGGTGACCTCTCGGCGTTCGTCACCACGGTGTGCTGGGACGTCGGGCAGATCCGCACCGCGCTGTGCTTCCGGGAGATGGGGCTCGCGCCGAGCACTACGCTGTGGGAGTTCGTGTTCACCGGCGACTCCCGCCCGTCGAGCGCGGGCACCAACCTGCACGCGCTGCACGCCATGATCGCGGCGATCCCGCCGGGCGAGCCGTGGCAGCTGATGTGTTACGGCGGCGACGTGCTGCCGCTCGCGGCGGTGGCGATCGTGCTGGGCGGCCACGTCGCGATCGGGCTGGGCGACCACGACTACGCCCGCTTCGGCACGCCGCACAACGGCGAGCTGGTGGCGCGGGTGGCCGGACTGGCCGAGACGCTCGGGCGCCCGGTCGCGTCACCGGCGCAGGCCCGCGAGCTGCTGGGGATGGCGCCGCTGCCGGGCGCGTGAGGCGCCCGGCAGCGGGTGCTCAGACGCCCTTGGCGGCCCGCCAGTCGCCGTTGGGGGGCGCGTCGGCCTCGGGGTCCTTCACGTCGAACGGTCCCATGCTGACGATGTAGAACTCGCAGCCCTCCGCTCCCGCCGATTCGGACCCGTATGCCGTGCCGCCGCGCACCCACCGGACGTCGCCGGGCCGGTAGGTGCCCTCGCCCTCGACGGTGAACTCGCCGCGCGTGATGATGTAGATCGTGTCGGACGGGTGCCAGTGCGAGGGCGCACGGTAGTCCGGTGCGAAGCGGGTCAGCAGGAACGTGTGGCCGGTCTCCGGGTCGACCAGCGGCTTGACGGCCGCCCCGGGCGGGATGAAGCCCGTGTCGTCGGCGTACTCGACCCACGGCTGGTCGTCGACGTGGATCACCTGCATCTGACCCAATGGGTTGCCGCTCATGGCGCTCCTTCCAGCCGGGTCCGGGGGGTGCGCAACCCGTGCGCACCCCCCGGACCGCGGTCAGCTCTCGATGACCCCCAGCAGCTCCAGTACCCGGCTCGGGGTGAGCGGGGTGGTGGTGACCCGCTCCCGTCCCAGCTGGGTCAGCGCGTCGTCGACGGCGTTGAGCAGCGCGGCGGGCGCCAGCACCGTGCCGCCCTCGCCGACCCCGCGGGACCCGACCACCTTGTCCGACTCGAACTCCATGTGCTCGATCTCGATCTCGGGCACCTCGGGGGCCGAGGGCATCAGGTAGTCCATGAACGTCGCCGACAGGAACTGGCCCTCCTCGTCGTACGCGGAGTGCTCCAGGAGCATGCCGCCGATCCCCATCGCGACGCCGCCGATCACCTGACCCTCGACGACGGCCGGGTTGATCATCTTCCCGCAGTCCTCGACGACGAGGAACCGCTTGATCTCGATCTTCCCGGTCTCCTGGTCGATCTCGATCCAGCACGCGTGGCTGGCCTGGGAGAACCCGCCGCCCTCGCCGTCGTAGCTCGAGACGAACTCGAGCTCGGTGTTGGTGCCCGGCGGCATCATCTCCGGCGCCAGCCAGCAGCCCATGGCGATCTGTGCCATCGGCACGGACGCGCCGGGCGCGCCCTTCACCGAGACGACGCCGTCGACGATCTCCAGGTCGTCGGCGCTCGCCTCGAGCATGTGCGAGGCGATGTCGAGGACGCGCCGCCTGAGCTCGCGGGAGGCGTAGACCACAGCGCCGCTCGCCATCGTCGCCGCCCGGCTGCCACCGGTGCCGATCATCGAGAACGGCGTGGCGTCGGTGTCGCCGTACACCACGCGGATGTCGTCGAACCCGACGCCGAGCTCGTCGCCGATCAGCTGCGCGAGCGTGGTCTCGTGGCTCTGCCCGTGCGGTACCTGCGGGGTGAACGCGGTGACCTTGCCGTCGATCTCGATCCGGATCCGAGCCGGCTCGGATCCGAACGGGAACCCGACCGCGGCCCAGAAATCGGCCGTGCCCGGTGCGGGCTCGATGAACGTGCCCATCCCGAACCCGAGCAGCCTGCCCTCCGCGCGGGCGGCCTCCTGCTCGCGCCGGACCGCGTCCAGGTCGACCAGCTCGGCGAGCCGCTCGAACGTCTCCGCCGCCGTGACGTTGTCCAGGGTGACGTTCGTGATCATCTTGGTCGGCTGGTCGTCGAGCGTGACGAGGTTGCGCCTGCGGACCTCGACGGGGGAGATGCCGCAGGTGAGTGCGATCTTGTCCATCAGCCGCTCACGGACCAGCGTCTCGACGGCCCACGGCCCCCGCAGCGAGATGTAGGACGCCTTGTTCGTGGCCACGATCTTGTGGCTGAACTGGTAGGCGGGCAGCCGGTACGGTCCGGGCAGGGTGGTTCGGACGATGCCCGTGTAGACCGTGGCCGGCGGGTTGATCGGGTAGGCGCCGGCGTCGAGCAGCATCGTGACGCGCAGCCCGAGCAGGGTGCCGTCGGCCTTGACGGCGGCCTCCAGGGTGAGCTGCTCCTCGCGCGCGTGGCCCCCCGCGACGAGGTGCTCGTTGCGGTCCTCGATCCACTTGACCGTGCCGCCGAGGAACTTCGCGGCCGCGCAGAGCGCGACGTCCTCGCGGTAGATGGAGAACTTCAGCCCGAACGCGCCGCCGACGTTGTTGGCGATGACGCGGATCTGGTGGATCGGGTGCTTGATCCAGCCGGCGAGCAGGAACCGCAGCGTGTGCGTCGTCTGCGTGGAGGCCTCGTAGGTGAGCTGGCCGGTTGCGCGGTCGAACGTGGCGACACCACCGCGGCACTCCATCGGCACCGGCGCCCAGCGGTGCTGGTCGATGCTGTCGGTGACGACGTGGTCGGCCTGCGCGAACGCCGCCTCGATGTCGCCGAAGAGCTGCTCGTCGGCGTGCACGACGTTGCCCGGCACGTCCGCGAACAGCTCCGGGGCGCCTTCGGCGAGCCCGCCCACGGTGCTCGTCACCGCGGGGAGCACGTCGTACTCGACCTCGATCATTCCCGCCGCGTCCTCGGCGATGTAGCGGCTCTCCGCCACGATCATCGCCACCGGCTCGCCCACGTAGCGGACGACGTCGTGGGCGACGGCCGGGTAGGACGGGCTGTGCAGGCCGGGGATGGGCTGGGCGAAGCTGAGGTCCTCGGTGATCGCACTCATGTCCGCGCCGGTGAACACGTGCACCACGCCCTCGAGTCCGCGGGCGGCCTCGACGTCGATGCTGGTGATCCGCCCGTGCGCCACCGTGCTGCGCAGGAAGTGGCTGTGCAGCATGCCGCGCTCGTAGACGTCGTCGACGTAGCGGCCCGCACCGGTGAGGATCGTCTTGTCCTCCTTGCGATGGATCCGCGCGCCGACGAGCCCCGAGATCGCGCTCCCGCCTGCCATCACTGCTCCGTTCCCGAGCCGGCCGCGAGGGCCTGCTCGACGCCGTCGACGATCGCCTGGTAGCCGGAGCACCGGCAGATGTTGCCCGACAGCTCCTCCCGGATCTCCGCACGCGAACACGGCGCGCGGCCACCCGCGGCCTTCTCCAGCACCATCCCGTGCACGGTCATGACGAAGCCCGGGGTGCAGAAGCCGCACTGGAAGGCGTGGCTGTCGTGCAGCGCCTGCTGCACGGGGTGCAGCTCGCCGTTCGGACCGCCCAGCCCCTCGACGGTGGTGATCTCGTGACCGTCTGCCTGCACGGCGAGCTGCAGGCACGAGCGGGCGGTGGCGCCGTCGATGACGACGGTGCACGCGCCGCAGACGCCGTGCTCGCAGCCGAGGTGGGTGCCGGTCAGGCCGAGGTCCTCGCGCAGGAAGTCGGCCAGCGTGCGGCGGACCTCGACGGTGACGGTGCGGGTGCGACCGTTCACCGTCACGGTGATCTCGCGGGTGTTCATCGGTTCTCCCGGGCGCGGGTGGCGGCGGTGCGGACGGCCTTGCGGATCAGCACGCCCGCGAGGTGCCTGCGATAGGCGGCGGATCCGTGCAGGTCGGAGGAGGGGTGCAGGTCTGCGGTGGCCGCGTCTGCCGCGGCGGCCAGCGTGGCGTCGTCGGCGGTCTGGCCGGCGAGCGCGGCCTCGGCCTTGCTGGCGCGGACGGGCGCCAGGTCCACTCCGGATATCGCGATCCGGGCCTCGGCGATCGTGTCGCCGTCGAGCCGCACGACCGCGGCGACCCCGGCCATCGCGAAGTCGCCGTGCCGGCGGGAGACCTCCTCGTAGGCGGCACCGGTTCCCGGCCCCGCCGAGCGGATGCGGACGGCGGTGAGGAGCTCGTCCTCGCCGATCGCCGTGGTGAAGAACCCGGTGAAGAACTCTGCGGCGGGGATGATGCGCTCCCCGCCGGGACCTTCGGCGACGAGCTCGGCGTCGAGGCAGACCGCGACGGTCGGCAGCTCGGCCGCCGGGTCGGCGTGGGCGATGCTGCCGCCGACCGTGCCGCGGGATCGAATCTGGGGGTGCGCGACATGATGCAGGGCGTCGGGCACGAGCGGGCAGCGCTCGGCGAGCAGCCGGCTGATCTCCGCCTCGTGCTGGGTCGCCATCGCGCCGACGACGACGCTGCCGTTCGACGAGGCGATCGTGTCGAGGCCCTCGATCCGGCGCAGGTCGATCAGCAGGTCGGGGGCGGCAAGCCGCAGCGCGAGCAGGGGTACCAGGCTCTGGCCGCCGGCGAGGAGCTTGGCATCGCGTCCGCCCGCGAGCAGGTCCAGGGCCG
>JBBQEF010000197.1:0-10803 GCA_038320445.1 Mycobacteriales bacterium
TGGATGACCTTGGCGAACGGTGCGAAGCTGTCGAGCTTGCCGGTGACGCGGTCGTCGAAGCGGGCGCCGAGGCAGATCAGCAGGTCGGTCTTCTGGAAGGCCGTCACCGCGGCCACCGAGCCGTGCATGCCGGGCATGCCGACGTGCTGCGGGTGGCTGTCCGGGAAGGCGCCGCGCGCCATCAGCGTGGTGACGACGGGGATGTTGGTCAGCTCGGCGAGCTCCAGCAGCTCCGCGGACGCCTGCGCCTTGAGGACGCCGCCGCCGACGTAGAGCACCGGCCGGCCGGCGGCGCAGATGAGCCTCGCGGCCTCGCGGATCTGCTTGCCGTGCGGCCGGGTCGTCGGCCGGTAGCCGGGCAGGTGCATCTCCGCGGGCCAGGTGAAGGTCGTCTGCTCCTGCAGCACGTCCTTCGGGATGTCCACCAGCACCGGGCCGGGACGCCCGGTGCTCGCCAGGTGGAACGCCTCGGTGATCGCCCGCGGGATGTCCTTCGCGTCGGTCACCAGCATGTTGTGCTTGGTGATCGGCATCGTGATGCCGGTGATGTCGGCTTCCTGGAAGGCGTCGGTGCCGATCAGCGGGCGGGATTGCTGCCCGGTGATGGCGACCAGCGGGATCGAGTCCATGTGGGCGTCGGCGATCGGGGTGACGAGGTTGGTGGCGCCCGGCCCGGACGTGGCCATGCAGACGCCGACCTTGCCGGTGGCCTGCGCGTAGCCGGTGGCGGCGTGGCCGCCGCCCTGCTCGTGACGGACCAGCACGTGCCGCACCCGCGTCGAGTCGAGCAGCGGGTCGTACGCCGGAAGGATCGTGCCGCCCGGGATCCCGAAGACGACCTCGCAACCCACCTCCTCCAGCGAGCGCACGAGCGACTGCGCGCCGGTCATCGGCACGGCGTCGAACCGCGGTTCGGCGGCGGCCGGGGCGGCGGAGCGGACCGGCGGGGGGGCCGGCCTCGGCCCTGCGGGACGGGGCGTTGCGGTGGTCATGTGGGGGTCAGCCTCGCTGCTTGGAGATCCGTGGCACAAAAAAACCCTCGACCGCCTGGTGGGCGGAACGAGGGTGGCGCGTCGACGACCGAGGGCTCGCTCAGGCGTGGACGCGCCTGCGAAGTACGAGAACCCGGGTGGACGGCATGTCTCCGAAGGTAGCTGCCCCGGCGGCGGGCAGTCAACTCCGTGGGACGGCCGTACCAGAGGGTGGAACGCGCAGAACCACGGATGTCGCCTGCCGTCCGCCCCGCCGGTGTGACGCGATGAGCAACGGTCTGTACGCCCTCCCCACCGCGGGGGCGCGGATCGCGCTCGTCGGGTTCGGCTGCGCGCCGGCCGGCTCCGCGCTCCGGCGGGCCCGCCACCTCTACCCCGCGGTGCTGGTCGGCGGCACGGCCCTGCTCGCCGCGGGCCTCGCGCTCGTCGTCGCGTCCTGGAGCCGGTGCCCCGGTCGAGTGCGACGATGGGGACGTGACCGCACCGCGCGCCGTGTTCCGCACCTCCCCGCTCTCGGTCCTCGGCGCGGTCGCGATCGCGTTCTGCTTCACCCCCGTGGCGTTCGCGGGCCCGTTCCTGTGGCTCGTCTACCTCGTGCCGATCGCGATGGTCGTGTGGGTGCTGCGGGTGCGCACCACCGTCGACGAGGACGCGCTGGCCGTGCGGAAGGTCGTCGGCGGGCGGCGGGTACCGTGGTCGGAGATCAGCTCGCTGCGGCTCGATCCCCGCAATCGGATCCTGGGGGGCCGGGTCAGCGCTGTGCTGAGCGACGGTGCCGAGCTGCCGCTCCCCGCCGTCGGACTGCGCGACCTGCCCCAGCTCGCCGCCGTCAGCGGCGGCAGGCTGCCCGACCCGGCCGGAGAGACATAGCCATGCCCGAGCTCCGCTCACGCGTCACCACCCACGGCCGCAACGCCGCCGGAGCGCGCTCGCTCTGGCGCGCCACCGGCATGACCGACGACGACTTCGGCAAGCCGATCGTCGCCATCGCCAACTCCTACACCCAGTTCGTGCCCGGCCACGTGCACCTCAAGGACATGGGCGAGCTCGTCGCGGGGGCGATCCGCGAGGCGGGCGGGGTGGCGAAGGAGTTCCACACGATCGCCGTCGACGACGGCATCGCGATGGGCCACGGCGGGATGCTCTACTCCCTGCCGTCGCGCGAGGTGATCGCCGACGCCGTCGAGTACATGGTCAACGGCCACGCCGCCGACGCCCTGGTCTGCATCTCCAACTGCGACAAGATCACCCCCGGCATGCTCAACGCCGCCATGCGGCTCAACATCCCGACCGTCTTCGTGTCCGGCGGGCCGATGGAGGCGGGCAAGGCGGTCGTCGTCGACGGGGTCGCGCACGCGCCCACCGACCTGATCACGGCGATCTCCGCGTCGGCCTCGCCCGCGGTGGACGACGCGGGGCTGGCCGAGGTGGAACGGTCCGCCTGCCCCACCTGCGGCTCCTGCTCCGGCATGTTCACGGCCAACTCGATGAACTGCCTCACCGAGGCGCTCGGCCTCGCGCTGCCCGGCAACGGATCGACGCTGGCCACGCACGCCGCACGCCGGGAGCTGTTCCTCGAGGCCGGCCGCACGGTCATGGCGCTGGCGAAGCGCTGGTACGACGACGACGACGCCACCGCCCTGCCGCGCACCATCGCCTCCCGTGAAGCCTTCGGGAACGCGATGGCCCTCGACGTCGCGATGGGCGGCTCCACCAACACGGTCCTGCACATCCTCGCCGCCGCGCAGGAGGGCGAGATCGACTTCGACCTCGCCGCCATCGACGCGGTCTCCCGCCGCGTGCCCTGCCTGTCGAAGGTGGCGCCCAACTCCGACTTCCACATGGAGGACGTGCACCGCGCCGGCGGCATCCCTGCGATCCTCGGGGAGCTGTGGCGGGGCGGGCTGCTCAACACCGAGGTCCACACGGTGCACTCCCCCACGCTCGCGCAGTGGCTGTCGGAGTGGGACGTCCGGGCGTCGTCCCCCTCCCCGACCGCCGTCGAGCTGTTCCACGCCGCCCCCGGCGGGGTGCGCACGACGCAGGCGTTCTCGACCGAGAACCGCTGGTCGTCGCTCGACACCGACGCCGCGGACGGCTGCATCCACGACGTCGCACACGCCTACACCGCCGAGGGCGGGCTGGCGGTGCTGCGCGGCAACATCGCCCCCGACGGCGCGGTGATCAAGTCGGCGGGCATCCCCGAGGAGCTGTGGCACTTCGAGGGCCCGGCGCGGGTCGTGGAGAGCCAGGAAGCGGCGGTTTCGGCCATCCTCGCGAAGGAGGTCCAGCCCGGCGACGTGCTCGTGATCCGTTACGAGGGTCCCTCCGGCGGGCCGGGGATGCAGGAGATGCTGCACCCCACGGCGTTCATGAAGGGCACGGGCCTGGGCAAGGTCTGCGCGCTGATCACCGACGGCCGGTTCTCCGGCGGCTCGTCGGGCATCTCGGTGGGGCACATCTCCCCCGAGGCCGCGGCCGGCGGCGTGATCGGGCTGATCGAGGACGGCGACCGGATCGTCCTCGACGTCCACCAGCGCGTCATCGAGCTGGAGGTCGACGACGACGTGCTCGCCGAGCGCCGCGCCAAGATGGAGGCGTCGGAGCGGCCGTGGCAGCCGAAGAACCGCGACCGCCCGGTCAGCAAGGCCCTGCGGGCCTACGCGGCGCTGGCGTCGAGCGCCCACACGGGGGCGGTCCGCAGGCTCCCGTGAGCCGAACGGCCGTCAGCCCAGACGCGCGAGGGCGTCCTCGGCCGACCGGACCATCTCGCCCACCCGCGCGGCGCCGAGGTGATCAGCGGCGAAGCCCATGTACTGGACGTTGACCTGCACATCGGCCCAGTCGCGCTCCCACTCCGGAGCGCGGTCGGTGTAGCGCGCGGGCACGTCCGCCCCCTGGGCGCGGAGCACGGCCAGGTCGAGGCCGGCGTGGGCGACGCGCGCGTTGCCCCAGTCGATCAGCGTGGCGCCGAGGACGTTGCCGCGGTGCGGGTCACCGTGGCAGAGCGTGCGCGGGAGCGTCGCCAGCGCGCGCAGGATGCGCGGCTCGGCGCGCCAGGCGGGCAGCAGCCGCTCGGCGGCGGTGAACGCCGGGTCGCCGGTGCGGGCGGCGGCGCCGCGGACCGCCACGAGCGTCCGGTCGCACAGCGCCGCCCACCACGGGCCGTCGACCACGGGGATGCCGCGCGGACGCCTGCGGTGCCAGTGGGTGTGCACGCGCGCGAGCGTGTCCCACACCGCGTCCGGGACGGGCGCGTCGTCGGCGAGCGGCGGGGCGTCGACGAAGGGCACCGCCACCCAGCCGGGCCCGACGGCGACCGCCCCGGTGATCCCGCCGACCACGGCGACCGCCCGCATCGCCGCCACCTCCACCGGCGACGCACGCTTCAGCACGAGCCGCACCTCGCGCCGGCCGACCTCCACGTCGACCTGCTCCACGGCGTCGCTGACGTACCCACCGGCCAGGCCCGTGCGGCGGACGACGCGCACCGGCCCGCCGAGCGCCCGGCCGAGGGCGGGGAGCCAGGCCGGGTCGGGGACAGCAGGTGCAGCGGAAGGCGGCTCGGCGCTCAGGGGGCCGGCTGCCGCAGCAGGATCCGCACCAGCACCGCCGCCGCGATCCCGATGACCAGCGCCAGCACGCCCCACGACGCCGGGCGCCGGTGCCACGGTCGGCCGTTGTCCAGCGCGATCCGTCCGGGCCCGGTGAACACGAGCGCCGCCGACGCGAGCCCGAGCACCAGGTCGAACTCGACGCCGCCGGCGCCGGTCGTGGCGGTGATGAAGAAGCCGTTGTTCAGCTTCACCAGCACCGCGTTGATCATGATGGCGAGCAGGCCCGCGGCCGCCAGCGGCGTCAGCACCCCGAGGACGACGAACGCGCCGCCCACCAGCTCCGCGACGCCCGTGACCCAGGACAGCGTGACGCTCTGCTGGTAGCCGTAGCCCTCCAGCATGCGGGCGAAATCGGCGATGCCCACGCCGCCCCACAGCCCGAACACCTTCTGTGCACCGTGCGCGAACAGCACCCCGCCGACGGCGAACCGCAGTAGCAGCAGCCCGATGTCGGTGCCGCCGTTCCAGGCCAGCGGGCGCCGGGTGGGGCGGGTCTTCGTCGGATCCTCGCCGTACCCGCCCATGCCGGGGACGGTGGTCGTGGGCAGCTCGCTCATGGGTCGGGAGACTAGCCCGGCGACGGCGTCAATACCCGTTCTCGACGAGGTTCGGCGGTTTCTCGCCGCGCGCGAACGCCGCGACCTGCTCCGCGGCCACGCGGTAGGCCCGGTGCAGCGCCGCCGGCACGCTCCCCCCGACGTGCGGCGTGAGCAGCAGGCCCGGCGCCTTCCACAACGGGTGGTCGGCCGGCAGCGGCTCGGGGTCGGTGACGTCCACCGCGGCGAGCAGGCGCCCGGAGGTCAGCTCGGCGGTGAGCGCGTCGGTGTCGGCGACGGGCCCGCGGGCGGCGTTGACCAGCAGCGCGCCGTCGGGCATCGCGGCGAGGAACGCGGCGTCGACGAGCCCGCGCGTGTCGTCGGTCAGCGGCACGATCACCACGCACGCGTCGTGGTGCGGGAGCAGGTCGTGCACCCCGTCGATGCCGTGGACGCCGTCACGCGCGCGCCGGCCCACGAGCGTCGTCGCGACCTCGAACGGGGTCAGCCTGCGGACCGTGTGCTCGGCGACGTCGCCCGCTCCGACGATCAGCACCTTCTTCCCGGCGAGCTCCGCCGTGCGGTGCTGGTCCCAGCGCGCCTCGTCCTGGCGGCGGACGAAATCGGGCAGCTCCCGGTAGACGGCCAGCATCGCCGCCACGATCCACTCGGCGGTGGCGCCGCCGTGCGCGCCGCGGCAGTCCGACAGCGCGACCCCGTCGGGGAGCCTGCCCACCCAGTTCTCGGCACCGGCCGTCAGGAGCTGGACGAGCCGCAGCGCGGGCACCCGCGACGCCATCCCGACCGCCTCGCTGCTGGCCAGGAAGGGCGGCACCAGCACGTCGGCCGGTGGCAGCTCGTCGGCCACGTCGTAGAGCACGGCCGTGACGCCGGGGACGTCCGCGAGCGCCGCGACGCCCTCCTCGTGGGGAACCAGCACAGCGATGTCGACCATGGGCGCGACGGTACTCACCGGGCGCTCACCGGGCTCGACCTAACCTGACGGCGTGGGAGGACGAGTTCGGCGCGGCCTGGCCGTCGGCCTGCTCGGATTCCTGCTCGCCGGGTGCGCCACCTTCCCCGACGACGGCCCGCGCAACTGGCAACCCAAGATCGAAGGGGCCGGTGAGCTGGGCGGTCCGCCGTCGGCCGCCGAACCCAGCACCCCCGGTGCCCCGCCGCCGAGCGGCCCGTCACCGAGCGGCGCACCGCAGGCACCGCCCGCCTGCGTCGACGCGGACCCGCAGGTCGTCGCGACATGCCTCAACCCGGTGGGCGCCATCGCCGTGCTGCCCGACGCGCAGACCGCACTCGTCGGCGAGCGCACCACGGGCCGCGTGCTGCAGGTGGCGAAGGATCGCGACCCGGTGCTCGTCACCACCGTTCCCGTGGACGCGGCGGGCGACGGCGGCCTCACCGGCCTCGTGCTCTCCCCCTCCTACGCCGAGGACCAGCTCGTCTACGCCTACACCACCACGGCGAGCGACAACCGGGTCGTCCGCATCGCCCGGGGCGAGCCGCCGAAGCCGGTGCTGATCGGCATCCCGCGCGGGGTGCGCAACAACGGTGGGGCGCTCGCCGTCGACGTCGACGGGTCGCTGCTCGTGGCCACCGGCGACGCGGGCGGCGACCCGAACGCGCCCGGTTCGCTGGCCGGCAAGCTGCTGCGCATCGACACGCTCGGCCACCCCGGCAAGGGCAACCCGACGCCGGGCTCGCCCGTGCTGAGCTCCGGGCTGCAGGCGCCGGGCGGGATCTGCGTGGACCCGAAGTCGACGCTGACCTGGGTCACCGACCGCACCGCCACCCGCGACGTGCTGCACGAGATCGTCCCCGGCCCCCTGCCCGCGCCCGCATGGACCTGGCCCGACCGGCCCGGCGTCGCCGGCTGCATGGCGGCGCCGGGCCTGGTGGTGGTGGCGGAGACGACCGGGGCGGGGCTGTTCGTGCTGCACCCGTCCGACACCGGCGCCTTCACCGGCGACCCCGAGACGCAGCTGGTGAACACCTACGGCCGGCTGTCGGCCGCCGCCCGCGCCCCCGACGGGCTGCTGTGGCTGGGGACAGTCAACAGGGCGGGGGGCAAGCCGGTGCCCAGCGACGACCGGGTGATCCGCATCCAGCCGCCGGCCGGGGGTGGGGCGAGTAGCGCCTGACGTCGCCCGTGCGCGCACAACGTTGTTCCGACCGCCTCTTCCACGCACGACCCATCAGGGGCAGCGTTCGCACCGGATCGGCTCGCCCGACCATCCGGCGCGCCGGAGTATCGCGATCACCTCGGCCGAGCTCCCACACGGATCGGTCGAGAGGTCCCGCCACCCGAACGTCAGGCGTGCGCGGCCGGCGAGCTCAGCGGCGTTGTCGCGTCGACGGTCGCGGAACGCGACATCGTCCGCGAGGTGGGCACGGCCGTCGAGGCGGACGGTGAGTGCAACGCCCACGTGGTCGTAGACCGCGTCCTCCCACAGCGTGACGCCGTCCACCACGAACGGGCTCTGCCTCCGCGCGGGCGGCAGGCCGTGCGCCTCCTCGACCTCGACGGCGTACAGCTCCTCGAGCGCGGACTGGACACCCTCGCGGACCAGCCGGACGGCCGCGGCGAGAGCGCGCCGATAGCGCCGGGGAGGACGCTCCTGGAGCCGCTGCTCGACCTCGACCACACGAACGCCGCCGCCGGTCAACAGGGTCGTCAGGACGGTTCGGGCGCAACGCGCGTCCGGTTCCTCGACCGCCAGGTCCACCGCCGTGTCGGCGCGCGACGTGCGCGGCGGCGCGGTCGGGACCACGATGTGCCGGTAGGCCCGGGATCGGTGTACGACGACGAGATCGGTCTGCGACACCGCCGACGTTCCGTACGGCACGGTGACGTCACGGGCCCGCCCAGCCGGTGGACCAGATTCCACTCCTCCGCGGCGGTCCGGTGGCTCAACACGGCCGCGGAGCCGCCGTAGAGGAGCGCTGCAGCGATGAGCGAGTCCCGGGGCAGCGGGCCGGTGAAGACCGCGTAGACGCCGGGCACCACCCGCCGCCAACGGCGGGCATCGACCTGCGCACGAACCGCGGCCGGCGTCACCCCGAGAGTTCGGAGTTGCGCGATGTGGACGACACCCGATTGTGCGGTGAGGAGCATCTCCCAGGCGCGGAGCTGCCCGGCGTCCACGAGTCCGGCGGGGGCCGAGAGTCCTGTTGCTGTGACCAAGGTCCGACGATGGGCCACACCGTGCCCGTCGCCGGATCGACCTGCCCGGCTGTGGATGGCACGCCGGTGATGTGGACAACCTGGTCGTGCGCGGAAAACGCTGCCGGAACAACGTTATCCGCGCACGGGCGGCGTCAGCCGCAGCCCGTCAGCCGCAGCGCTCGATGATCAGCTCTCGCACGCGCTTGGCATCGGCCTGCCCGCGCGTCGCCTTCATCACCGCACCGACGATCGCACCTGCCGCCGCCACCTTGCCACCGCGGATCTTCTCCACGACATCCGGCTGAGCGGCCAGCGCCTCGTCGACCGCCGCGACGAGGGC
The DNA here is from genome assembly GCA_038320445.1 of Mycobacteriales bacterium. Lineage (GTDB taxonomy): Bacteria > Actinomycetota > Actinomycetes > Mycobacteriales > Pseudonocardiaceae > Pseudonocardia. Next base: position 8,667 of record JBBQEF010000197.1, read on the forward strand.
GCCGTCGTCGGAGACCACTGCCAGGCCGCGGGCGGCGACCACCTCGTCGGGCGCGCCCTCGCCCTCCAGGACCCCGTCGACCACCTGGCGGGCGAGCTTGTTGTTCAGCTCTCCCGACGCCACGAGCGCGATCACCCGGGCCACCTGGGCAGGGGTGATCGGCAGCTCGTCGAGCGCCACCTCCCGGGTGTTGGCCTGTTGCGCCAGGTACGCGACCCACCACGATCGGGCCTCACCCGCGGGCGCGCCCTGCGCGACGGTGGCCTCGATGAGGTCCAGCGCACCCGCGTTGACCAGGTCGCGCAGTTCCTCGTCCGACAGCGACCACTCCGCCTGCAGCCGCGCGCGCCGCGCCCACGGCAGCTCGGGCAGGGTGCCGCGCAGCTCCTCCACCCACTCGGCCGACGGCGCGATCGGCACCAGATCGGGCTCCGGGAAGTACCGGTAGTCCTCCGAGGTCTCCTTGATCCGACCGGAGCGCGTGCTGGCCGTGTCCTCCTGGAAGTGCCGGGTCTCCTGGACGACCTTCTCACCCGCGTCGAGCAGGCCGGCGTGGCGTGACATCTCGTAGCGGACGGCCCGCTCCACCGACCGCAGCGAGTTGACGTTCTTGGTCTCGCTGCGCGTGCCGAGGATCCCGGAATCGCGCGGCGAGAGCGACAGGTTGACGTCGCAGCGCATCGAGCCCTGATCCATCCGGACGTCCGAGACGCCGAGCGCCTTGATCAGGTCGCGCAGCGCGGTGACGTACGCGCGCGCCACCTCCGGCGCCCGCTCGCGCGTACCGGGGATCATCTTCGTGACGATCTCGATCAGCGGGACGCCGGCACGGTTGTAGTCGAGCAGCGAGTACTCGGCGCCGTGGATCCGGCCCGTCGCGCCCCCCACGTGCAGCGACTTGCCGGTGTCCTCCTCCATGTGCGCGCGCTCGATCTCCACGCGGAAGACCGAGCCGTCGTCGAGGGTGACGTCGAGGTACCCGTTCACGGCGATCGGCTCGTCGTACTGGGAGGTCTGGAAGTTCTTCGGCATGTCGGGGTAGAAGTAGTTCTTCCGCGCGAACCGGCCCCACGGCGCGATGTCGCAGTGCAGCGCCAGGCCGATCCGCATCGCCGACTCGACGGCCGTGCGGTTCACCACCGGCAGGGAGCCGGGCAGGCCCAGGCAGGTCGGGCAGACCTGGGTGTTGGGCTCGGCCCCGAACGCGGTGGGGCAGCCGCAGAACATCTTCGTGGCGGTGTTGAGCTCGACGTGCACCTCGAGCCCGAGCATGGGGTCGTAGCGCTCGACGACGTCGTCGAAGCCGACCAGGGTCGACGGGCTCATGCCGAGCACTCCCTTCCGGGGGCCGCGAGGGCGACGGGGGTCGTGATGGTGGCCGGCGCCGTCATGACGGGACCTCCGGGGCGACGAGGGGTTCACGGGTGGACTCGTACGCCGCCGCCACGCGGTACATCACGGCCTCGCCCAGCGCCGGCGCCATGATCTGCAGACCCGCGGGGAGCCCGTCGTCGGACAGCCCGGACGGCACGGACATCGCGGCGGTGCCGGCGAGGTTCGTCGGGATGGTGGCGAGGTCGTTGAGGTACATGGCCAGCGGGTCGTCCACCTTGTCGCCGATCGGGAACGCGGTGGTGGGCGTGGTCGGCGAGACGAGGACGTCGGCGTGGGCGAACGCGGCGGCGAAGTCGCGGCTGATCAGCGTGCGCACCTTCTGCGCCTGCCCGTAGTAGGCGTCGTAGTAGCCCGAACTCAGGGCGTAGGTGCCGAGGATGATCCGGCGCTTGACCTCCGGGCCGAACCCGGCCTCGCGGGTGTTCGCCATGACCTCCTCCGCGCTGGCTCCTGAACTGACGCGCAGCCCGTAGCGCATCGCGTCGAAGCGGGCGAGGTTGGACGAGACCTCGCTCGGCAGGATCAGGTAGTAGGCCGCCAGGCCGTACTCGAAGTGGGGGCAGCTCACCTCGACGACCTCGGCGCCCAGCTTCTCCAGCTGCCGCAGCGCCGCCTCGAACGACGCGCGGACGCCGGGCTGGTAGCCCTCACCGCCCAGCTCGCGGACGACGCCGACCCGCAGGCCGGTGAGGTCCCCGGACGCACCTTCGCGCGCGGCCGCCACCACGGCCGGGACCGGTGC
>JBBQEF010000198.1:0-10762 GCA_038320445.1 Mycobacteriales bacterium
CCGCTGAGACCCACGAGCAGGCGCCGCCGAGGCCGCTTCGAGCAGGTCCGGTGCCTACGTCGCGACGTAGACGGTGTTGGCCGACGACCCGCCGGTGAGGTGATTGGGGACCCGGACCACGGGCGTTTCCCACCGGTCGAAGACCTCCCCGAGCACCGCCTCGAAACCGGGGTCGGGCGGGTCGTCGGACCACAGCGCGAACACCCCACCCGGGTGCAGGTGACCAGCGAGCCTGCGGAGCCCCGCAGAGGTGTAGAAGCCGGCGTGGCTCGGGTGCAGGACGTGTCGCGGGGTGTGGTCGATGTCGAGGAGCACGGCGTCGAAGAGCCGACCGGGAGCGTCCGCGTCGAAGCCGATCACGCTGTCGGTCATGGCGAAGAAGTCGCCCAGCTGCAGGCGGAGCCGCTCGTCCGACACCAGCTCGGCGGTGTCGGGGAGCAGAGCGCGCTGGTGCCAGCCGATGACCTCGCCGAGCGCCTCGACCACGATCAGCGAGCCGACCCGGGGATCGGCCAGCGCCGCCTGCGCGGTGTATCCGAGCCCCAACCCCCCGACCACCACGTCGAGCCCTGTGCCCGAAGCCTGTGCCAGTCCGAGACGCGCGAGCTCCACCTCCGCCACCGTGAACAGGCTCGACATGAGGAACTCCTCGCCGAGCTTCACCTCGAACACGTCGATCTCGAGCGTCGGCTCGAGCCGACGCCGCAGGCTGATCGTCCCCATGGCCGTCTCGGACCAGTCGAGTTCCTCGAATCGCGCGCTCATCGGTAGCTCCTGGACACGGTCCACCGGCGACCGAACTCCTCGCGGGTGCGCCGCAGGTGGACCGCACCTACGAGCCGGCTCCGCTCGCGACGGCCCGATCGGGGCTGCCGCGCCGGGATCATCTGCGCAGGCTACGCAGGTCCGCTCCTCACCCACCGACCGCCGACGAGGAACCGCATTCCGTGCGATTCGTCCCCTTCCGCAAGATCACGTCCTAGATCAGCCGGCTCGCCGCGTTGCACGGCATCGGTTTCCGCGAGCTCTGGGCACACATCAGCACCCCCGAGCAACCCAGCACGACGCGGCGACGGGTCCGGCCCGAGGCGCTCGTCGCGCTCACCGGGCGCCCCCACGCGCAGCTCGCCGGAGCGCTGCCGGAGCTGCGCGTTCCCGCGCCGGACTGGGCGGTGTTTCGGCATGAACCCCAACCCGGCGGTGTCGCGGGCTCGGCGCCAGTCGAGATCGGCGTCGGCGGCCGCGCGGTAGCCGGCTTCCCAGTACCGGGGGTGGGTGATCTCGCCCTCGGCGCCGACCCGTAGGTCGGTGGGGTCGGGACGCCGCCCGGGGGTGTGCGGGTGGCGCTCTGGGATGGGCAGTCCGGCCGCGTGCCCACGCTGCGACACCCGCCATCGCGGCGGCCCGGTCACCCGGCTGCTCCCGCACCACCGCTACGTCTGCCTGCGCCACCGCTGCTGGATCGGGCCACCCGACATCGACGCCGCGGCCACCCCACTGGGCGAGCTGCCCGAGGTCGTCCACGCCCAACGCCGGCACCTGCGGCTGCAACAACAACACGGCTGGGTCGCCGCCTACGACGCGGTCCTGACCGGATTCCTGATCTGCGCCCACCTCTGGAACAACCCCGCCGAAACACGCACCAAGGTCGGGCACCGCTGGTCCCGACGCACCCAAGCGATCATCGGTGATCCCTTCGCGGACTTCACCGCGTCCCGGGTGTTCGCCGCGGTCTATCCCGAGGCCGTCGACCTCGCCGCCGTCCTCGCCGCGCCCACCTGGCGGCTCCGCGCCCACGCCGACCAGCGGCAGCGCCAGCAGTTCCTCTCCGAGATCAGTCGGCGCCTGGACCGCACCGCCTACCAACCCGGCGAGACCAGCGACGCGGTCGCGCACTGGATGAGCTGCGACTCGCCGCGGCCGCCGATCAGACCGCCCAGGACCTACCTCGACACCCGGTCCCGCTGCTCGAACCACGTGTTCACACCCGGCAAGGCCAACCAAGCCCGCCACGATCGCAGCGCCCTCTGGTTCGCCCGCCGACCCGAGGGCGGGAACGTGATCCTTCACCACCGCCACGTCCGCCCGGTCCTCATCCGACCGTGGTCCCCGGCGATGGAGAACATCGATGGCGCGATCTGGGCCAGCGCCACCATCAACCACATCGCCCAGGCCGATCTTGCAGATTGCGCCACATAGATCCGGACGACAGCCGAGGGAACGTCCAACCCAAGCTGGCGCACCGCAGCTTCTCGTCCCGGACGGACCGGCGCCACCCTCGGGCGGAACGGACAGTTGGTCTGTCGTTTGTACGCGGGCTTGTTGATGGTGATCCTGTGCTGGTGACGTGATGGCGGTCGTGGCGTTGTGGATGGTGAATTGAGCGGTGCTGGCGGTGCGTGGCTGAGGTGGTGATCAGTCGTGCGGTGCTACTCCCGGGCGTGAACGGTCGACGTGACCGACGTGCTCGGTGCCCGGGCCATGGGGTGGTGGCCGCACCGGCCATCCTCGCGACCCGCGAGCAGGACAGCCGGCCACCCGCGAGCTCGACAGTGGTTGCCTGCGCCTGGTGCCGGGCACGCTGCCGCGTTTGGGCGGGGTGACGTCCCTGGCCCAGCTGCGGGGCCGGGACTGTGTGGTGGCCGGCCCGAACGCCGACGGCTCCGCGGACGGCCAGCTGCTGGAATGGACGCGCCGCTTGCTCGCCGAGGGTGTGTTGGAGCGCGACCAGGATGTCGACGAGGTGTTGTTCCGCCAGGCTCGGGGTGCGTCGACGACGGCGACGCGCCGGGTCGGTCCACGGCAGATGCAGCGCCTGTTCGCGACGTACGTGGGCCTGTCGCCCCAGGAGACCTTCGGTGTGCTGCGGCAGTCGCTGGTGGCGCGTGATCTTCGAACCGGGGACGGCACGGCGTTGGCGGTCTTGGCCGCCGAGCGTGGTTACGCCGACCAGGCCCACCTCACCCGGGCCTTCACCCGACTGACCGGTGTCCCGCCCGGCGCGTACCGGCGTGAGATCGCCGACGACGTATTCGTTCAAGAACCCACGGTCGAAGCGCCCTGATGATGGGGGGCATGACCAACACCACGGACACGACGAACGCGGCGAGCAGCTCGGGCGCCCCGGCCGGCGAGACCGCTCCCGCCGTCCCCGGCGTGGGTGATGCTTTCCTGGGGCTGCGGACCGCGATCTAACCGGCGCCGGACCTGGCCGCCGCCAAGGAGTGGATGACCGCCATGCTGGGAATCGCTCCGTACTTCGACACCGATTTCTACGTCGGCTACAACCTCGCGAGGTACGAGCTCGCCCTTGACCCTCACGCCGACCCCGCACGTGGCGTCCTGACCTATTGGGGCGTTGCCGACGCCGAGACCGCTCATCGGCGGCTCGTCGAGGCCGGTGCGACCGCCGAGGGCTCGGTGCAGGACGTGGGGACGGTATCCGGACCGCTACGTTCGCTTTGCCGCACGGCGGCGGCATCCTCGCAATCATCGAGAACCCGCACTTCGAGCTTCCCAACGACCCGAGTGACCCGAGCGCGGTGGCGTCAGGCCCCGGTCGATGAGCACCTCCCCGACCTCAAACTCGACGACACAAACGGCGGCACCGTCGCCGGCGTCCGTGGTGGCGTCCTCGATGGCGAGGTCGACGGTGGCGTCGTCGGGGTTCCTGACGTTCACGTACACGGTGATCTACGTGCGTGATCTCGACGAGACCCTGGACTTCTACCGCGACGGACTCGGCCTGCGGATCCGGTTCGTGCACGACTCCGGCCGGTACGCCGAGCTCGACACCCCCGGTGTGACTCTCGCCTTCACCGAGGAGTCCCTCGCCGACGGCGTGCTGCCACACCTGCCGGGCGGGTTCCGCCCGAACCGCGCCGACAGCCCACCGCCCGGGCTGGACCTCGCGTTCAGCGCGCGCGACCCCCACGCCGCCCCCGCGCGGGCCATGGCAGCCGGGGCCGTGCTGGTCGAACCCCTCACCGCCAAACCGTGGGGGCAGCACGTCGCCTACGTGCGCGACCCCAACGAGTACTGGTCGAGATCGGGTCGCCGGTCGATCAGACGCATCCCGAGGTGCCAGATGAACCCGGCGCTTGAAGGTGCCGGCGAGGTTTGCGCTGAGGCCAACCCTCGAGCACTGCGAGCCCGCCTCGACGACGTCGCTGATGCCCTGCCCTTCCACATCACCACCCGGGCGATGATGGGCGGCTTCATCGGCTACGCCGACGGCGCCGTCTTCGTCTCTCTGTCCCGCGGCGGGTTCGGCGTCAAGCTCACCGGACCCGATCACGCTGAGCTCCTGGCCCGAGCAGGTGCCACCCGGCAGCGACACGGCGACGACCAGCCGCCGTCCAAGACATACGTCACCATCCCCGCGGCCGACCTCGACGATGACGACTACCTGATCGCCTGACTGACCCGCTCCGGCAACACCGCCAGGTCCAGACGCGACCGGTCAGCGGCACTGTAACACTCACCGATTCACCCTCGGCTACGGCGCGGATCCGCAGTCGAGGCCGCGCCGGCCGCGCCGCACGGCTACCGCATCACCTCGAAGCGGGCCGACCTGCCGGTATCGAGGGCATGTTCCGCGCGACCGGCCGTCACGACGCTGGGCGACTGTCACGTCCGGGGCCGCTGCTCGTCCCTACATCGGGGCAACCTGACTGAAGGGGGACCGACCATGGCCGAGCCGATCGTGGACGCCACTCCGTCGCGGCGGCGTGGCGATGATCCTGTGCAGGGTCTCCCGGAGCACCGCGACCTGCTCGGCGCCGACGGCCGCCGCCAACCAGGCGTCGTAGCCGGCGATCACGCGCTCGCCGAGGTCGAGTGCCTCCCAGCCCCGTTCGGTGAGGGCGACGGCCTTGGCCCGCCGATCGTGGGGGTCGGACGTGACGGTGAGGTAGCCGTGCCCGGTCAGGTAGCGGATGTGCTCGCCGACCGCCTGCTTGGACATGCCCGACCGCTGCGCGAGCTCGGTCACCCGCGATCCCTGCGGGTCGATGGCCATGAACACCGGGGCGTGCGCTGCGCGCAGATCGGCGAACCCTGCTTCCTGCAGGGCCGCGTCCAGCTCGGCGGAGAGCCGCTGACCGGCCGCGTTGAGCAGCGACCCGAGGGGGGTCGGCCGCCCCCGCAACGGGTTGGTAAGGCGCTTGACCAATGCTGGCCTCCTGGCTACCGTGACCGAACTAGTAAGGAACCGTACCACTGGGAGGTGGGGTCATGGAGTGGATGGATCGAGCACGGCGGATCGGCGGGCTGGCCTGGGTGGGGGCCGGCGTGCTGTTCGGAGCCGGGTGGGCGGCCGCCGGCACGCTGCCGGGGATGATCACGCTGGTGTTCGTGGTGGCGGTGCTCGGACTGGCCGCGGTGGTGATCCTCGATCGGGTGTGCGGTGCACACCCGGTGGCGACCTGGGCGGCCGGGTGGGTGGTGGCCGTGCTGTTCGCAGCCGATTTCGCCGGCGCGGTCGCCGACCGCTTCGGCGCGTTCGGCCCGCCCGGTACGGCGGGGGTGTCCTGGGGATCCTGGACGGCGTTCGTCGATTACACGCGGGTGCTGCTGCACGGGGTTCCCGAGCCGCTGGCGGTCGTCGCGGCGGCAGGTGCGACCGCGGCCGAGGTGACGCTCGCTGTCGCCCTGCTGACCGGCTGGCAGCGGCGCTGGGTCGGCAAGGCGGCAGCCGGGCTGCTCACCGTCTACCTCGTCGCGATGGCGTCCTCGGTGGGTTGGGGTGAGGTGGCCCGCTACGCGCTGCCGATCGAGATCGGCGGCGCGCTGATGCTGACCGTCTGCCCCGGCCGGCGCCCCGGTGCCACTCCGGCCGCCTCGGTGCCGGCGGGCATGTTCGGGGTGTCCCGGCCATGACCGGGTCCCTCGTGAGGAGGCGGCTGGCCACGGGGTTGGCCGCCCTGGTCGGGACGGCCTTCCTGGGTCTCGGGGTGTGGGCGTTCGTATCGCCCGAATCCTTCGCGGCCGTCGCCGCGAACTTCCCGCCTTACAACGAGCACTACCTCCACGACGTGGGCGCCTTCCAGATCGGGCTCGGCAGCGGCCTGTTCGCCGCCACGGTCGTTGCCGACGGCCTGCTGGTGGGGCTGATCGCAGCCACAGCCGCCGCGGCCGTGCACACGGTCTCGCACGTCATCGACCGCAACCTCGGCGGCCGGACGTCCGATCCCTACACCGTGGGGTCGCTGGCTCTCCTGCTGCTGCTGGCCCTGGCCCTCGTCGCTCGTGGGTCGTCGCCCGCAGCGTCGGCGTCCGCGGACCGAGAGGTGAAGCCATGACGGAGTCGGCGAGCAAGGTCGGCTTTGTCGCGCTGCACTACCCAGGCGACGAACACCGGGACGCGTTCGTCGATCGGGTGCGGGCGGCGGCCGCGTTCATGGCATCGACGCCGGGGTGCACCGCTGCCGAGTGCTGGTGCACCGCCGACGGCAGCGCCGTGGTCTCCATGGGGTTCTGGGTGTCGGCGGAGGCGGAGCGCCGATCCTTCGTCGCCGCGGACGAGGCCGGCATCGATTTCGCCTTCGACGAACGCGAGACGCGCCCGCGCGACATCATCAGGCTCGTGGCGCCATGACACGACGCAGCCACGACGAACCCGCCGGGCCGTCGACCGCGTGCCACGCTCACACCATGGACGAGACCGAGCCGGACAGGGCCGGGGGCCAGCGGCAGCACATGCGGCGGGCCGCGGCGGCGGGCATGGTCGCACCAGTCGTGTTCGTGGCGGTCTTCACCGTCGAGGGGGCGCTCCGCGCGGGCTACGACCCGGTGAGCATGTTCGTCAGCGAGCTGTCGCTGGGTCCGCGCGGCTGGGTGCAGATCGTCAACTTCCTGGTGACCGGTGCCCTCGTCGTCGTGTTCGGGCGCGCCTGCGCGCGCGTCCTCGAGCGCGGCCCGGCCGCCACGGCCGGTCCGGTGCTGCTGCAGATCATCGGCGTCAGTCTGATGGTGTCCGGCCCGTTCGTCACCGACCCGTCGGCGCTGTTCGACCAGCACAGCGTGCACGGACTGATCCACGGGATCCTCGGGGCTGTCGTGTTCTCGGTGGCCCCGGTGGCCTGCTTCGTGTTCTACCGGCGCTTTCGCACCGACCCCGCCTGGCCGGGGATGGCCGGCTGGACGCTCACGGCCGGGATCGGGCTGGTCGTCGCGGCCGGCGTGCTGAAGGTGGCTCAGCAACCGGACGGCGAGCTGTTCACCTGGAAGGGCCTGATCCAACGGGTCTTCCTCATCGGCTTCATGGCCTGGCTGTTCACCGTCGCGGCGCGGATGCGCTCCCGTGTCCGCAGCTGACAACCCGCGTCGCCGCGGCCGGCCGGCGGTTCTGGTGCTGCTCGCCGCTGCGCTGATCTCCTGCGCGGGCACGCCCGTTCCCGCGGCGGCACCGACGGCGCGGGTGCTGGTGGCACGCCAGGTCGCGGTGCGGACGTGGGACCTGACGGTGAACTCGCCCGCGCTGGGCAAGGGGGTGGGCGTCCGCCTGCTGCTGCCCCAACGGTTCGACGCCGACCCGGCGCGGCGGTGGCCGGTGCTCTACCTGCTCCACGGCTGCTGTGACGACTACCTGAGCTGGACCCGTTCCACCGACGTCGAGCAGTTGACGCGCACATCGGACGTGCTGGTGGTGATGCCGGAGGGCGGCACGGTCGGCTTCTACTCCGACTGGCTGTCCGGGCCGGGCTGGGAGACGTTCCACACCGTCGAGCTTCCTGCGCTGCTGGCGGCCGGGTATCGGGCGGGGGACCGGCAGGCCGTGGCCGGGGTGTCGATGGGCGGTCTGGGCGCGCTGGACTACGCCGCCCACCGGCCGGGCCGGTTCGCCGTCGCGGCCTCGTTCAGCGGGATCGTGCACACGCGGCTGTCGGAGGACGTCGTGCAGGACTACCGCGCGCTGGTGCGTCACCAGGGCAACACCGACCCCGACAACCTGTGGGGCAATCCGATCAGCGACGCGGCCACCTGGGCCCGGCACAACCCTTACGACCTCGTCGACGCCCTGCGTGGCACCCGGCTGTTCGTCGCGGCGGGCGACGGGTCGCCCGGCCCTCTCGATCCCACCGGCACGTCCCGAGACGCCATCGAGGTGTCCATCGGCGCGCAGAACCGGGCCTTCGTCGTGCGCCTGCGGGCGGCAGGCGTGGACGCGCAGGTCGACCTGTACAGCGCAGGCACCCACAACTGGGTGTACTGGCAGCGGGAGTTGCATCGCGCCTGGCCGCTCATCGAGGCGGGGCTCGGGCTGTGACCGCCGGCGAGTTCGATTATCCGCCGAACCGCCGGAGCGCCTCGACGTCACTCGCCTCCGCATGCGGGAAGGACCGGGCCCACTCAGCCCGGTCCGGGTAGCTCGACCTGTTCAACCTCGTGTGCGACCCCGGCGACGCTGTTAGTGGCGTTCGACCGGGTCGCCGGCCGATACACCGTTGATCGCGTGATGGAGAACAGCTCCTCGGCGGCCGACGCAAGGTCAGAAGATCATCGCACTTTCGCGATGTCGGGCGGCGGCCTGGTGTCCTCGGGCAGCGCAGTCAGGACGCCGTCGAGCGCCGGCGCGGCGCCGCTGGCGCGGCCGCCGAGTTCGGGGACGTACTTATGGATGGTGGAGCGGCTGACGTTGAGCAGCCGCGCGATGGAGGAGACGGTGTTGTCGGGCCGGGCGAGCAGGTCGCGAGCGTGGCGGACCTGTTCGGGGGTCATTGCAGGCGGACGGCCGAGCCGGACGCCGCGGGCCGGTGCCGCGGCTGGGCCCTCCCGAGTCCCGTCGACGATGAGCTCCCGGATGAATTCGGCCAGCGCGGCGAAGACGTGGAACACCAGCCGACCGCCGGGGGTGGTGGTGTCGAGGGCCTCATGCAGCGAGCGGAACCCAATCCCACGCCGGCGTAGCTGCGCGACGAGGGTGATGAGGTCCTGCAGGGACCGGGAGAGCCGATCGAGGCTCGGCACGACGAGCGTGTCACCGGCGCGCAGGTAGGTCAGGCAGGCCCGCAGTTGCGGTCGGCCGGCGTCGCGGCCGGACAGCTGGTCAACGACGACGACAGCGACGTCGCCGGTGCAGCCGCGGCGTTTCGGCGGGTCGCCGACCGCGTCATCACCACCGAAACCGGCCAGCCCCGGCAGTGACAGCCCCGGCAGTGACAGCCCGCCGGTGTTCGGCGTCCTGCCGGACGAGCGATGAGTCCCCGCTGCGGGGACGGTCTAAGGGGCATGGACAACACCGGCGGCTACGCAGACGTGAACGGCCTGCACATGTACTACGAAGTGCAGGGCGAAGGCTCGCCGCTGGTACTGCTGCACGGCGGCGTCCAGAGCATCGACCTCAGCTTCGCCGCGCTCATCCCCGAGCTGGTCGGCCGGCACCGCGTGATCGGCGTCGAGCTGCAGGGCCACGGCCGCACCGCCGACATCGACCGGGTCAGAAGTCCGGCCGCGATGGCCGGTGACGTGGTCGCGCTGCTCGACCACCTGGGCATCGACCGGGCGCACGTGCTCGGGTTCAGCCTGGGCGCCGCGGTCACCTGGGAGCTGGCGGTCTCGCACCCGGACCGGGTGCAGTCAGTTGTACCGATGTGCGAGCCGGTGCGGCCGGACGGCATGCACGAGGACCTCAGGGATCCTTCCAGGTACGCCACCTCCACCCGCATGCCCACCGCGCAGGACTTCGCCGACATGCAGGAGACCTACGCCCGGCTCTCCCCTCATCCCGAGCGCTTCGCCGAGTTCTTGGCCGGGGAGTCGAAGAATGCGGCCGACTTGCAGGGCTGGAGCGACGCCCAGCTGGCCGGGATCACTGCGCCGGTGCTGGTGATCATCGGCGACCACGACTTGACAGACGCCCTGAGCTCGGCCCGCCCGGCCGCCTGCGTTGAAGCGAGCGTGATCGTGATCGTCCTCGGCGCCGCCCGCCGCGGTCGGCGTAGCTACAGGTCGAAGGTCGCGCGCAGGGCGTTGTCGAGTTGCTCCATCTCGGCCGCTGTGGCTTCGCCGACACGTTCGGTGAGGCGCTTGCGGACGGGTCGTTCGATCGCGGTCGCGACGGCCCAGCCCCGGTCACCGATCCGGACAGCCAGCAGCGACTCGGGGTCGCGGTCGACGATGTGCACGACCAGGACCGTGGGCAGCTCGGTGGTGTTGATCGAGTTCGAGGAGACGATCAACCGGTCGGTGGACTGGCCGGCGCGGTTGATGACCGGTTCGTAGTGCCAGATCTCGCCGCGCCTCATGCGGTCTCGCCCAGCTCCTCCGCCGCGGCGATGCGTTCGGCCTCATCGGCGTCGACGCGCTCGGGCTGCTGGGCGTACCAGTGCGCCAACGCCTCGGCGGCCTCACGGGTCTCGTCCTGGCGCACCAGGCGCTCGAGATAGCTCGACGCGCCCCCCGAGCCCGAGCGTGCCCCGCACTGGCGAACCCGGGCTGCCACGCCGGGATCGATGCTGATCGTAATGCGCTCCCTCTGCATACTCCTGAGCATACAGCCGTACGACAATCGAGGGCGCGACCTGTTGCTGGTCATGGTGGGGGGTGGAGGGACCGCTGGACAGCAGGAACGGACGGGGCCGCCGGTGCTATACCGACACCACGCGTGCGGCGAGATCAGCCACGTCGAGCTGCACTGCTCCGCGTGCGACCGGCCCATGCAAGCGCCACCACCTGAGCAGCAACGGCGGTGAGCGGATAGCAGTGAGCGGGGTCGGTCGCTGACTTCGTGCCTGGACGTGGTCCACAAGGGCGGCCATCG
>JBBQEF010000199.1:0-10720 GCA_038320445.1 Mycobacteriales bacterium
AGCGGATCAACCGCACGGGCACGACGGTCGTGATGGCCACCCACGACCACTCGATCGTCGACTCGATGCGCCGCCGCGTCGTCGAGCTGGACCTCGGCCAGGTCGTGCGCGACGAGTCCCGCGGCGTCTACGGGGTGGGGAGCCGGTGAGGCCCGCCGACGCACCCGCCCCCGCGGGGGCGGCATGAAATCCGACTTCGTCGTCCGGGAGGTCCTCACCGGGCTGCGCCGCAACGTCACGATGACGATCGCGATGGTGCTGACCACGGCCATCTCGCTCGGTCTCGTGGGCACCGGGCTGCTGGCGGTGCGCACGATCGACCGCACCGAGGAGCTCTACAGCGACCGCGTCGAGATCCAGGTGGCCCTCACCTCGGACGTCTCCGTGGCCGACCCCGACTGCAGCCGGCCCGTGTGCGCGGCGCTGAAGAACACACTGCAGAACTCGCCGCTCGTGGCATCGGTGCGCTACGAGAACCAGCAGGAGGCCTACGAGCGCTACAAGCAGCTGTTCGCGGGGCAGTCGCTGGCCGATGTGGTGCGCCCGCAGTCGCTGCCGGCCACGCTGCGGGTCAAGCTCGCCGACCAGCAGGCGGGCGCGGCGGCGGTCAAGCAGGCGATGACCGGTCAGGTCGGTGTCCGCACGATCATCGACCAGCGCGACGTGGTGGCGAAGCTGTTCGACTTCCTCGGTGGCGTGCGCAACGTGACGTTCGCGCTCGCGTTGGTGCAGGCGATCGCGGCACTGCTGCTGATCTCCAACACCGTGCAGGTCTCGGCGTTCACCCGCCGCACCGAGGTCGGCGTGATGCGGCTGGTCGGGGCCACGCGCTGGTACACGCAGCTGCCGTTCCTCATCGAGGCCGTGGTCACCGGTGTCATCGGCGCGCTGATCGCGGCCGGCGGCCTGCTCGCCGGGAAGTTCCTGTTCATCGACTCCCTGCTGAGCGGGATCGTCTCGAACGGGGTGGTGCCGCCGATCCAGGTCGCGGACATCCTGTGGGTCTCGCCGATCCTGCTCATGATCGGCGCCGGCATCGCGGCGGTGACCGGCTACGTGACGCTGCGCCTCTACGTGCGCCTGTAGCGGCTCCGCCGCCCGTGCGTGGAGAACGTCGCCGGGGCGACGTTCTCCACGCACGACCGCCCACACGGCCCGCGTAGGCTGGTCGGGTGAAGGAGAAGGGCCGCAAGGTGATCGCTCAGAACCGCAAGGCACGCCACGACTACACGGTGCTCGACACCTACGAGGCGGGTGTCGCGCTGCTGGGCACCGAGGTGAAGAGCCTGCGGCTGGGACGGGCCTCGCTGATCGACGCGTTCGCCACCGTCGACGACGGCGAGGTCTGGCTGCGCAACCTGCACATCGCCGAGTACACACAGGGCAGCTGGACCAACCACGAGCCCCGCCGCACCCGCAAGCTGCTGATGCACCGCGGCGAGATCGAGCGGCTGATCGGCAAGATCCGCGAGGGCGGGCTCACGCTGGTGCCGCTGTCGCTGTACTTCAACGAGGGCAAGGTCAAGTGCGAGCTGGCGCTGGCCAAGGGCAAGAAGGCCTACGACAAGCGCACCGACCTGGCCAAGCGCGACGCCGAGCGCGAGATCCAGAAGGCCTACGGCCGGGCGGCCAAGGGGCGTGTGCGGGAGATGCGGTGATACCGCCGGAGTCCGACGACGACATCCCGCGGTTCCTCGCCGATCTCGGTGTTCCCGGCATCGTCGACGTCCACGTGCACTTCCTGCCCGAACGCGTGATGGCCAAGGTCTGGCACTACTTCGACCGGGCCGAGACGCACTACGGCCGGGCCTGGCCGATCCACTACCGCACGACCGAGGCCGATCGGGTGGCCACGCTGGCGAAGCTCGGGGTGCGGGCGTTCGCGCCGCTGGTCTATCCCCACAAGCCGGGAATGGGCCGCTGGCTCACCGAGTGGGTCACCGACTTCGCCGCCCGCACCTCCGATGCCGTACCCACGGCCACGCTCTACCCGGAGCCGGACGTGGCCGACTACCTCGGCGCCGCCGTCGCGGCCGGGGCGCGGGCGGTGAAGGTGCACGTCCAGGTGGGCGGGTTCGATCCGCGCGACCCGCTGCTGCGCCCCGCCTGGGGCCTGCTCGCCGAAGCGGGCGTTCCCGCGATCGTCCACTGTGGCGACGGGCCGATCCGCGGCTCCCACACCGGCCTCGACGTGTTCGCCGAGGTGCTGGCCGAGCACCCGCGGCTGCCCGTGGTGCTCGCGCACGCGGGCATGCCCGATTTCACCGGAGCGCTCGACCTGGTGCAGCGCTACGAGGGCGTGCACATCGACACCACGATGGTCGGCACGCCCTACAGCCTGCAGATCGCGGCCCTGCCCGCCGACTGGGCCGCGCGGCTCGTCGACGTGGCCGACCGGGTGGTGTTCGGCTCCGACTTCCCGAACATCCCCTACGCCTACGCCGAGCAGGTGCGGGCCGTCGCCGGCTGGGCCGCCGCCGACGACCGGCTGGGGGCGGGGTTCCTGCGCTCCGTGCTGCACGACGCGCCCGCCCGCCTGCTCGGCGTCGAACCGGGATGATGCGGGGCCCGGGAGGCGTTACCCTGTCAGGACGCCCGGCACCGGGCGCCGAGGGGGTGAACGGTTTCGACTCTGGACGTCGATCAAGGGGAAGCGTGTCGAGGAAGGCAACGATGAGCTCGTTAACCACCCGTTGCAACCTTATAAGCGCCAGCGATAAGCAGCGCGTGCAGACTTCTTACGCCCTCGCGGGCTGAGAGTCAGCACTGTCGGACCGGGTGCGTTCCCGACCCGGACCCCGGCATCAGCTAGGGGACTCACCTGCTCGCCCGGTCGCGGGGCGGGCAGGGACAGCGAACAGCGACTGGGATCGTCACACCGACTCGTTCGCATGATCGGTGGATCCGAGTAGAGGCGACGCGAACTGCGCACGGAGAAGCCCTTGTGAAGCGACAGAGGACCCGGGTTCGATTCCCGGCACCTCCACGACATCGTGAACGCCCAGGTCGTCGACCTGGGCGTTCATGTTTCTGTCTGGCGTGCGAGTACGCCCACCTGGCGGGCCTGCGTGATGGTGATCTCCCCTGGATGTTGTACCCGGCCGCGCGGCCTGTCGGCGGGACCGATGAGTCTCGGGTCCCGGGGTGGTCATCTCCCACGACCGGATCACCCACCGTATGGACGGAGCCCACCATGACCGCCTCCTTCACCGCCACCCGCACGACGGCCACCTCGCGCGCCGGGAACATCGGCCTCTGGGCCCTGCAGGTCGTGCTCGCGGCCGCGTACGCGTTCTCGGCCTTCGGCAAGCTGACCGCCGAGGCGCAGAACGTCGCGGGTTTCGACGCCATGGGTCTGGGGGCGCCCGGGATGTACATCATCGGCGTGCTGGAGCTGGCGGGCGCGGTCGCGATGTTCGTGCCTCGGCTGACCGGACCGGCCGCGCTGTGCTTCGTCGCATTGATGATCGGGGCCGTGACGTTGACGCTCGCCATCGGTGGCGGCGTGCTCGCCCTGATCCCCGCCGTCGTCGGCGTGCTCGCTGCCGTTGTGGCCTGGGGCCGCAGGCGCAGCACTGCGGCGCTGGTGGCGTCCCTCCGTCGCTGACGGCGCCCGACTCTGCGGGTAGCGGACGTGCCGACCGGGATCTCGACGTTGTCAAGTCGCCGGCCGGTGAGAATCCCCTGCCCGATCGTCACGCGACGCTGCCGATGCGGAGAGTGTTCGCTATCGCACACAGGGTGAATGCTCGATCGCGCAGTGACGAAAAGTGCGCCCGATGTGAACCCACGGCACGGTGGAGCCGTGTACCTCTCGGCGCCGAGCGAGGCGCGGGCAGACCCTGGGGCAAGTCTGATCGAGGAGACCGTATCGTGCGCACATCGGGAGCAGCCGACCACCCCCCAGGGCCCGCCGGATGGGATCGCCGCCGGCACTCGTTGCTGAACACCGGTCGGCCCGACGTGATCGCCGACCCGGTCCCGTTCTACCGCGCCGTCGCCGAGCTGCCGCCCGTCTACTGGGACGAGACGAGCAAGGTGTGGGTGTGCCGCGGCTACGCCGAGGTGTCCGCGGTGCTGCGCGACCACAACCGGTTCCGCTCGGGGCGGCGTCACTCCAGCGAGGCGCTCGGCTCCCGCGGGATGGCCGACGCCGCGCACGTCCAGCGGTTGCTGGACCAGCAGTTGCTGTTCCTCGACCCGCCCGACCACACGACCGCGCGGGAGGCCCTGCGCGCGGCCTTCACGCCTGCTGCGACGGCGAACAGGGAGTGCGCGGTCGCCGGGGTCGTCCAGGAGCTGCTCGAGCGCCTTCCCGACCACGGTCCCGTCGACGTCGTCGGGGCCTACGCAGGGCCGCTGCCCGTCCGGTTGAACGCCGTGCGCCTCGGGCTGACCGACCGCGTCGACCAGCTCAGAGAGTGGGCGGACGCCTACGGCGCGCTGCTCGGAAGCGTCGGCTCCCTGCCCCGGATCCAGGACCGGCGGGTGGTGCCGGTGCTGCAGGAGGCGAGGGAGTCGCTGCGCGGGCTCGTCGCCGAGCGCCGCGCCGGCGACGGTGAGGACCTGATCAGCGTGTTCGCCCGCGCGCTGGCGCCGCCCGACCTGGCAGGCGACCAGCTGGAGCAGCGCCTGGACTGCGCGGCCGCCAACCTGCTCGTCGTCGTCGCGGGCGGCTACGAGACCCTCAGCCAGCTGATCGCCGCCGGGCTGATGCTGCTCAGCCGCCATCCCGATCAGCTGGCCCGGTTGCGCGCCGAGCCGGAGCTGATCGGGTCGGCGATCAGCGAGATCATGCGCCTCGACGGGTCGAGCCAGTTCGTGGCCCGGGTCGCCGCCGAGGACGTCGTGGTCGGCGGGCAGCACATCGCGGCCGGCAGCTCGGTGGTGGCGCTGCTCGCCGCGGCCAACCGCGACGCCGCGCAGTTCTCACCGGACCCCGACGCGTTCGACATCGGCCGCGCGCAGGGCCGGCACCTCGGCTTCGCCGCCGGACGGCACCACTGCATCGGATCGGTCGACGCCGAGCAGGCCGCGCGGATCGCCCTGACCGCGTTCATCGACCGCTACCCTACGTTCGAGCCGGTGCCCGGCGAGGCGGTCACCTGGGGAACCCACGCGAACACCCGCTGCCCGACCCGGGTCCTGATGCGCGTGGCCGGCCGGCGCCCGTGCCCGGCAGGTGTCCGCCGCCGCGCCGCCGCGGGCGTCCTCCGTCCCACCTCGCCCGGTCCCGACCCGCGGGGTCCCTCCGCTGCGTCGGCACCGCCACGTCCGGCCGCGGCCGGGGCCCGGCCGCGACGCGTCGAGCTGACCGGCCGGGACATCGCCGGGCTGCGCGCCCTCACCGTCCCGCCGACGGCGTTGTCGGCGGAGCTGCTCTGGCCCGCCGCGGTGGCGGCGGTCGCCGACCGGGCCCCGGCCCGGGTGGCACTGCGCGCCGCGACGTCGACGGTCAGCTACGAGCGGCTCGTCCGGACCGCCGACGTGCTCGCCGAGCGGTTGCGGCACCACGGGGTCGAACCGGGAGTGGTCGTCGGGGTCCTCACCGACCGCTCCCCGGGCTCGTACGTCGCGGCCCTCGCCGTGGGCCGGGCCGGGGCCGCGTTCCTCGCCGCCGACAGCACCTGCCCCCGGGAGCGGCTGAGCGACATGCTCCGGCAGTCCCGCACCGCGGTCCTGTGCACCCAGCGCCACCTGCTCGAACTCGCCCGATCCGTCGCCCCGGCCGGCGTGGAGATCGTCGTCGTCGACGTCGACGAGCTGGCGGCCGTGCCAGTGCCACCGCCGGTGGTCTCCGGCGTCAACCCCGGCGACCCGGCGTACGTCGTGTTCACCTCCGGCTCGTCGGGTCGGCCCAAGCCGATCGTGATCACCCATCTCGCGTTGCTGAACCTGCAGGTGGCGCTCCGGCAGGTCTACCGCGTCACGCCCGACGACCGGGTGCTCCAGTGGTTCAGCCCGCACTTCGACGGCTGGCCGTTCGACCTGGTGACCGCCCTGACGGCGGGAGCCCAGCTCGTCATGGCCCCCACCGCGAGCCGATGCGTGGGCCCGGTCCTGCGCGACACCCTGCGCGACCACGGCGTCACGGTCGCGACGCTGACGCCCACGGCGTGGCAGTCGTGCCCCGACCTGCCGTCGCTGCCGGCCCTGCGGCTGGCGGCGTCGGCGGGCGAGCCGCTGCGCGCCGGCCTGGTGACGGCGCTGACCGCTCCCGGGCGGCGGGTCCTGAACCTGTACGGCCCGGCCGAGGCCGCGATCTGGAGCACCTGGCACGAGTGCCACCCCGCCGGCGGGGACCCGCCGATCGGCGTGCCCATCCCCAACCGGCGGCTGTACCTCCTCACCGCCGCGGGGCGACCGGCGCCGGACGGGGTCGTCGGCGAGCTGTGGATCGGCGGTGCCGGTGTCGGCCGCTACCTCGGGCAGCCCCGTCTCATGCAGGCCGGGTTCGCGCCCGATCCGCTCGCCGGCGCGCCCGGCGAGCTGATGTACGCCACCGGCGACCTGTGCCGGCGGCGGCCCGATGGCTCGCTGGACCACATCGGGCGGGCCGACCGGCAGATCAAGCTGCGGGGCCAGCGGATCGAGCCCGAGGAGATCGAGCGGAGCCTGGAGGCGGTGCCCGGCGTCCAGAGCGCCGTCGTCGAGCTGGTCGAGGGCCGGTTGATCGCGCGGGTCGTCCCCGACCCCGGCGCCGAGGTGGACCCCTCCGTGCTGACGGAGCACCTGCGGGCACGGGTGCACTCCGCGATGGTGCCCGTCGTCCACGTCGGCGGGCGGACCGGGATGTCGCTGACCGGCAAGCGGCTGGTCGTGGAGATGGACCACGCCGAGTCCCGCGGCCGGGCCTGCCCCGCCCACGACCCTCGCCCCGAACGGGACACCCCGGTGCACCCGGGCGGGTCGAGCCGCCGGCACACGGTGCTCACCTGGTCCATCGCCCGGCTGATCGCGAGCCAGCTGCAGATCCCGCAGGCGCAGGTCCGGGTCGGCACCGACTTCTTCACCCTCGGTGGTGACTCGCTGTCGCTGTCCGAGCTGCTCGTCGCCATCGAGGACGGGTTCGGCGTCGTGCTCGCGCTCGACGCCGTGCTGACCGAACCCAGCCCGGCGGAGCTCGCTCGTCTCGTCCAGGCCGCGGAGGCGTCGGCATGACCGCCCCTGCCCTCCGACGCCGCCGCGCCGCCCGGCCACCGGCCCGCGGGCAGGTCGTGTTCGTGCACGGGACCCTGGACGACGGGCACAGCTGCCGCGCGGCTGCCGACCGGCTCCCGGAGTGGGACAGCTTCACCTACGACCGGCGCGGCTGGGGACGGTCCCCGCACCTCGCCGGGTCGATCACGGCCGACGTGGACGACCTGTGCGAGATCCTGCGCGACATCGGCCCGAGCGGGCTGGTCGGCCACAGCTTCGGGGGCACCGTCGCCTGCGCGGTGGCCGCGGCCGAGCCCGACCTCGTGACCTGGGCCGTCGCCTACGAGCCGCCGTTGCCGTGGCTGCCGTGGTGGCCGGCGATGGCTCCCTGGGAGGAGCTGGTCCTGGCCGGTGCGGGCGGCGCCGACGACGCGGCCGAACGCCTCATGCGGGGGGTGCTCGGGGACGCCGGCTGGGATCGGCTGCCCGCGGGCGTGCGGGCCCGGCGCCGGGCCGCGGGCCCCGTTCTCGTCGCCGAGATGGCCGGGCTGCGGGCGACCCCACCGGAGTTCGACCCGCTGACCGTCCGGCCACCGGTGCTGGTCGCCGCGGGCGAGCGCAGCCTCGCCCACCACCGCACCGTCTCCGCCCGCCTGGCGGAGCTGCTGCCGCGCGGCCGGTTCGTCGAGCTCGGCGGTGCGGGCCACGGCGCGCACGTCGAGCAGCCGGCCGCCTTCGCGGCCTTGGTCGACCAGGCCGCAGAACTCTGACCCCCGAGACACATCGAGCCCGCGCGATGCGCTCCGGAACCGGCCCTCACCAGCAACCCGCCCGCGCGATGCGCCGAGGAGGAGGGGAGTGACGATGCCTGCCGAGCCGCTGGACATGCTCGCCCACCTGGCCGCACTCATCAATCTGGTCGCCGGCGGCGTCGCGATCGTCGCCGCGCTCCGGCGTCAGATCCAGCCGAACCCGGTGTCCTGGGCGGTCTGGTCCGCGACGGGATGGATCGCCTTCACCGGGCAGCTGCAGGACGGTGTCGGAGCGCCGGCGCTGCTGACCCTGACCGTGGCCGTGGTGGCCTCCTGCATCCTGGTGGCCTGCTTCGTGGAGATCGGGTCGCGGGACGGCCGGGTCGCCGTCACCGTGAACCTCCATCCGTCGTGGCAGGTCCGCCCGCTCGACGCGGCCTGCGGGGTGCTGGCCCTGCTCACGCTGGTGGCGTGGCAGGTCACGGCCTCGGCGACGGTGGCGATCGCGCTGAGCATCGCGGTCGACGCGCTCGCGGGCATCCCGACCGTCGCCAAGGCCTACCGGTCCCCGCGCAGCGAGCCCGCGCTGCTGTACCTGGCGGCGATCGTGAGCGGCGCCCTCACGCTCCTCTCGGTGACCAGCTGGACCTTCGGCGGCGCCGGGTTCGCCGTGTACTTCCTGCTGCTCAACATCACCATCGCCGTCCCGGTCACGGTCGATCGGCTGCGCAGCCGGGCGGCGCGTCCCGACGGTGGCCAGCACCGCACCGTCACGGCCCACCCGGTGCGCCGCTGGGCCCGGGTGACACCGTTCGTGGTGACGGGCGCGGTGCTGGTCCCGGTCCTGCTGGGCGCCGGGATGGCTGCCGCGGGGACCAGCGTCGTGGTCGCCGGCCGGCCGTCGCCGGTGCCGGGCGGCGAGCGCCTGCTGTCGGTGTCCCTTCCGCCTGCGGCCCGGCCCGGTGTCCCCGTCCAGGCCGGTTCCGCGGGCCGGTCGGTGGCGGCCGCCGCGGTGCTGACCTGGCACGAGCAGCTCCCGGCGGCCGCCCCGGCGGCCTTCCTGGCGCTGGACCCGACGGGCCGCTTCGGCTACCTCGCCCACGGTGACACCCCGGACCCGGCCACCGGCAGGCCGTTCCTCTCGGTGCTGGACACCGCGACGGACCGGATCGTCGCGAGGATCCCGTCGCCGGCCGGGCCGCCCCGCTCGGTGTCCTTCTGCCCGGGCTCCAGCCGGGTCTACGTGTCGATCTCGGAGAAGTTCGGCGAGCAGTCCGCGTTCGTCGGCGTGCTGGACGCGGCGAGTGCCAGGTGGGTCGCGCAGATACCGGTGGGACGCCGCCCGATGGCCGCGGTCTGCGCTCCCGACGCCCGTCGGCTCTACGTCCCGAGCTACGACCAGGCGCAGATCGACGTCATCGACACCGCCATGGCGAGCCACGTCGGAACCGTTCCCGTCGCACCCCATCCCATCGCGATGGTGTTCGACCGTGACGGCACGCGGGCGTGGACGGTCCACGAGGGCCCCGGCCGGGTCGTCATGATGGACGTCGCCACCAGCCGCGTGATCGGTCCGACCGCCGCGCTGGGCGCCGGACCGGGCGGCATCGCGGTCAGCCCAGACGGCACCCGTGCGGCCGTCGCGAACGTCGCCGACAGCAGCGTCACCGTGCTGGACCTGGCCGGGAACGGCACCGCCGCCGGCACCGTCGCACTGGCGGCGGGCCCGGGCCCGCTCAGCGTCGCGTACTCCGCTGACGGCCGGATGCTGTACGCGGCCAACCCGCGGGCCGGCACCGTCTCCGCGGTGCTGGCCGAGACGGGGGAGGTCACCGCGACGGTCCACGTGGAAGGCGGCCCGGACGGCATCACCGTCTCGGCCGACGGACGCCGCCTCTACGTCCTTCTCGACGACACGGGTGGGATCGTGATGCTCGATCCCGCCGGTACGGGCTGAGCGCCTACGGTGTGACGCGTGTTCCCCCGGGCCGGCGAGCGGACCGTCGTCCTGCTGCTGGTGCTCGCCACCGCCGTGCCGACGGTCGCGCTCGCGTGGGCGCGGTTGCACCTGCAGCACCCGATGGGCGACGAGCCGCACTACCTGGTGATCAGCCAGGCGGTCCAGCTGTACGGGTCGCTGGACGTGGCGCAGGTCTACGACCACCGCGACTACTGGTCGTACTACCCGCTGGTGATCGAGCCGCACGTGTCGCCGGGGCCGCACGGCACCTCGCTCCCCCTGCACAGCATCGGCGGGCCGGTGCTGTGGCTCGTCCCGTTCCTGCTGTGGGGCCGCGCGGGCGCCGTCGGGTTCATGGTGGTGGTGTCGCTGCTGATCGTCGCGAACGTGTACTGGCTGGTCCGGTCGCTGGGCGTCGAGCGGCGCGTCGCCGTGGCCGTCGCGTTCGCGTTCGGGGTGGGGACGCCCGTGCTCACCTACTCGGCCCTGTCGTTCGTGGAACCGATCGGGGCGCTGGGATGCGTGTACGCGCTGCGCGTCCTGCACCAGCGCGACGTCCGCGACCGCGACCTGCTGCTGGTGTCGGCGGCGCTGGGCGTGCTGCCGTGGGTGCACAGCCGCTTCCTGCTGTTCCCGCCGCTGTTCCTGCTGTTCTTCGCGATCCGGCTGCGGCGGGAGCCGGCGCGGCTGGCCTGCGTCCTGGCGCCGGCAGCCGCCCTGTTCGCCGGCCTGGAGCTCTACGACCTGCTGGTCTGGCACACGCCGGCCCTGGCGCCGAACCAGCTCAACGCCGGCGCGATACCCCTGCAGGACAACCCGCTGCCGGCCCTGCTCGGCACCGCGCTCGATCAGGAGGTGGGGGTGATCC
>JBBQEF010000200.1:0-10627 GCA_038320445.1 Mycobacteriales bacterium
ACGCTGGTCAGCAGGACGCCGCTGGGCAGGTTCTCCTCGAGACCCATGTCAGTGTCCTCCGCCCGGCCGTGCCGCGGGCTCCGTCGACGAGCAGGGGTCCGGTCTGGTTGTCATCTCAGTTCCAATCCAGGCCGCCGCGGCGCCACACGTAGGCGTAGGCGAACCCGACGGTGACGATGAACAGCACGATCTCCACCAGCCCGAACAGGCCGAGCGCATCCGCGCTGACGGCGAACGGGTAGAGGAAGACCATCTCGATGTCGAACAGGATGAACAACATCGCCGTGAGGTAGTAGGCCACCGGCATGCGGCCGCCGCCCACCACCGGATCCGGCGAGGGCTCGATGCCGCACTCGTACGCGTCGAGCTTGGCCCGGTTGTAGCGGCGCGGCCCGACGTAGGGCGCGGCTGTGACCGAGCCCAGCGCGAACGCCCCGGCCAGCGCGAACATCAGGACCAGCGGGAGGTAGGGATCGAGCATCCGTGCACCCTCGTCTGTCGGATCGTGCTCACCTGCGTCGCGACCCTAGGTCGAAACGCCGTCCCGGCCGGAGCCAGGCACACCTAACAACTACTTGTGAAGACTTTCACGAAGTCCGCCTGAGTCTAAGCACGAGCACCGACAGTCGCGCGCGCGCCTCCGTGGCCCGTAAGGACTGAACCCGTGCCCGCCGCGCGCCGTGTTCAGGAGAGGCACACCACAGGGGGCACGCCATGACCGCACCGGACGCTTCGGAGATCCCCGTCATCGAGGGTGACATGGAAGCACTCGCCGCCCATGCCCGCACCCTGGACCGGGTCGGGACCGCGTTCGCCGAGACCGGCGCCCGGGTCCACGCCGGCTGGCAGGCTCTCGGGGCCGTCTACCACGCCCCCGAATCCGCCCAGCTCCTGATGGCCACCGCCCCCGTCGGGCAGGTCTGCGCGTCCGTCGGCGAGGACATCCGGACCGTCGGCACCGTCCTGGCCGGCTACGCCGAGGAGGTCCGCGCCATCCAGGCCCGCCTCGGCACCCTCCGCCTGCAGGCCGCCCTGCTCGGAGCCGAGGCGACACCGGACGAGAACCGCGGCGACGACATCATCACCCGGGTCGACACCGCCATGGCCGAGTTCGACGACGCCCAGCGCCGCTGCGCCAGCGCCATCGACGCCGTGTCCGGCACCGGACCCACCTACCGCGCGGCCGACGACGACGGCCGCACCGCCCCCGACGAGTACGGCGCGCCGCTCCCACCGCCCGACGACGGGTTCACCCCGTCCGACGTCGGCCACACCGTCCTCGACGTCGCCGGTCTCGTACCGCTCGTCGGGGAGCTCGCCGACGGCGCCAACGCCCTCTGGTACACCGCCGACGGCGACTACACCGCCGCCGGTCTCTCCGCCGCCGCGATGATCCCCGTCGTCGGGTGGGTGTCGACGGGCGGCAGGCTCGGCGTCAGGGGCTACAAGGCCGTCCACACCCTCGACGGGCTCAAGACCTTCCTGCGCGGCAGGCCCACCATCGTGCCCGCCCACGCCGAACGCCTCCCCGTCCCGCCGGGCTCGACCGGCGTGCGCTACCGGTGGTTCGAGGGCGACAAGAGGATCACCGTGCACGCCCGCGGGGACGCCGCCCGTGGGCCGATCTACCGGGTCAAGGAGGGCAACCACCACTACCTCGACGCCCGGGGCCGGCCGCACACGTCCCGGCTGCTGAACCCGCGGATCCCCTCCTACGACGCCAAGGTCGCCGACGGCACCCACATCCCCTACCCGAGCGACCTGCCGCGGCCGGACCGCGGGCAGGTCCGGGTCGTTGCGCCGAACCCGGTCGCGCTGGCCGGACCCGATCGGGACGGGAAATGAGGCCCGCGGCGCCGTGCGCGATCGGGCCGGCGCGGTGCGTCGCGCTGGTCCGGGGCGTCACCAGCTTCTCGCTGGACGAGCGTGACGCGTGGGCCGACATCGCCGGGGAGTGGGTCCTCGACGGCGAGCTCGACAGCGAGGAGATCCACCTGCTGGCGACCGTGCTGGCCTGGGCGGCGGTCATCGAGATCGACCGGCCCCGGATCCGCGCCGGGTTCCTCTCGTCGCTGTCGATCATGGGCGGGGGCGGGCTCGTGCCGACCCGGGTCCTGGAGCTCGTGACCTCCGGGATCGCGGAGTGCGGCCTGCACCCGGTGGAGGTCGAGGGGTACGGCTACCTGAAGGCGATGCTGAGCGCGCAGCGGGTGGGGCGGGCGGGCCCGCCCCCCGGGCGGACGGCAGGCCCGGTGCGCTGCCTGGACATCCTGCGCGGCATCTCCTCGGAGGCGCGGGAGGACCGCTCCGACTGGGGCCCCACCGCCGGTGAGTGGCTCGCCGCGGGCGGGCTGGACGCGTTCGAGGCGGGCGTCGTCGGTGCGGCGCTCGTCCGCGCGACCGTCCTCGAGCCGGGCGGGTACGGGGTGCTCGCCGGGCTGCTGGGCTCGCTCGCCGCACTGGCGCGGGCCGGCGCCGTACCCGGTCACGTGCTGCGGGCGACGCTCGGCGACCTGCCCCACGACGACCTGGACGCGGCGGAGCGGGAGGCCTGTCGGGCGCTGGTCTCCACGCTACGGCCGGCGGGCGCGGTGTAGCGCCACGGCGCCGCCGACCAGGTTCCGCCAGCCGATCTGCCCCCAGCCCGCCTTCGCGATGCGCACCGCCAGATCGGGCTGGGGCGACCAGGCCCGGATCGACTCGCCCAGGTAGGTGTAGGCCTCCGGGTTGCTCGACACGCGCTCCGCGATCGCGGGCAGCACGCGCTCCAGGCCGAGGTAGTACGCCGCGCGGAACGGCGCCCAGACCGGCCGCCCGAACTCGCACACCACGATCCGGCCGCCGGGCCGCGTGACGCGGGCGAGCTCGGCCAGTGCGCGGTCCGGGTCGGCGACGTTGCGCAGGCCGAACGAGATCGTCACCGCGTCGAAGGAGCCGTCGCGGAACGGCAGCGCCAGCGCGTCGGCCGCGACCTTCGGCACCTCGCGGCGGGCACCGGCGCGCAGCATGCCGATGGAGAAGTCGGCGGCCACGCACCACGCACCGGAACGGGCCAGCTCGACCGTGGACACGGCCGTGCCCGCAGCGAGGTCGAGCACCTTCTCGCCGGGCCGCAGCTGCAGGGCCGCGCGGGTCAGCGCGCGCCAGCGACGGTCCTGCCCGGCCGTCAGGACGGTGTTGGTGAGGTCGTAGCGGCGGGCGACCCCGTCGAACATCGCGGCGACGTCACGGGGGTTCTTGTCCAGGTCGGCGCGGCTCACGCAACGAGCCTACGACGCGGTGGCGACAACGGCCGTTCGGCTCTCGATCACCCTGTGACCCTTGTCTCCGAGGGGGGTGCCGGGTACACATGTGTTACGGAGAACCGGCAGGCCAAGGGCGGATCGGCAGAGAAGGTCCGTCCCCCCGGTCGGGGATCCCAGCACGAGCAGCAGGTACCCACGCGGAGCATGCCGCGACGAGGCCGAAGCGTCCTGGGTCTGCGTCGAGGGACGACCACCGTCCCCCGCCGCCGAGACCGTCCACAGGGCCCACTGTGCACGCCTGGTCGCCCGTTGACTCGAGCTCTCGGGCCCCGCCCCCGGTTTCCGGGGGTGGGGCCCGACTCATGTCCGGGGGCTCACCCGGCCTGCAACGTCGCCAGCATGCGGGCCACGGACTCCGGCCAGCCGAACTGCTCGGCTCGCGTCCGCGCCGCGCTGCGGCGGGCCCCCTCCTCGGCCGCGAGCAGCGTCGTCACGCCCGCGGCGAAGGCGTCCGGCGAGTCCAGCGCCGTCGCGCCGGAGCCGCCGACGATCTCCGGCAGCGCCGAGCTCGCCGACACCACCACCGGGGTGCCACTGGCCAGCGCCTCCAACGCCGAGAGGCCGAACGTCTCGTGCGGGCCCGGGGCGAGACACACGTCGGCGGAGGCCAGCAGCCGCGCGAGGCGGGCGCGGTCGGGGACGAAGCCCACGAACGTCACGGGCAGGCCGGCGGCCCGGCGTTCGAGCGCGGCCCGCCGCGGCCCGTCCCCGGCGACGACGAGCCGCACCCGGTGCCCGTCATCGCGCAGCCGGGCCACGGTGTCGATGCTGCGTTCCGGGTGCTTCTCGGGCGAGAGCCGGCCGCAGTGGACGATCAGGGCCTCGTCGGGGCCGAGCACCGAGCGCAGCTCCGCGCTGCGATGACGCGGCGAGAACGTCGCCAGGTCGACGCCCAGCGGCACCTGGGCGACGTTGCGCGCCCCGATCCGGTCGAACTCGGCACGCGCGAACGACGTGGTGCACACCACGGTGTCGTAGTGGTCGGCCATCCGCGCGTTGGCCGTGTCCGCGACGCGGCGGGCGGCGGGCTCGGGCAGCAGGAACTGGGTGAGCAGCCGGTCGAGCCGCTCGTGGGAGATCACGACGCTGGGCACGCCGTGGCGGCGGGCCCAGCGGCCGAGACCGCGGAGCGTGAGCCGGTCGGAGACCTCGATCGCGTCGGGCCGCAGCCGCTCCAGCAGCCGCGTGACCCGCCACGGGTCGACGGCGCGGTAGCCACCGGTGCCGGGCAGCTGCGGCGCCGCGACCGTGATCCGCCGGATGCCGGACGGCAGCACCTCGTCGGAGCCGCGGCGGCCGGGCACCACGAGCACCACCTCGTGACCGCGCCCGGCGTACCCGGCGCCGAGGTGGTGCATCGCGGTGCGCAGCCCGCCGGAGCGCGGGCCGTAGAAGTTCGCGAGCTGCACGATGCGCACGTCAGGCGGCCGCGGCCGCGGCACCGATCACGTCGGCGTAGTGGGCCAGCAGCTAGTCGCCGACCGTCGACCAGGTCTTGCGCAGCACCGAGCGCCGGGCGGACGCGCCGAACCGGGCCCGGAGCACGGGGTCGGTGAGCGCCACCACCGCGGCGCGCAGCTCCGCGTCGGCCTCCGGGTCCTCGGCGCCGTCGGGACGTGGCGCGACCAGGAAGCCGGTGCGACCCGGCAGGACGAGGTCGCGCGGCCCGCCGGCGTCGGGCGCCACCACCGGCAGCCCGGACGCGAGCGCCTCCTGCACGGCCTGGCAGAACGTCTCCGACTGTCCGGTGTGGACGAACATGTCGAGGGACGCGTAGATCCGCGCCAGCTCGTCCCCGCCGCGGAACCCGAGGAACGCCGCTGACGGCAGCTCGGCCCGCAGCCGCTCCTCGGAAGGGCCGTCACCGACCACGACCAGGCGGGTGCCCGGCACCTCGGCGATCACCGCGAGGCGCTCCACCTGCTTCTCGGGGGCCAGCCTGCCGACGTAGCCGACCAGCAGCTCGCCGTTCCGCGACAGCTCCCGGCGCAGCGCATCGTCGCGTTTGGACGGGGCGAACCGGCTGGTGTCGACGCCGCGGGCCCACTGGTGGACGCGCGGCACACCCCGCGCCCGCAGCGCCGCGGTGGCCCAGGTCGACGGGGACAGCGTGCGGTCGGCCTGGCTGTGCAGCCGGCACGTCCAGCGCCAGGCGGCCCGCGCCGTCAGGCCGAGGCCGTAGGACGCCGCGAAGCCCGCGACGTCGGTCTGGTAGACCGCCACCGTCGGGATCCCGAGCCTGCGCGCGGCCGCCAGCCCCCGGAACCCGACGACGAACGGCGCGGCGAGGTGCACCACGTCCGGCACGAAGTCCCGCAGCGCCGTCAGCACGCGGCGGCCCGGCACCCCGACCGGCATGGACGACACGACGGGCAGGTCCACCGCGGGGATGCGCACCACCCGCGCACCGCCGTACTCGGCCGGGCCGTCGAGCCCGGGTGCGATCACCAGCACCTGGTGCCCGGCCGCGGTGAGGTGCTCGACGACGCGCAGCACCGAGTTGGTGACGCCGTTGACCACGGGCAGGAAACACTCGGAGACGATCGCGACTCGCACGGGGGGAACGTGCCCCAGCCGCCGTCCCCGGGGCCCGTCGCCCGCCTGACGGGTCGCCGAACAGCCGACCAACACCGCGTGCCGGGCCATGAGTTGGCCCGGTGATCCGCGGCAGGACACCTGCGGGTCGCACCGCCGACACCGGATGCGGTGACGCTCGGTGAACATGACGATCGAGCACGTGCCGCACGCCCCGGTCGATCCAGGACTGGTCTCCCGGGCGCTCGAGGTGGCGGGGCGGCTCGCCAACGACGCAGCGGAGGTCATCACGGCCACCGCGGGCCGCGAGCACCAGTCGGGCGCCGGGCACAAGGCCCACCCGTTCGACTGGGTGACCGACACCGACCGCACCCTGGAGCGCCACACCCGCCGCGTGCTGGCCGCCGAGTTCCCGGGCGTGCCGGTGGTCGGCGAGGAGTACGGATCCGACCCGGGCGCCTCGGAGGCGCCGTACCGCTGGGTGGTGGACCCGGTAGACGGCACCGCCAACTACGTCGCCGGCTTTCCGTGGTGCGCCTACAGCCTCGCGCTGGTCGACGCGCACGGCCCGGTGGTCGGGGTGGTCGCCGACCCGAGCCGCGCCCAGATCTACGCCGCCGCCCGCGGCCGCGGGGTGCGCGCGAACGGCGTGCCGGTGCGGGTCGCGCCGCGCAGTCTCGTCGGGGGGCTGGTGTGCGCGGAGCTGACGACCGACGCGGCGCCGGGCTTCACCCGCGAGGCGACCGCGGCGCACTCGGGGGTGCGGGTGCTGGGGTCGGCCGCGCTCGCCATCACCCAGGTGGCGCTGGGCCACGCCGTGGCGGCCGTGCTCGACCACTTCCAGGAGTGGGACGTCGCAGCCGCGGTCTGCCTGGCCGCGGAGGCCGGCGCGCTCGTCGTCGACGGGCAGGGCCACCCGGCCGCGCTCCCGACCGGCGCGATGGTGGTGGCGGTCCCGGGAGCGCTGGAGGACGTGCTCCGCTGGTGGCTGGGCGACCGGCACTGACCACCCGACGTCGCCCGACGCAGGACCGCACGTCCGTGCGGCGGGCGGCGCGTCGTCACGGAGCGACGGTCGCGCCGTGGGGGTCGTACTCGATGCCGAGCTGCTCGGCCATCCGCCGGCCCGACGCCAGCTGGAACGGGCTGATCCCGCCCGCCTGCCACGGCCCGACGCTCCCGGCGCCGAGGGCGTCGACCGACTTCGGGGGCAGGGCGAGCTCCGAGCGCAGCACCGCGACCGGCCGGTCGGCCACCGCGAACCAGTCGAGGCCCAGGAAGTCGGTGCTGCCCGCGCACAGCGCGCCGCGGCGGAGGGCGTCGCCGAGCCGGTCGGTCATTCCGCTGCGCGAGAGGTGGCCGCGGTCGGCCTCGAAGAGCCCCGCCCCGCGGGCCAGGTAGCCGGTCTCGAACAGGCTGACGACCATCGCGAGCAGGCTGAACGCCCGCGGGTCGTCGTCGGCGCGGGCGATGAACCCGAACACCTCGATCTCGTTCTCCACCGTCGTGCCGTAGTCGGCCAGCACGTGCACCCAGTCGTGCTGGGCGAGCAGCGGCGGCGCCGACCCCGGCAGGCCGGGCGCCACGAAGCCGCGCGAGAGGTAGAAGTCGTGCACGCCGCGCCCGATCGTGCCCGGCTCCAGCTCGGCGAGCGACGCCCAGCGCGCGGCCAGCGCGGGGTCGTCGGGGGCGGCGTCCCAGGCCTGCGCGAGCGCCTGGCTGGTGTGCAGGCTGTGCGCGGAGCCCTCCAGGTAGCCGTTGCGCTCGAAGTCGACGGCCGCCATGCCCAGGCTTCCGTGCGCGAACGACCGCGCCACCGACACGAGGTCGTCGGAGACGCCCAGCTCGTCGGCGAACGCCGCGACACGCTCGCTGACCTGCGCCGGGATCGGGGTGAGCACCATCTCGCCGAGCACCATCAGCTGCACGACCCGGCTGCGGAAGGCGAGGTTGCGCCGGGCCAGTCCCTCGGCGAACTCCCGGACGGTGACGGGTTCGGCGGACGCCGCGTCGATCCGGTGGCCGGTGAGCGAGCGCATCAGCGCCTCGAACAGCAGGCGCTGGATCTCGGTCAGGCCGTCGGGTCCGGTCGCGGCGGAGACGAAGCCCCGCATGACGAACCCGGCCTCGGCGGCGTCGGGCGGGACGAGGAGGACGTGCTCGTCGGACGGCAGGGGCACAGCCATTGCAACACTGTAATCAAGAACGGCGGCGCTTGCGCAGCCACCTCGACCACGGCACCGCGATCG
Source organism: Mycobacteriales bacterium (assembly GCA_038320445.1). Classification (GTDB taxonomy): domain Bacteria; phylum Actinomycetota; class Actinomycetes; order Mycobacteriales; family Pseudonocardiaceae; genus Pseudonocardia. The sequence goes on from JBBQEF010000200.1 coordinate 8,090, forward strand.
CCCACACCACGACCACGGCGGCCCCGAGCGGCAGCAGCCCGGACAGGGCCGTGCGGCCCGCGACGCGCACGAGATCGGGGTTCGTCACGTCGTACTCGACGGCCACCATCGTGCCGGGCTCCAGGCCGCGCGGGTAGAACACGCCCAGCTCGGGGGTGTGCGCCTGGCCGTCCGCCGCCGTGAACTGCACGAGGGTGCGCGCGAACGTGGAGCCGTCGAGCACCTGCGCCTGCGCCACGGCCTGGTCGGCCGCGATCGTGCGATCGTCCAGTGCGGCCCCCACCAGGGCGAACCCGGCCAGCAGCGTGAGCACGACGGCGAACCCGATCACGATCCGGGGAGCGGCCCGCGAGATCGCACGGCCCGCGGGCAGCACCAGCTCCGCCAGCTCGTCGATGGCTCGGGTTCGGGTCCCCACGATGGGTGATCCTAGCCGGGTGTGGCCATCGCCTCCCGGGCCGGACGCGCATTGCGGGCCTGCGCCTCCTACTCTCGGGAGGGTGACGATCGCCCCGCTACCTACCGGGTTGGGCGTGCGAACCAGGCTCGTCGACGACCCGGGCCGCCTGATCGACCTCCTGCCCGACGACCGCAGCGTCTCGTGGGTGCGGGGGCAGGACGGGCTCGTCGGGTGGGGTGAGGTGGCGCGGTTCACCGCGTCGGGACCGGAGCGGTTCGCCGAGGCCGACCGCTGGTGGCGCGCGTTCGCCGGCCGCCTGGAGGTCGATGACGAGGTCGGCGCGGCCGGCACCGGGCCCGTCGCGTTCGCCAGCTTCACCTTCGCGGACGGCTCCCCCGGCTCGGTGCTCGTCGTGCCGCGCGTGCTGGTCGGTCGCCGCGACGGGCGCGCGTGGGTCACCGAGTTCTCCGGCGGAGGCCCGTCGGCGATGCGGGCGGTCACGCCGGTGCGCCCGAGCGGCCCACTTCGCTACGCCGAAGGCGACCTCTCCGCCGACCGCTACCGGCGGGCCGTCGCCGAGGCCGTCCGGCGGATGCGGGCGGGCGAGCTGGGCAAGGCCGTGCTCGCCCACGACCTGCTCGCCATCGGCGACGAGGATCTCGACGCCCGCTTCCTGCTCGCGGGGCTGGTGCGCCACTACCCGACGTGCTGGTCCTACGCCGTCGACGGCCTGGTCGGCGCCACCCCCGAGCTGCTGGTGCGACGCTCGGCGGGCACCGTCGAGTCCCGGGTGCTGGCCGGAACGGCGTGGCCGGGCGAGGGCTCCACCGACGACCTCGCCGCGCTGCTGCTGGGCTCCGCCAAGGACCGGCACGAGCACGCGCTCGCAATCGACTCCCTCGCCGACGCGCTGCGCCCGCTGTGCGCGGAGCTGGACGTGCCCGCCACGCCGTCGGTGATCACCCTGCACAACGTCTCCCACCTGGCCAGCGACGTGCACGGCAAGCTCCCCGACGAGAACCCCGCCTCGTTGCTGCGGCTGGCCGAGGCCGTGCACCCGACCGCCGCGGTCGGCGGCACCCCCCGCGCGGCCGCCGTGGCGCTGATCGCGGAGCTGGAGGGCATGGACCGCGGTCGCTACGCGGGCCCCGTCGGCTGGGTCGACGGCGACGGCGACGGCGAGCTGGGCATCGCACTGCGGTGCGCCCTGCTCGACGGGCCGGTCGCACGGTTGTTCGCCGGGTGCGGGGTGGTGGCCGAGTCCGATCCCGACACCGAGGTGCGGGAGGCCGCGGCGAAGATGGTCGCCGTCCGGGACGCGCTGGAGGGCGGGGCCTGATCAGCGGGTCCGGTCGCGCTGCCGGGCCGGCGCGGCCACCTCCGGCTGGGGTGTCGGCGGGGCAGGCCGCCTCAGGCCGGGAGCGAACCCAGTGCGGCCGCAACGCCCGCCCGCAGCTCCGCGTGGCCGGCCCGCAGCCGCGTCCGGTCTCCCCGCACCTCCACCAGCCGCAGGCCCGCGGCGGGGGCGAGCGCGTCCGGAAGGTCGGTGACGCCGGCGAGCCGGTAGGACACCCCGGTCGCGGCGCACAGCGCGGCGAGATCCACCCGGTGCGGGGTGCCGAACACCCGCTCGAACGCCCCCGCGTGCTCGGGGCCGCCCTGCTCCAGCAGGCCGAAGATGCCCCCGCCCCCGTCGTTGAGGACGACCAGGGTGAGGTCGGGGCGGGGTTCGTCCGGGCCGATGACCAGGCCGGTCGTGTCGTGCAGGAGGGTCAGGTCGCCGAGCAGGGCGTACGACGGCCCGCCGTGCGCGAGCGCCGCACCGACGGCCGTCGAGACCGTCCCGTCGATGCCCGCGACGCCCCGGTTCGAGAGCACCGTCAGCCCCGGCCGGGGGGCGGCGGCGAGCGCGACGTCCCGCACCGGGTTGGACGAGCCGAGCGTCAGGAGGGCGCCGCCGGGCAGCGCGGCCACCAGTGCACGGGCCAGCCGCAGGCCGGTGACCGCACCCGCGTCGTCGAGGGCCGCGTCGAGGGCCTTCGAGGCCGCCGCGTCGGCGTCGAGCCAGCGCCTCGACCACACCGGATCGGGGGTGAACCGGGGAAGGGCGCCGACGCCGCGGACCGTGCCCGGCACGT
>JBBQEF010000201.1:0-10625 GCA_038320445.1 Mycobacteriales bacterium
CGCCCAGACCGCCGAGGCGGCCGTCGGCGCCTGATCCCGCCGTCAGGCGTGATCCTGCACACATCACAACAGGTGATGATCGGCCCGGCGCGACACTTCAGGATCCCGCTGGTGACAGGATGCTGCGGTGCCCGCGGCCCATCACGCCGGGCCGGACCGACCAGCGGGAAGATCACGGCCCGCCGCCGCGGCCGTGCTCGGCGTCGCCATCGCCCTCGTGGCTGCGGCCGCACTCGTCGCGACGACGCGTGGTGACGCGCGCACCTGGGCCGCCAACCTCATCGAGCTCGGCTTCGCCGTCGCCGGTGGCCTCGGCTGCCTGCGCGGCGCGACCCGCAGCACCGGTCCCGCTCGCCGCGGGTGGGTCGCGCTGACGGTCGCCTGCTGGGCCTGGGCCGCGGGCCAGCTGGCGTGGACGGTGTACGAGAGCGTCCTGGGCCTCGCCTCGCCGTACCCGTCGGTCGCCGACATCGGCTACCTCACGTTCCCGGTGGCGGCGCTGGTCGGACTCGTGCTGCTGGCCCCTCCCGACTCCGGCCTCGCCACGCCGCGCCGCGTGCTGGACGCGCTCATGGTCGGGTGTGCGCTCGGCGTGCTCTGCTGGATCGCCGTGCTCGACGCGGTGGTTCGGAGCTCCGACGGCTCGACGCTGGCGGTGGCGGTGTCGCTCGCCTACCCGATCGCCGACGTCGTGCTGCTCACGGTCGCCGTGCTCACGGTCGCCCAGACCCGCTACGACCCGCTGCGGTGGGCACTGCTCGGCGCGTCGGTGCTGGCGATGACGGTGTCGGACGGCGTCTTCGCCCTGACGATCGGGGCGGACACCTACGGCACCGGGTCCGCCGCCGAGTACGGATGGTGGGCGGCGTTCGCGTTGATGGGCGCGGCCGGGCTGCTCACCGCGGCGGACGGTGCGGTGTCGCCCGCGCTCCCCCGCGCTCCCGCGCGCGCCGGGCTGCTGCCCTACCTGCCGCTCGCCGCCGCCGTGCTGCTGTCCGCGGTCGACTCGATGCGCGGGGTCGCCACGGGCCCGCTCGCGGTGGCGCTGATCGTCGCGCTGGTCCTGCTCGTCCTGGTGCGGCAGTACGTCACCGTGCGGGAGAACCAGCAGCTCGCTCGCACGGTGGCGCTGCGCGAGGTGGAGCTGCACCGGCTCGCCTTCCACGACGCGCTCACCGGGCTGGCGAACCGGGCGCTGTTCCTCGACCGGCTCGAGCACGCCCTCGACCTCGCCGACCGGGAGGAACGGAGCGTGTCCGTGGCGTTCGTGGACCTCGACGGGTTCAAGGCGGTCAACGACTCGCTGGGCCACGCCGCGGGCGACGCGCTGCTCGTCCGCGTCGCGGAGCGGTTCCGGGGCGCGTTGCGCACCTCGGACACGCTGGCCCGCCTCGGTGGCGACGAGTTCGCGGTGCTCGTGGAGCAGGGTGACGCCACCGTCGTCGCGACGACGCTGCTCTCGGCGCTGCGCACGCCGTTCCGGATCGACGGCCGCATGGTGTCGGTCGCGGGCAGCGTGGGGGTCGCCACGGCCGAGCCGGGTGAGAGCTCCGCGCAGGCCGCCACCCTGTTGCACCGCGCCGACGTGGCGATGTACACGGTGAAGACCGCGGGCAAGGACGGCATGGCCGTGCACTCACCGGCGATGACGCACCCCGCGACGGGGCATCCCGCGATCGTGGCCGAGCGCGCCGGCGACCTGTCGGTCCTGCAGCGGGCCTTCCCCCGCGCGCTGGACTCGGGCGAGATACACGCGGTCTACCAGCCCGTCGTCGATCCGCTGACCGGGCGGATCGGGGCGCTGGAGGCGCTGGCGCGCTGGAACCACGAGGGCGTCGACGTGCCGCCCGACACGTTCGTGCCGATCTGCGTGCGGGCGGGGCTGTCGGAGCGGCTGACCGCGGTGATGCTGGAGAACGCGTGCGGCCGGCTCGCGATCTGGAACGCCGGCCTCGGCCACCGCAGGCTGCGGGTGGCGGTGAACCTCGACCCGACCGAGTTCGCCGACGCCGAGCTGCCCGACCGCATCGCGGCCATGCTGGACCGGTTCGCCCTGGGCCCCGGGCAGCTCGTGCTCGAAATCACCGAGACGAGGATGAGCAACCGCCCCGAGGCGATGCTGGACGTGATGAGCCGGCTCCGCGGCGTCGGGGTGCGGCTGGCGCTCGACGACTTCGGCACCGGCTACAGCTCGCTGGCCCGGCTGGCCAGCATCCCGCTGGACACCGTGAAGATCGACCGGTTCTTCGTCGCCGACATCGACCACGACCTGCGCCGGCGCCGCTTCCTCGTGGGGCTGTTCCAGCTCACCCGCCACCTGGGGCTGCGCACGGTGGCGGAGGGCGTGGAACGGCCGGGACAGTTGCGTGAGCTGGCCCGGCTGGGCTGTGACCTCGTGCAGGGGCATCTGGTGGCGCGGCCGGCCCCGGCGGAGGACCTGACGCCGATGGTGCTCGCCGAGGGCTCGGTGCTGGCGCCGCACCTGCTGCGCCGGCCCGGCTGATCATCTCTGCAGGGCCGCCGACCGGAGCTGCTCCAGGGCGGCCCGGCCGGCCTCGGTGGGCGTCCCGTGCAAACGGAGCCGGGCCATCCCGCCGTCGGGGAAGATGTCGACCCGCACGCTTGTGACGGGCACGGCCGGCAGCCGGAAGCGGTGCCGGGTGTCGGGCCGCATCGGTGTGCGGGGCAGCAGCTCGTGCCACTCCCCGTCCCCGTCCCGGCCGCGGACCCTCGCCCACCCGGGGGCGTTGTGCAGGAACCAGCTCGTGTCCAGCTCGGCGACGGCCACCGTGGCCTGCGTGGCGAGGCTCACCTCGACCCAGTCGTTGCCGTCGTCACGCCGCCGGGAGGTCTCCCAGCCCTCGCCCATGGACCGGGCCGGGCCGGGCAGCAGCAGGTTGTTCGGCGAGCTGTAGAACAGGTTCGAGCAGCCCGTGACGCGGCCGCCGCACTCCAGGGAGGCGAGGTCGACGGAGCCGAGCGCGTCGAGCAGCACCGGATCGGGCAGTGCCTCGCCGTGCACCCGCAGCCGGGCCACCCCGCCGTCGGGGAAGATCCGCAGCCGCACGTGGCTGACCAGCCGCCCGCCGGACACCGCGAACGCGTTCCCGGTGTCCCCCTTGATCGGGGTGCGCGGCACCAGGGGCACCCAGCCGTCCGAGGCCAGCAGCTCCTCGACGCTCGGGTGGCCGTCCACGAAGAGCCCGTCGACGGCCGACTCGGGCGGGAAGTTGCCGGTGAACCACGACGTGTCGACGACGACACCCCGCACGATCCCGGGGGCGCCCAGCCCGACGATCGCCTCGTCCCAGAGCTCCGTGCGCGCGCCGGGCTCGCGGCGCCTGCGGGTCTCCCAGCCGTCGTAGACCTTGCCCTTCAGGCCGAACAGGGCCGTATCGAACACCGACGGGCCCGGCGTGACGAGGTTCTCGCGCGCGGCGAAGGACTCGTCGTTGGCGTACCCGACCGAACCTCCGAGATCGCGACGGGCCAGGTCGGGCAGCTGCCGGAAGTCGGTCACACGCCATCCCCTCGTGCGAGGAGGATCCCCCTCGGCTCCGTTCCCGCCGGCTCGCCCCGCAACCAGGTCTGCCGGACCACCCCCTCCAGGGTACGGCCGGTGTAGGGCGTGAGCGGGTTGCGGTGGTGCAGCTCCCCCACCTCGAACGTCGCGTCGGGGGCGAACACGGCCAGGTCGGCGTCGAGGCCCACCGCGATGCGGCCCTTCCGCGCCAGCCCCACCAGCTCCGCGGGGCGGGGCGCCATCCAGGTGACGACCTCGGCGAGGGAGTGCCCGCGGCGCCGGGCCTCGGTCCAGACGGCAGGCAGGCCCACCTGCAGCGAGGCGATACCGCCCCAGGCCAGGCCGAAGTCGCCCGAATCGAGGCGCTTGAGCTCGGGGGTGCAGGGCGAGTGGTCGCTGACGATCATGTCGATCACGCCGTCGGCGAGGCCCCGCCACAGCGCGTCGCGGTTGGCCTCGTCCCGCACGGGCGGGCAGCACTTGAAACGGGTGTCGCCGTCGGGTACCTCCTCGGCGGTGAGCGTCAGGTAGTGCGGGCACGTCTCGACGGTGACGCGCACCCCCTCGGCCCGCGCGGCCGCGAGCATCGGGACGGCCCCCGCCGAGGAGAGGTGCACCACGTGCACGCGCGCGCCGGTCTCGCGCGCCCGGCGCAGCAGCATGGCGATCGCGGAGTCCTCCGCCGTGCTCGGCCGCGAGGCCACGAAGTCGGCGTAGCGCCGGCCCGACGCCGCGGTGACCAGCGCCCCGTCCTCGGCGTGGGCGATCAGCAGCCCGTCGAACGCGGCAACCGCCTCGCACGCCGGGCCGGGGTCGAGCAGCGGGGGGAACTCGGGCACCCCGCTGTCGATGAGGAAGCACTTGACGCCCACCACGCCCGCGTCGTGCAGCGGCCGCAGCTGCGCCGCGTTGCCCGGGACGGCCCCGCCCCAGAACGCGACGTCGACGCGGCACTGCCCGGCGGCCGCCGCCCGCTTCACCTCCAGCGACGCGACGTCGAGGGTCGGGGGCAGGGAGTTGAGCGGCATGTCGACGATCGTCGTGACACCCCCCGCGGCCGCGGCCCGGGTGGCCGTGGCGAATCCCTCCCACGCGGTGCGGCCGGGCTCGTTCACGTGCACGTGGGAGTCGACCAGGCCGGGGAGCAGCACCTCGTCGGCGGCCAGGACAACCTCGCGGGCCTCGACCACCGCGTCCCGGTCGAGCACCGCGGCGATCCGCTCACCGTCGACCAGCACCGCGGCTGGACGCTCGACGCCCTCGACGACCGCGCGGTCGGCGCGCAGGACGATCACGCCGGCCCGTCGATATCCCGGTAGGCGCGCCAGCTCGCGAGCCCCGAGATGTCGGTGAGCGCCGGCAGGGCCGGGTACTCCCGCCGCAGGATCATCGCGAGCGAACCCGAGCCGTCGGCCAGCTCGATCACGCCCAGCTCCAGGCCGTCGGGCTCGCCCGGCAGCAGCACCTCGCGGAGCTGGCCGTAGGACAGGTCGTACACCTCGCCCCGCACGGCCGCGCCGCCCGGCCCGATGTCCTGCAGCGCCGGGTACCGCCCGTCGACGGCGTGGAAGCGGTAGCGCGGCGCCGTGGTGGTCGAGGCCACGAGCGGCGCGCCTCCCACCAGGTGGTGGTCGGCGCCGCCGGCCATGGCGGTGCCGTTGAGGAACATGAGCGGCACGGCGCCCTCCTTCGTCGGGATGTCAGCTCAGCAGTCTGCGGTGCACCGCGACGCACTCGCGGGTGATCGCCTCGGTGTCGACGGTCACCACCCGGTCGCGCTCGACCACGGTCCGCCCGTTCACCAGCAGCCGGGCCTCCTCCAGCAGGTTCCCGGCCTCGTTGCTGGCCGCGCCATCACGCCCGAGACCGACACGGGCGCCCGCGTCGAGCAACGCCCGGGTGCGCGCGACACCCGCCCCCAGCCGCGCGTTGGACGACGGGCAGTGCGCCACACCGGTGCGGGTGTCGCCGATCTTCTTCACGGCGTCGTCGTCGACGTGGATGCCGTGGGCGAACCACACGTCGGGCCCGGTCCAGCCCAGGCTCTCCACGTACTCCAGCGGGGCGCAGCCGAAGCGCTCGCGGCAGAACGCGTCCTCGTCGAGCGTCTCGGCGAGGTGGGTGTGCAGCCGCACGCCCAGCTCACGGGCGAGCACGGCCGACTCGCGCATCAGCTCGCCCGTCACGGAGAACGGCGAGCAGGGCGCGAGCGCCACCTGCAGCATCGAGCCGGGAGACGGGTCGTGCCAGCGCGCCACGGCCTCGGCCGAGGCCGCCAGGATGGTCTCCCGGTCCTCGACGACGTCGTCGGGGGGCAGGCCGCCGTCGCGCTGCCCGAGGTCCATCGACCCGCGGCAGAGGTGGAACCGGATCCCGACCTCGGCCACGGCGCGGATCTCGGCCGCGAACACGTCGCCGCCCGCGCGGGGGAACACGTAGTGGTGGTCGGAGCTGGTGGTGGCGCCGGACAGCGCCAGCTGCGCCAACGCCCCGGACGCGGCGGTGTGCACCGCGGCCTCGTCGATGCGGGCCCACACCGGGTAGAGCGTGGTGAGCCACGCGAACAGCGTGGAATCGACGGCCAGGCCGTGCGTGACCCACTGGTAGAGGTGGTCGTGGGTGTTGACCAGACCCGGGGTGAGCAGGCAGCCGCGGCCGTCGACGACCGTGTGGTCGCCTGCGGGGGCCCGGCCGCTGCCGACCGCGGTGATCCGGCTGCCCTCCACCACCACGTGGCCGCCCGGGATCTCCGCGCCCGCGACGGTCACGACGTGCGCACCCTCGATGATCATCGTGTTCGGCTCCTGGGTTCGGGCGAGGTCAGCTGCCACGGTAGGTCGAGTACGCGAACGGGGACAGCAGCAGGGGGACGTGGTGGTGGGGACGGTCCGGGTCGAGCACGAACGCCACCGTGACCTCGGGGTAGAAGCCGGTCCGGCCGGTCGCGGCGAAGTAGGCAGCGGTGTCGAACCGGAGCCGGTGGACGCCCGGACCGCCGCCCGTGAACGTCCCCACCCGGCCGTCGCCGTCGGTGACGGCGGACGCGCGGGTGCCGTCGGGGTGCTCCAGCTCGACGGCCACGCCGGCCGCCGGGCGTCCCAGCGCGGCGTCGAGCACATGAGTACTGATCATCTTCTCCTCCAGCATCCGGCGCAGCCGGATCGCGTTGATCCGGCCCAGCTCCGCGTGCACCACCCGGCATTCGGCGGCGGGTTCGTTGCCCAGTCGCCCACGCAGCACGGCCAGCAGCTCGGTGGCCGGGCGGCCGTCCGCGCACACCAGGTAGACGTGGCCGAACCGCTGCTCGTACTCGCGGTTGCCCGCCGCCAGCCCGGCCAGGACATCGGCGTCCGCCGTGGCGACGGCGGCCTGCTCCCGCTGCGACGACGCGTGCTCGGAACGCTCCCCGATCCGCGGGTGGCCGGCGAGCGCGGCGTCGATCTCCACCGCGGGCAGCGCGGCGAGCGCCGCATCGGCCGCCTCGACCACGGCGTCGACCGTGCCGAACGGGCGGCCCAGCGCCAGCTGCCGCGACCACTGCGGTGACGCGCAGCAGGCGGCGAGCGCCGCCACCGCCTCGGCGTCGGTCGCCGCGTTGAACCCGCTGAGCCCCATGTCCACCTCCGGTGGGGAAGTCTGCCGCAGCACGTGTTTCCGGCACCGCACATCCCTGTGAACACGACCCGCCCCCGCCGGGCCACCCTTGCGGGCCGCTCTACCGTTTTCGCATGGGCATCTCGCTGGGGTACAACCAGTGCGGCAAGGCCGAGGTCCGGATGGTGCACGTCGACCGGTCCGGCCCGCGGCACCGCATCCAGGACGTGAGCGTCACCAGCCGGCTGATCGGTGACTTCAGCGCCACCCACCTGACCGGCGACAACAGCGCCGTGATCGCCACCGACACGCAGAAGAACACCGTCTACGCGCTGGCCCGCCTCGGCGGGGTCGGGGCGATCGAGGACTTCGGCCTGCGCATGGCCCGGTACTTCGTCGACGGGTTCGAGCAGGTGACGGGATCCCGCCAGGAGATCGAGGAGACCGCCTGGGACCGGATCGTCACCTCCGAGGCGGGTGAGCACGACCACGCGTTTCGCCGCGGCTCCGGCGAGGTGCGCACCACGGTGGTCACCAAGCACGGCGCCGACGAGACCGTCATCTCCGGCCTGAGCGGGCTGGTCGTGCTGAAGAGCACCGGCAGCGAGTTCCACGGCTTCCCCGACGTGCCCTACACGTCGCTGGTCGAGACCGACGACCGCATCCTCGCGACGGCCGTGAGCGCCCGCTGGCGCTACCTCGGCGTCGACGTCGAGTGGGACACGACCTTCGCCGACGTCCGGCAGATCCTGCTCGACAGGTTCGCGCTGACCCACAGCCTGTCGCTGCAGCAGACGCTCTACACGATGGGCAGTGCCGCCCTGGAGGCCCATCCCGAGATCGCGGAGATCCGGTTCTCGATGCCGAACAAGCACCACTTCCTCGTCGACCTGTCGACGTGGGGCCTGGACAACCCCAACGAGGTCTGGTTCGCCGCCGACCGGCCCTACGGGCTCATCGAGGCGTCGGTGATCCGGGACGAGGCGCCGCCCGCACCCGGCGCCTGGGAAGGGATCACGGGGTTCGTCTGATCCGGCGCGCGGCGCCGGATCAGGACGCCACCTCGGGGCGCAGGTCGGCGGAGCGCAACCGGGCCGCCAGCGTGTGGAGGTCGTCGCGCATCGCGGCCAGCTCGCCGGGCGCAAGCCCCGTGGCGGACTGCACCCGGGCCTGGGCGGCCGCGGCGCGGGCGCGCAGCGCACGGCCGGCCCGGGTGAGGGTGAGCTGCATCGTGCGCTCGTCCTCACGCCGGCGCCTGCGGGTGATGAGACCCTCCGACTCCAGCCGCTTGAGCAGCGGCGAGAGCGTGCCCGTGTCGAGCTGCAGCCGGGAGCAGAGCAGCCCGAGCGGCACGCTCTCGAGCTCCCACAGCACCAGCATCACCGCATACTGGCTGTAGGTCAGGCCGATGTCGTCGAGCAGCGGCCGGTAGCACCCGGTCATTGCCCGCGAGGCGGTGTGCAGGGCGAAGCACAGTTGCTCGTCGAGGACGAAGTCCGACCGGTCCATCCGGTCAGCCTAGGCCCTCGCCTGCTCATCCGACGAGATGTTCCGCCGGCTCACCGGTGGCGAACTGGGTGCGGTGCAGCACGGCGTAGCGGCCCTCCGCCGCGAGCAGCTCGTCGTGGGTTCCCTGCTCGACGACCACACCGAGCTCGATGACGGCGATGCGGTCGGCGGCGCGGATCGTCGAGAGCCGGTGCGCGATGACGATCGCCGTCCGGCCCTCCAGCGCTTCGGCCAGCGCTTCCTGCACGGCCGCCTCGGACTCGGAGTCCAGGTGTGCGGTCGCCTCGTCGAGGATCACCACCCGTGGCCTGGCGAGCAGCAGCCGTGCGATCGTGAGGCGCTGGCGCTCGCCGCCGGAGAGCCGGTAGCCGCGCTCCCCCACCACCGTGTCGAGCCCGTCGGGCAGCGTGTCGAGCAGGTCACCGAGCCGGGCCCGCCGCAACGCGTCCACGACGTCGGCGTCCGACGCGCCCGGTGCGGCGTAGCGCAGGTTGTTGCCGATCGTGTCGTGGAACAGGTGCCCGTCCTGCGTCACGACGCCGACGGCCCCGCGCACCGCCGCGAACGTCAGGTCCCGCACGTCGATGCCCGCGAGCTCCACCGAACCGCTGTCCACGTCGTAGAGCCGCGGCACCAGCGAGGCGATCGTCGACTTCCCCGCGCCGGACGAGCCGACCAGTGCCAGCAGCTGACCGCCCCCGACCTCCAGGTCGACCCCGTGCAGCACCTCGGCGTTGCGGCGCTGGTCGAGCACCGCGACATCCTCCAGCGAGGCGAGCGAGACGTCCTCCGCGTTGGGGTAGGCGAACCGCACGTCGCGCAGCGCCACCGTCACCGGCCCGTCGGGCAGCGCACGGGCGCCCGGCTTCTCGGTGATCATCGGCTGCAGGTCGAGGACCTCGAAGACCCGCTCGAACGACACGAGCGCGGTCATCACGTCGACGCGGGCGTTGGCCAGTGCCGTCATCGGGGTGTAGAGGCGGGTGAGCAGCAACGCCAGGGTGACGACGGTGCCGGCCGCGATCTGACCGGTGACGGCCAGGTAGCCGCCGAGGCCGTAGATCAGCGCCTGGGCCAGCGCCGACACCAGCGACAGCGCCGTGACGAACACGCGCGACACCATCGCCGTGCGCACCCCGATGTCGCGGATCCGCAACGCCCGCTCGCCGAACTCCTCCACCTCGGCCTCGGGACGGCCGAACAGCTTGACGAGCGTGGCGCCCGGCGCGGAGAACCGCTCGGTCATCTGGTTGCTGATGCCCGCGTTCAGGTCGGCGGCCTCACGGCGCAGGTCCGCGATGCGCCGGCCCATCCGGCGGGCGGGCAGCACGAAGATCGGCAGCAGCACCAGCGCGAGCAGGGTGACCTGCCAGGCGAGCGTCAGCATCACCGCGACCGCGAGGGTCAGCTGGATGACGTTGCTGACCACGCTGGCCAGCGTGCTGGTGATGGCCGACTGCGCACCGATCACGTCGTTGTTGAGGCGGCTGACCAGCGCGCCGGTGCGGGTACGGGTGAAGAACGCCACCGGCATCGTCTGGACGTGGGCGAACACGGCGCGGCGCAGATCGGCGATCAGGCCCTCGCCGAGCCGGGAGGAGAACCACCGGCTCGCCAGCCCGTTGACGGCCTCGATGATCGCCAGCGCCGCGATCCCGCCGGCCAGCCCGAGAACGGTCGCGGCTGCGGCCGAGGTGCCGCCGCCGGAGACGATCGTGTTGACGACCCGGCCGGCCAGCACCGGCGTCGACACCGCAAGCAAAGCGCCGACGACACTGACCGCGACGAAGGCCCCCAGGCGCCGGTGATGGCGCGCCGAGAATCGCCAAATGCGCATCACGAGGGCACGGTTCGCCAGCGCGCGAAGATCACCGCCGCGAGCGTTCCGCTGCCGATACAAGGCCCGACTGGCCGCTAATTCCATGCTCATGTAATCACCGTAAAACCTCAACAAATGATGAGGTCAATTCCTTACCCAGCGTATCGATTGCGATTTGTG
>JBBQEF010000202.1:0-10609 GCA_038320445.1 Mycobacteriales bacterium
GAACGACCCGACCATCGCCGCCGACGTGCGCTGCCGGCTCGCCCGCCACCCGGAGATCGGACCGTGGGCGGTGGCCGTCCACGACGGCGTGGTTGTCCTGCGCAGTGACCGGTGGCGCGCTACCGGGGACGAACCGGGTCCGGTCGAGTGCCGTCTCGTCGAGCAGCTCGCCGGTGCGGCCATCGGGGCGACGATCGCCACCGTCACCGCTCAGGGGGTACCGGTGGCCGTCGGCGACGACGTCGGTGTCTGACCACTCCTCGACGAGGGTGGCACCGTGGTGGTCGGGACCGCGGAACGCGAGGGCGGGGCCTCGGTCGTGGTCGTCGGATCGGGCGTTCGCGTCGCGGTCCGCCGTGCCGGTGGCGTTGCGGTCGGTTCGACGGTGGTGACGGCGGCCGTCGCGGTCGGCGGCCGGACCTCGACGTAGAGCGCCGTCGCGGCGGCGAACACGACCGTCAGCACCACGGTGGAGACACGGATCCGCCGCTTCATCCGAAGCTCCCCGTCGACTGGGCCGTGTCCAGGTCGGCCGGTACGGTCATCCCCTCGCGCCGGAACGCCACCGCAACCCTGGTGCGCAGCTCGCGGCCGACCGCGAACTGCTTGCCCGGCAGGGTGCGGGCCACCATCCGGATCCGGAACTCGTCGACCTCGATGGTCTCCACGCCCATCACGGTGGGCGCGTCGAGCAGCAGCGCGCAGAGCTCGGCGTCCTGCCACGCGCGCGTCCCCACCTGCTGCAGGATCGCGGTGGCCCGTCCCACGCCGACGGTCGCCGGGATCGGCACGTCGATCACGGCCCGCGCCCAGTCCCGGGAGAGGTTGACGGTCCGCGAGATCTGCCCGTTGGGCACGATGATCACCTCGCCGTCCACCGACCGGAGCCGGGTGACGCGCAGGTTCACGTCCTCCACCGTGCCGGTCGCGTCCGTCATGACACCGGTGGTCGAGACCCGGACGAGGTCGCCGAACCCGTACTGGCGCTCGGCGATGATGAAGAACCCGGCCAGGATGTCCTGCGCGATGCGCTGCCCGCCGAGGCCGAACGCGACGCCCAGGATCGTGGCGGGGGCGACCAGGCCGCTCACCGGGATCCCGAGCCGCGCCACCACCAGCACGGCGGCCACGCCGTAGACCATCACCAGCGCCACCCACGTGATCACCTGGATCAGCGCGTGCCGGTGCTTGGCGGCCTCGGAACGGACGAGCGCGTCGGAGTGGTCGTCGTCGGTGTCGATGCGCCGGATCACGCGTTCCCGGACCCACGTCGCGAGCCGGGTCAGCAGGATCGACCCGAGGACCAGCAGCACGATCTCCAGGCCGCTGCCCCGGGCCCAGTGGCCGAGGTCGTCCAGCGGGGACATGACCGGCACGTCAGGTGGCCTCGGCGGGTTCGCGCACGATCGCGACCGGGCACAGCGCGTGCTGGGCACACTGCTGGCTCACCGAGCCGAGCAGCAACCCGGCGAAGCCGCCGTGCCCGCGCGATCCCACGACCAGCAGCTCGGCGCCGCCGGACTCCTCGACCAGCACCTGCGCGGCCCGACCGGTGGCCAGTACGCGCTCGATCGGCACCGTCGCGCCGTCGACCTCGTCGACTGCCGCGTCGAGCGCCGCGCGAGCCCCCTCCTCGAGACCGGTGGGGTCGATCATCGGACCCCACGCACCGCCGCTGTAGGCCATCGTGTCGGGCTGCCACGCCAGGACCGCGCGCAGGACCGCGCCGCGCATGTGCGCCTCCCGCACCGCGAAGTCCAGCGCGGCCCGGCCGCCGTCCGAACCGTCGACCCCGACGACCACCGAGGCCGTCACGGTTCGCGCACAGGCCGAGCCGACCGCCCCACCTGCAGGTGGTCGTGGAGTGTCCGGATGCCCGGCACCGTCCAGCAGGCCAGCTCGACCTCGCGGCGAAGCGCCTGCGTCGCGACCGAGCCGCTCAGGGTGACGAGGCCCTCGGCGCCGGCGGAGACGCAGATGTGGTGGCCGCGCAACCGTGCGTTCCGGCCGAGCGCGCTGCCGACCGCGGCCTCGAGATCTCGCGCGGTGCGCTGCGGGTCGAGCCCCGCACCGGCGTCCCACACGTCGTCGCGGTGCGCGCCGATCAGGCCTGGTGCTGTCTCCGGAGGCATGCGCCGAGCGTGCGCGCCGCACGCACCCGCCCGGCAGGGCCCAACGTCCCGAATCGCGATGCCCGTCGCCGGGTCCCGCCGAGCGGTGATGGACACGTTCACCTCGCGGGCGGTAGGCCACCCCGGCCGAGTGTGGTCTGATGGGACGGCGTCGCCCTGGTCCTCGGTGGTGTAGCCCGACGACCGGATTCCTGCCCGGTCCGCGGGAACCTCCGTCGACCGTCGAGAGAATGCTGATGCAGCCCGAGTTCGCCACCGCAGGACCACCCTACGACGACCACCCCACACTGACCTTTCCCGACCAGCCACGCCTCGAGCTGGACGAGCTGCTCGGCCAGCTCATCGAGCGCGCCCAGGGGGTCATGGCCGTGCAGGGACGGCTGCGCAGCCTGCTCACGGCCAACCAGCTGATCACCAGCGACCTCGCGCTGCCCAGCGTGTTGCGGCACATCGTCGAGACCGCCCGCGAGCTGATCGGCGCCCGCTACGCCGCGGTGGGTGTCCTCGCCGCCGACGGACACCTCGCGGAGTTCGTCCACGCCGGCATGCCCGCAGCCACCGTGACCCGGATCGGGCGGCTGCCCCAGGGCAAGGGCCTCCTCGGGGCCCTCATCGACGATCCCGAGCCCATCCGGTTGCGCAACATGACCGCGGACCCCCGGTCATCGGGCATCCCCGAGGGCCATCCCCCGAGTGAGAGCTTCCTCGGGGTCCCGATCCGCATCCGCGACCAGGTCTTCGGGAACCTCTACCTGGCCGAGAGCACCAACGCCGGGTTCAGCACCGCCGACGAGGACCTCGCCCGGGCCCTCGCCGCCAGCGCCGCCGTCGCCATCGACAACGCCCGGCTCTACGAGACCTCCCGGATGCGCCACGCCTGGCTGCAGGCCTCCGCCGCCGTCACCCGGGAACTGCTGTCCCCCCGCGACGAGGACGACGGCACCATCGACCACAGCGACGGGGACTGCGGCACCGCCCCGGGCGATCCACTGCACCTGATCGCCCACCACGTCCGCACCACCGCCGACGCCGACCTCGTCACGGTCATGCTGCCCAGCGCCGACGGGGCGACACTCCGCGTCGGCACGGCGGTCGGCGCGGGAGCCGACGCCGTCTCCGGACAGCGGGTGCCGCTCGCGGGATCGCTCGCCGGGCGGGTACTCACGACCGGCGAACCGGTCCGCGTCTGGGGCCCGGACGCCCGACCCGGGTTCACCTCGGTCGCCGACGACGACCTCGATCTCGGTCCGAAGCTGATCGTGCGCCTGCTCGGACCGCACGGGGCCCACTGCGTGCTCACCGCCGCCCGGCTGCGGGGCCGCACCGACTTCACCCCCGACGACCTCGACATGGCCGCCGGCTTCGCCCACCAGGCGTCGCTGGCCGTCGAGCTCGCCGAGGCCCGCACCGAGCAACAGCGCGTCGCGATGCTCGACGAGCACGACCGCATCGCCGCCGACCTGCACGACCACGTCGTGCAGCGGCTCTTCGCCACCGGGCTGTCGCTGCAGAGCGTCGCCGCGACCCTGGGCCCCGGGCGCGCGAGCGACCGGGTGCTCCTCACCATCCGCGACCTCGACGACACCATCAGCCAGATCCGGACCACGATCTTCCAGCTCCGCCAGCGGCCCGGCACCGGGCAGAGCGGTGTCCGCGCCCGGATGCTCGCCGTCGTGGCCGACGTGACGCCGGCCCTCGGCTTCACCCCTGTCGTCCGGTTCTCCGGGCTGATCGAGGTGAGCCTGAGCGAGACGATCGTCGACGACATGCTCGCCGTCCTGCGCGAGGCCCTCACCAACGTCGCCCGGCACGCGCGCGCCGTCGCGGCCGAGGTGGATCTCACCGTGGGGACCGGCCGGCTCACCCTCGACGTCCGCGACGACGGTGTCGGCATCAGCCCGGGTGGCCGCCGTAGCGGCCTGGCCAACATGCAACGGCGCGCCCGACGCCACGGCGGCGGCCTCGGCATCACCGCCCGCGAGCCCACCGGCACCTGCCTGAGCTGGGGGATAGCCCTGAACTGACCCGCAGGGCGCGGCATCGAGGGCAGGGCGCCGATCCCCGGATCAGGTGAGGGGTTGGAGGAACTCCAGGCGGTTGCCGAACGGGTCGGCGGCGTAGAACCGCCGGTGACCTGGGAACTCGCCGTCCCACTCGGGGGACACGCCGGCCGCGGACAGCCGGGTGGCCAGCGCGGTGAGGTCGGTGACCAGGATGCCGGGGTGGGCCTTGCGGGCCGGCCGGAAATCGCTCTCGACACCGAGGTGCAACTCGACCCGGCCCGCTCGGAACCAGGCCCCACCGCGCGCCGCGAGCGCCGGAGGTTTGGCGATCTCGGCCATCCCCAGCAGGTCGACGTAGAACGAGCGCGCCTTGGCCTCCTCGCCTGCGGGCATCGCGAGCTGGGTGTGGTGCAGCTGGTCGAACATGACCCGATGCTCGCAGACGGTGGACGCGGTGGCACACCACGACCTCGCGCAGCGCCGCCGCTGCCCCGTCGGTACCCCTCACCAGCCACGCCCACGAGCACATCCGCCGGTTGATCCTGAGCGGCCGGTTCGAGCCGGGCACCCTGGAGTGCGAGGCCCACGCCGCCTTCCACCGCGCCCTGAGCGCCGGCTGCGGGCCGCTCAGCGGAGCGTGAACCCCGATGACGACGTGGTTGACGTGCTCGACGGCGTCGAAGGGCCACGAGCGGGCTGTCATCCGAGCGGGTCAACCTGCGCCCACGACGGCGTCACCCTGAAACGAACGGGCGTGGTTGTCGAAGAACTCGTCGACAGGGGTGCCCTGTCATCTTCGAACGGGAAAGTGGACGACGATGACGTCGCTGGATGCCTTGGTCGATCGAGCAGTGCGCAGCGCCCGCGACTACCGGTTCCATCACAGGCACAGGAGTGAGGCCGCCGGGCTCCTTTCCTCGATCGAGGGTGAACGAGGTGAGACCGGCAAGAACCTGATCAACGACTGTGACGAGTACGCCGTCCAGGTTCTCGGCTGGCGTGGATACGCTCCCTGGCTGCGTGTCTACGCCGCTGTCGCGGGCGAGTTCACAGAGGGTTGGATACCCGACAACTACTACGGGAAGGTCGTCCTCCCTGCGGCGCAGGGGCCGTACGGGGAGGTCTCGAAGCTCAAGCCGCTCTCGAGGCGGCTCCTGCAGTCCGACCTGCTCGCAGACGTCGCCTACTGGGTGAACGGCGCGCTGTACGGTCGAGACCTCGAGCACCTCGACAGGGCCGATCTCACGAAGGTGCTCTTCGAGGACTCGGACAGGGTCGTCTTCAAGTCCGACGACTCGGTGCAGGGACAGGGCGTGTACATCCTCGACCAGGCCGGGTTCAGCGCGGACGACGTCGAACGCCTGCCCTGCGGAGTGTTCCAGAGCTACGTCCGGCAGCATCCGCTGTTCGCCGAGTTCACGCCGTCGTCGGTGGCTACGGTGCGCATCACGACCGTGGTCGAGGACGACGGGAACTGCTCGGTCCGGACCGCCTACCTGCGGTTCGGGCGGGCGAACGACACACACGTCAAGTCCGGCAGCCATCTGCGTGTCGCCGTCGACGTGCAGAGCGGCCGTTTCGCCGACGACGGGTACACCACGCAGTGGCTGACCGTGCCCCGGCACCCGGACACGGGCGTGACCTTCGCGGGGAACCAGGTGCCCGAGTTCGAGAAGTGCAAGACCGCGGTCGTCGAGCTTCATCGTCGGATGCCGTTCGCACGATGCGTCGGATGGGACGTCATCGTCGACACCGATGGCGAGGTCAAGGTGCTCGAGTGGAACGCCGGTCACAACGACATCAAGTTCTCGGAGGCCCTGCAGGGGCCGTGTTTCTCGGACCTGGGTTGGGAGACGCTCTGGCGTCGGAGTTGAGGTCGACCTCCGATCGACAGTGCCGCCGTGCCCGCGAGAGCATGAGTGCCCACCCCGTCATCATCGGAGGATCCCATGCGCGCCAACCGCATCCTGGCCAACCTTCGGGTGGCCGACGTCGACGCGGCGAAGAGCTTCTACACCGGCTATCTCGGGCTGAGCACCGAGGAGTTCAACATGGGATGGGTGGCCCGCTACACCTCCCCCGACACCGGGGCGAACATCCAGCTCGTCACGCGGGACGCCACCGCGTCCGAGGACTCGGTCGTCTCCGTCCACACCGACGACGTCGACGCGGCCTACGCGGAGGCGCAGGAGCTGGGCTTCGAGATCGTGCGCCCACTGACGAAGGAAGCCTGGGGCGTGCGCCGGTTCCTCGTGCGGGCACCCGACGGCAACGTCGTCAACATCGTGGACCACCGCGACTGATCCCGCGGGGTCGTCACCCGGCGAAACCGATGACCTCCGGGTCCGGCTCCGCCGAGTAGAGGCGTTCCACCAGCTCGGCGCGCCGTTCGAGGACGACCCGCTGGTTGACGTAGCCCTTGTCGGTGATCTCGCCGGCGTCGAGGTCCGGTGGGTCGGCCGCGACGACCAGCCGTACGACCCGGCCGGCCGACCCGGTGCCGGACGCCAGCTCGGCCAGCACCGCGGCGAGGTGTGCCCGCAGGGCCGGGTGGTCGAGCGGGAGCTCCGCATCGGGTCCGACACCACAGAGGCCTCGCGCCTCGGACGGGTGCAGCCAGGCGATCGCGGTGACCTCGTCGCGATCGTGACCGGCGATCACGGCGTCGGACAGGACCCGTGCGGCGGAGACCAGGGCACCGCGGACGGTCGCGACGCTCACCCACGTGCCAGTGCTGAGCTTGAAGTCCTCGGCGATGCGCCCGTCGAACATGAGGCCCTGGTTCGGGTCGGCCTCGTCCACGAACACGACGGCGTCGCCGGTGCGGTAGAAGCCCTCGTCGTCGAACGCCGCCGCGGTCGCGTCCGGCCGGTTCAGGTATCCCGGGGTGATGCCGGTGCCCTTGATACGGATCTCGCGCTTGCCGCCCTGCGGCACGATCTTCAGCGTCACCCCCGGCAGGGGCACCCCGATGCACCCGCACCGCGCGCCGCTCCAGTGGGCGGACGTGGCGGCAGGCGCGGTCTCGGTGGTGCCCCAGGACGACGTGAACGGCACCGGATGATCGCCGTGCTGCTCGACGAGCCGCTCCAGCCGCTCCCACAGTGCCGCCGGCAGTGCCGCTGCGGCGTAGAACATCAGCCGGAGCCGGGAGAAGAAGTGGCGGGCGAACTCGGCGTCCTGCTCCAGGTAGGGCACGAGCATCGCGTACCCGGCCGGCACGTTGACGTAGAGGGTCGGGGCGATGGCACGCAGCGCGTCCACGGTGTGCCCGAACGCGGCGGGTGTCGGGCGGCCGGCGTCGATGTGCAGGGCGCCGCCGTTGGTCAGCACCATGTTCAGGTTGTGGCTGCCGCCGAAGGTGTGGCTCCAGGGCAGCCAGTCGACCAGCACCGGTGGCTCAGCGGCGAGGAACGGCCAGACCCCCCGCATCGTCGCCTGGTTGCTGGTGAGCATCCGCTGCGTGGTGAGCACCCCCTTCGGCGTGCCGGTCGACCCCGAGGTGAAGAGGACCTTGGCGATCGAGTCCGGGGAGATCGCGTCGAAGGCCCGTTCCACGTCGGGCCCGGGGACGGTGCGGAGCAGGTCACCGAACGTGTACGCCCGCTCGCGGGACCCCGCCGCGACGACCACGGCCGGCGGGCCGGGTGCGGCGCCGAGCACCGCGTCCAGGGCCGGGCCGAACGCTCCGGCGTCCTCGGCGAACACGACCCCCGGCGCCACCAGGTCGACCATCGCGCGGAGCTGGTGGTGGTCGGCCGACATCAGGGAGTAGGCCACGCTCACCGGGACCGCCGGCACCCCTGCGGTGTAGCAGCCCAGGGTCAGCAGCAGGTGCTCGAGCGAGTTGCCGGACAGCAGCAGGACCGGCCGTTCGGGCCTGGCGCCCAGGTCGAGCAGGGCCTGCGCGAGGGCGTCGGCGGCCCGGCGCGCCTCGTCGTAGGTGACGGTGCGGCGGTCGCCCGAGCCGTCCGGTGCGCTCGCGAGCACCGCGTCCGGCGTCCGGGCGGCCCACCGGCGCAGCTCCTGGCCGAGGTGATCGGCGTGCGGCCCGACCGGAACCGTCGAGCTGAGCAGGACCGAGCCGTCGGGGCGATGCTCGGCCTTGACCTGTGGACGGGCGAAGGTGTCCATGCTCAGTCCCTGCCCATCAGTCGGTGACCTCGATGACGAGCGCCGCGCCCGTGTCGCCGGCCGCGCAGCCGGTGAACAGGCCGACACCGCCGCCGCGCATCCTCAGCGTCTCGATCAGCTCCGCGATGGAACGCAGGCCGGTGGGGCCCTGGGGATGGCCGAACACGAGGCTGCACCCGTAGGCGTTCATCCGCTCCACGGCGAAGCCGGTCTCGGCGGCGAACCAGAGGTCGTTGACCGCGAACGGGTTGTGCGTCGTCACCGCCTCGACGTCGCCGATCTCCTTGCCCGCGGCCCGCAGCGCGGACAGCGCCGCGGGGACCGGGGCCTGCGGCATCCGGCTGCTGCCGACGCGGGCGAACCCGGACCCGAGGACCTTGACCACGCCCTCACCGGCGGCCAGCTCCCGGGCGCGGCCGGTCGTGGTGACGACCGCACCGGCGCTGCCGTCGGCCGGGTGGGTCTGCGAGGCGAAGGTGTGCACCCCGCCGGGCGTGACCGCCTTGAGCGTGGCGATGGCCGCGAGCTCCTTGGGCCGGACCCCCTCGTCGGCGTCCAGGCGCAGCTCACCCCGCTTCCTCGGAATCACGACCGGCACCAGGTAGCGCTTCTGGAACGCGCGGTCGCCGGCCAGTGCCGCCGTGTACTGCTCCCACCGCAGCGCGGTCAGCTCGTCGACCTCGTCGCGGGTGGCGCCCATCTCGGCGGCGACGGCCTCACCGGCGGCGATCATGGAGGCGCCCGCCCACGGGTCGAGCTCGAAGCTGTGCAGCACCCAGTGCTCGGTGACCGGGGCGCCGCCCATGCCCGACGGCGCGGGCCACGACAGCGACGGGCCGTTCGAGGTCCGGTCGGTGGTGACCACGAGCTGGGTGCCCGCTCCGGCGGACACCGCGGCCGCGGCCGCGTGCAGCGCCGCGACGCTGGTGGCGCAGGCCTGGCTGACCATCGGACCGGAGACGCCGGTGGCGCCGAGCCGCGCCGCGACGGTGGGCGCGCCGTAGAACACCTCGGGCTGGGGCACCGTCCAGCCCAGCACCAGCCCGTCGAGCTGGGCGGGGTCGACCCCGCGCTCCGACAGGGCGCGGGAGGTGACCGCGACCGCGACGTCGAGGCTGGACACCTCGGCCAGCGACCCCTGCCATCTCGCGAACGGTGAGGACCACGCGCACCCCAGCGGGATCGCGACATCGGTGTACTGCATGTGCATCTCCTCCAGAAGGCGGTGATCATGGGCAAGGGGGCGTCAGTGGATCTCCGTGCGCGGCCTTCCGCCCATGATCACCGCGGTGGGTCAGCCGAACCGGACGGCCGCGAGCCAGTCCTGGACCTGCGGGATCCGGGTGTCCGGGCCGCACTCGGTGAGCACGAGGCCCTGTTTCGGCGCCAGGACGTCCAGCGGCACGAGCTCGGCACCCGGCAGGCCGCCCGCTCCCGCGCCGTGGATGTGCGCCATCGCCCGGTGGAACCGCGTGATGTTGCCGATCGTGCGGGCCTCCCCCGCGTCGACGTCCCCGAGGAGCACGACCCCGTCGATCCCCGCGTCGAGGAACGCCTTCACCTGGTCGAGAAGGCCGGGACCGGCGGGCAGCACCGCGAGCAGCACCGCCTCGTCGCGGACGGTCGAGCGCAGCCGGCGACCGGCCTCCAACGCCGCCTCGACGTGCGCGGGATCGCCGACCTCGTCGGCCACGGTGACGGACACGCCGTCCGGTCGCACCGCCTCGATGAAGTCGTTGAGGCCGTTGGCGAGCTGGGTGGGGTCGGTCAGGAACGCCTCCCACGGGCGTTCGGCGATCCTGGCGGCGAGCCGCGGGGCGAGCGGAACGGCCAGCGTGTGCCGGCCCCCCCGCCTCGCGGCGATCGCCTGGGCGCGGTGGCGCGCAGGGATCGACATCTCACATCCGCATCAGCGGGGTGACGACGGCACCGTCGGGCCACGAGCCGTACATCGAGAGGATCTCCTCCGGGGGCTTGCGTTGCGACCAGCCCTCGTGGAACTCGTCCCACGTCATGCCCTGGGCCTTGCGCTGATCGCGTACCTCCTGGCGCCGTGCCTGCGTGGCGGCCGGGTCGACGCGGCCGGTGGTCTCGTTGAACGTCACCGCGTAGACGTTCGCCGCGGCCCAGCCGGAGATCATGCCGTCCGTGACGTCCTTCTCGACGGCCTCGGGCTCGCGGTCGATCGGGTCGCCGTAGCCGGTACCGCCGGTGGAGATGCCCAGCGTGATCACCTGGTCGCCCATCACCGGACGCGCGGTGCGCGCGTAGGACTCCGACACGATGCGGCCGCCGAACTTCCCGGCCAGCAATGCCGCCAGGTCGAGGCTGCCCTCGTTG
>JBBQEF010000203.1:0-10608 GCA_038320445.1 Mycobacteriales bacterium
ATGGGCATCCTCACCGCCCCTTCGCCCCGCCCGAAGGCGTCGCCCGCACCGTCCTACGGCGGTCACCCCCAGGGCTTCGGACAGCCGGCCGGCCACGGCCAGCCGCCCTACGGGCAGGCCCCCTACGGCCAGGCCCCGTACGGTCAACCCGCCTACGGGCAGCCGGCTCCGTACGGCCGGCCCGGCTTCGGAGCTCAGCCGGGGCCCGGCCAGCCCGGTCCCGCCCAGCAGGAGCAGCCGCCGTGGGCGCAGCCGGCAGGCGGCGACGTCCGGCCCGCCCCCACCCAGGCTCAGGACCAGCCGGTGTGGGGGCAGCCGGCAGGCGGCGACGTCCGGTCCGGCCCCACGCAGGTGCAGGACCAGCCGGTGTGGGCGCAGCCGGCAGGCGGCGACGTCCGGCCCGGCCCCACGCAGGCGCAGGACCAGCCGGTATGGGCGCAGCCGACCGGGACCGAACCGGTCCGATCCGGCTCGGCCGAGCACCACGACCAGCCGGCATCGACGCCGGCCGGGCCCGAGACCGTCCGGCCCGCCCCGATGCAGTACGACGACCAGCCGGCATGGGCGAAGCGGCCCGGCACCGAGCCCGACCGGGCCGCAACCCCCTGGTACGCGGCGGGCGCCGATGCCGAGACGACGGTCGCCACACCCGCCACGCCGGGCACCCCGCTCGCCCCCTCGTCGGCCCGCCACGGTTCCGATGCGCCCGACGTGACCGCCACGATCCGTCCGGGCGACGCGACCCCCTCCACCGGCCAGCACGCCATCCCGCCGGCCGACGACGAGCAGGGTTCCGCCACGACCCGGTTCCTGCCCTCCTCCGACGAGAACCGCCGGAACTGACCCGATCGTCCCCGCTCGGCGTGCCTGCCCGCCCCCGGGCGGGGCGGCTGCGACCCTGAGGGCGTGACCAGCACCCTCGAAGGCCACCCCACGGGCGACCCGGAGCAGGACGATCCCTCGCCCGTCGACGGGCTGGACCGGCTGCGGATCCTGCTCGCGGGCGCGATGGGCACCGTGCTGGTCAGCTACGCGCTCCTCGTCCCAGCCGCCGCACTCGCGGTACTGACCGCGGGCGGCGGGATGTCGCTCGACGGCGCGTTCGCGGCCACCATCCCGCTCTGGCTGGCGGCGCACCAGATCCCGCTCGTGCTGCAGGGGCAGCCGCTCAGCGTGCTGCCGTTGCTGCCGACCGTGATGGTCGTCGTCGTGGCCCTCCTCGGGGCGTCGTGGTCGGTGCGGCGGCTCGGCGGCCGCGTCCGGGCCGACGCCGGGGCCGTGCTGGCGTGCATCGCCGGGGCGCACGCGGCGGTCGCGGTGTTGGGCAGTGCGCTGCTCCCCGCCGCTGCGGCGGTCAGCGCGGCGCCGTGGGCGGCGATGACGTGCGGCGCGCTCGTCGCCGGCGCGGGCGCGGCCCTCGGTGTGGTGCGGGCGTGTGGGCTGCCCGCCGAGTGGACGTCGCGGGTACCCGCGTGGGGCCGGACCGGGGCGCGGGCGGCGGGCGTCGCGCTCGCCGCGCTGCTGACGGCGGGCGCGCTGGTGCTGCTCGTGGCGATCGTCGCGGGCTCGCCGTCGGTCGCGGCGGGCTACCGGCAGCTGGCCCCCGGCACCGGCGCCGGGCTCGGTCTCACGCTGCTCGTCCTCGCCTACCTCCCGAACGCGGTCGTCGCGGGCACGGGCTGGGTGCTGGGACCGGGTGTGTCGGTCGGTACGGCCACGGCCTCGCCCTTCGCCGCCTACCCGGGCTCGGCCTCGCACTTCCCGCTGCTGGCCGCGCTCCCCACCACCACGCCGCCCGCGTGGGCGCTCCTCGTGCTCCTGCTGCCCGTCGCCGCCGGGGTGCTGGCCGGCCTGACCTGCCGCCGCTCCGCCGACGGCCCGGCCCAGCTGCCCGCCGCCGTCACGGCCACGGTGCTGGCGGCGCTCGCCATGGGACTGCTGGCGGTGCTGGCCGGTGGGCGGCTGGCCGCCGGCGCCTTCGACCCGATCCGGGTGCCGGCGGGGCTGGTGGTGCCCGCGGTGCTGCTGCTCGTCGGCGTCCCGGCGCTCCTCGTCGCCACCATCCACCGGCGGGGGGAGGCCGGGCCGGCCGTCGCGGACGGCGACCGGCCCGCCGGCAGGCGCCGCCGTGGGAAGGGCGAGCCGGACGTCCCGGGCGACGACCGGCTCGCCCGCACGCACCGCCGGGGGACGGCCGCGGCGGTGACCGGCGGCGCCGCGACCGGCGGCCCGACGGCCGGCGGCTCCGCGATCGGCGGCACCATGACCGCTGCCACGACGGCTGGCGGCTCGACCGGCGGCTCGACGACCGGCGGCGCCGCGACCGGCGGCTCGACCACCGGCGTCTCCGCGACCGCCGGCTCCACGACTGCCGCGCAGCCCGACGTGGCGGCCGGCCTCCCGGACA
Source organism: Mycobacteriales bacterium (assembly GCA_038320445.1). GTDB lineage: Bacteria > Actinomycetota > Actinomycetes > Mycobacteriales > Pseudonocardiaceae > Pseudonocardia. The sequence goes on from JBBQEF010000203.1 coordinate 2,408, forward strand.
CCTCCGGCTCCGCGCAGGATGCCGAACCGCCGGAGGCCTCCGACCAGGCCGGGGAGCACGCCGAGGCACGGGCCGAGGGGGCCGAGAACGCCGATCGCAGCGACGCGGTCGAGCGACCGGACCGGGCCGACCCCGGCACGGCCGACCTCCCCGACCCGGCCGGCGAGCCCGCTCCCCGCACCGTGGGCGAGCTGGTGGCGCTCCGGGCCCGCCAGGCCGCCGCTCGGGCCGCCGCCGAGGCCGCCGGGAGCGAGTGAGCACGGCGCCGCGCCACCCCCGACGATCGTGGTGAGCCGCACCGTCCGCGCAACGGCGCCACGTCCGTCTCACACCGGACCCCACGATGCCGACCGGGATGTGACCTGCGCCGCCGCCTAGGCTGAGGGGATCTGACAGCCCCCGTCCCGCCGAGGAGCCCCGTGTCCGCGCCGTCGCGTCCGACCTACCGGGTCGAGATCCCGGTTCCGGCGCGGGTGGTCGTGCTCGTGTCCGGCTCGGGGACGCTGTTGCAGTCGCTGCTCGACGCCCCGGACCTCCCCGCGCAGGTCGTCGCCGTCGGGGCCGACCGCGACGGCATCGAGGGCCTCGCCCGCGCCGACCGGGCCGGCATCCCGGCGTTCACCGTGCGGGTCCGGGATCACGCCGATCGGGCCGCCTGGGACTCGGCCCTGGCCAAGGCCGTCGCCGAGCACCGTCCCGACCTCGTCGTGAGCGCGGGCTTCATGAAGATCCTCGGCCCGGGGTTCCTGGCCGGCGTGGGCGCCCCGATGATCAATACCCACCCCGCCCTGCTGCCCGCGTTCCCGGGCACGCACGGAGTGGCCGACGCACTCGCCTACGGTGTCAAGGTCACCGGGGCCACCGTGCACCTCGTCGACGACGGCGTCGACACCGGGCCGGTGCTGGCCCAGGCGGCCGTTCCCGTCGAGCCGGGGGACACCGTCGAGGCGCTGCACGAACGCATCAAGATCGAGGAGCGGCGGTTGCTCGTGGGCACCGTCGCCGCGCTGGCCCGGCAGGGGGCCACCGTGAGCGGACGAGAGGTGACCATCCCGTGAGCGAGCCGGCGAGCGAACCATCGGCACAGGGCGAGCCGGCGAGCGAACCATCGGCACAGGGCGAGCCGGCGAGCGGACCCTCGGTGCAGGGCGGGCTCGCGAGCGCACGGCGGCCCGTCAGGCGGGCGCTGATCAGCGTCTACGACAAGGCCGGGCTGCTGCAGCTGGCCACGGGGTTGCACGCACTGGGCGTGGAGATCGTGTCGACCGGGTCCACGGCGCAGCGCATCGCGGACGCCGGCGTGCCCGTCACGTCCGTCGAGGAGCTCACCGGCTTCCCCGAGTGCCTCGACGGCCGCGTCAAGACGCTGCACCCGCGTGTGCACGCCGGCCTGCTCGCCGACACCCGCAAGCCCGAGCACCTCGCGCAGCTCGACCGGCTCGGCATCGCCGCGTTCGACCTGCTGGTGAGCAACCTGTACCCGTTCACCGCGACCGTCGCGTCCGGCGCCTCGCCTGCCGAGTGCGTCGAGCAGATCGACATCGGCGGGCCCGCGATGGTGCGCGCGTCGGCGAAGAACCACGACAGCGTGGCCGTCGTCGTCGATCCCGAGCGCTACGAGTGGGTGCTGGAGCAGCTCAAGCACGGCGGGTTCGCGCTGGCGGACCGCCGCCTGCTCGCCGCGGAGGCGTTCCGGCACACCGCCACCTACGACGTCGCGGTCGCCTCCTGGATGGGCAGCGTGCTGGCGCCCGATCCGGATGGCGGGCTGTTCCCCAGCTGGGTCGGCGCGAGCTGGGAGCGCAGCGCCACCCTGCGGTACGGCGAGAACCCGCATCAGGCGGCGGCCCTGTACGTCTCGGACCGGGGCGGGCTGGCCGCAGCCGAGCAGCTGCACGGCAAGGCGATGTCCTACAACAACTACGTCGACTCCGACGCCGCCTGGCGCGCCGCCCACGACCACGGTGACGCTCCCACCGTCGCCGTGGTCAAGCACGCCAACCCGTGTGGCATCGCGGTCGGCACCGACGTCGCCGACGCCCACCGCAAGGCCCACGCCACCGATCCGGTCAGCGCGTTCGGCGGTGTGATCGCGGCGAACGCCGAGGTCAGCGTCGAGATGGCCGAGCAGGTGGCCGAGATCTTCACCGAGGTCGTGATCGCGCCGTCCTACGCCGACGGCGCGCTGGAGGTGCTCGCGCAGAAGAAGAACGTGCGCGTGCTGCGGCTCGCCGGCCCGGTGCAGCGCCGGGGGGCCGAGATGCGGCCGATCTCCGGCGGGCTGCTGGTGCAGCAGCGCGATGCCATCGACGCCCCCGGTGACGACCCCGCAGGCTGGACGCTCGCCGCCGGCGAGCCCGTGTCCGACGAGGTGCTCGCGGACCTCGCGTTCGCCTGGCGGGCCTGCCGCGCGGTGAAGTCCAACGCGATCCTGCTCGCCTCGGGCCTCGCGGCCGTGGGCGTCGGGATGGGCCAGGTCAACCGGGTCGACGCCGCGCATCTCGCCGTGACGCGCGCCGGTGATCGGGCCAGCGGCTCGGTGGCGGCGTCGGACGCCTACTTCCCGTTCCCCGACGGGCTGCAGGTGCTCATCGACGCGGGCGTGCGTGCTGTCGTGCAGCCGGGTGGTTCGGTGCGCGACAACCTGTCCACGGAGGTCGCCGCTGCGGCGGGCATCGCGATGTACCACACGGGCACCCGCCACTTCGCCCACTGAGCGCCGGAGGAGTTGTCCACAGCTGAGGACGGAGCTGTGTACAGATCGAACCGACGTTCGACCCGGGTCACCCGGGCGGGGGGTTGAGGAGGCGCGGCTTCCGGGTTACAGTTCGAACAAGCGTTCGATATCGCCGACTTCCCCGCGGCGTGACTGCGAAAGGGTCTGCCGTGGGCGACGTTGTTGTGCGTAGCGTGCGCGAAGGAAGCGTGTCCGAAGGTGGGAGGTCTGCCGGGGGGGACGCGGCCGGCGGGCGCGCGGCGGGCCCGGCGAGAAGGAGCGGCAGGGAGCGGGCCGATGCCGCGAGCCGGCTGGAGCTGGCCCGAGGGCTGCTGCGCGGGCTGGATGACGGCGCGCCGAGCATGCGGCCTCCTGCGGAGGGTGATCCCACTCCCGGCCCGGCCACCGGTGGGCGGGTGCTGCCCGTGGCCGCGCCGCTGGCCCGGATGCTTCCCGCCGGGGGGTTGCGTCGCGGCAGCACCGTCGCCGTCCCCGGCGGGCCGGGGGCCACCTCGCTGCTGCTGGCCCTGCTCGCCGAGGCGTCCCGGGGCGGGGCGTGGGTGGGGGTGGTCGGGCGCCCCGAGCTCGGGCTGGTGGCCGCGGCCGAGGCCGGGGTCCGGCTCGACCGGCTGGCGCTGGTGCCCCACCCCGGGTCCGACCTGGTGGCGGTCACCACCGTGCTCCTCGACGGCCTGGACGTCGTCGTCGTCGCGGGTGCCCAGCGGGCCGGGGTGCGCGCGGCCGATCGGCAGCGGCTCGCCGCCCGGGCCCGGCACCGCGGCGCGGTGCTACTGGCGGCGGGTCCCTGGCCGGGGGCCGACGTGGAGCTGAGCTGCACCGATGTGCAGTGGCAGGGCATCGGGACGGAGGGCAGCGGCCGGCTGTGCTCGCGGCGGGCACGGGTGCGGCTGCAGGGGAAGGGGGCGGCTCCCGGTGGACGCACCGCCCGGCTGCTGCTCCCCGCGACCGGCGGCATGGTGGGCGAGCCGGCAGGCGCCGAGCACCTGACGCCCCTTCCCGCCCGGGTGGCGGGATGAGGGCCGCCCGCCCGGCCGCCACCGCGCTGACCACGGGCGGACGGTGGCCTGTGGAGATCATCAGCCCGCCGTCTGCCCGTGGTCGGGGTGGGGCGCGCCGCTCCCGGGTCACGGTGACGTGAGCGCCGCGCCCGTGCGGGTGCTGGCGCTGTGGTCGCCCGACTGGCCGGTCACCGCGGCGGCCCGGGCGGCAGGCGTCCCACCGCACCGCCCGGCCGCGGTGTTCGTGGCCAACCGGGTGCTGGCGTGCTCGGCGGTGGCCAGGGCCCAGGGCATCCGCCGTGGCCTGCGCCGACGGGAGGCGCAGGCCCGCTGCCCGGATCTCGCCGTCCTCACCCCCGACCCCGATCGCGACGCACGGGCGTTCGAACCCGTCGTGCTCGCCGTCGAGGAGCTGGCTCCCGGCGTGGAGGTGGTGCGCCCCGGGCTCGTGGCGCTCGCGGCCCAGGGCCCGGTCGGGTACTTCGGCGGGGAGCTGCCCGCGGCCGAGCAGATGGTGGACCAGGTCGCGGCCCGCACCGGGGTGGAGTGCCAGGTGGGCTTCGCCGACGGCCTGTTCGCCGCAGTGCTCGCCGCCCGTCGCGGGCTGGCCGTCGCCCCGGGCGACACCCCCGCGTTCCTCGCGGCTCTGGAGGTGGCGGAGCTCGACCGCGAGCCCGAGGTCGACCGCTCCGAGCTGGTGGGGTTGCTGGGCCGGCTCGGGCTGCGCAGCCTGGGCGCCTTCGCGGGCCTCGATCCCGAGGACGTCGCGTCCCGGTTCGGGGCCGATGCCGTGCTGTGCCATCGCCTCGCCCGCGGGCTCGACCCCCGTCCACCGGTGCGCCGCCGCCCGCCGGAGGAGCTGGCCGTCGAGATCGAGCTGGAGCCGCCCGTCGACCGTGTCGACGCCGCCGCGTTCGCCGCCCGTGGGCTGGCCGAGCGGCTGCACCGCACCCTGGCCGGGCACGGGCTGTCCTGCACCCGGCTCGGGGTGGTCGCGCGGACGGTGACGGGGGAGGAGCTGCACCGGATCTGGCGGTGCGCCGAGCCGCTCACCCCGGCCGGGACCGTCGACCGGGTCCGCTGGCAGCTCGACGCCTGGCTCACGCGGTCGATGCGCGGGCCGGACGGCGCGCGTCCGGGCGCGGTGGCGCGGCTGCGGCTGGTCCCGGAGGAGACGGTCACCGCGGGCGCGCTGCAGATGGGGCTGTGGGGCGACGTCGGGGAGGTCGACGAGCGAGCCGGTCGTGCGCTGGTACGGGTCCAGGCGCTGTTGGGTCCGACGGGTGTGGTCACCGCGGTGCTGGCGGGCGGGCGCGATCCGGGCGAGCAGGTCCGCCTGGTGCCCTGGGGCGACGAGCGGCCCCCGGCGGCGGGTCCGGTCCCGGCCGAGGCCGCTCCGGCCGCCGCGGCGATCGGCCGTTCGGGACCGGGAACCGTGTCCGGTGCGGCGGAGGGTCCCGAACCGACGATCATGGACGGGGGCCGGGCGCCGCACGCCGCGGTGATCGGCGATCGGGGACCCCTGACCGTGTCCGGTGCGGCTCACCCGCCCGCCGCCCCGCCCCGCGCGGCACGCCCCCCGTCCACGAACCGTCGCCGCGTCCCCACCCGCCGCTCGGTGGGCGGGAACCGCGTCCGTGAGACCCCGCCGTCCTGGCCGGGGCGGCTGCCCGTGCCCTCGCCGGCCACCGTGCCGCCCCAGCCGCTGCCCGCCGAGCTGTTCGACACCGAGGGGCGCCCGGTGCGGCTCACCGGACCGGACCTGCTGTCGGCCCCTCCGCACCAGCTGGTCGTCCACGGCGAAGGCCCCGCCGGGACCTGGATCGTCCAGGGGTGGGCGGGGCCGTGGCCGCTGCAGCAGCGGTGGTGGTCACCCGACGCGGTCGTGAGCAGCCGGGTGCAGGTGCTCGCCGCGGACGGCGCCGCGTTCCTGTTGCTCACGACGGACGGGAGGTGGTGGGTGACCGGGATCTACGATTGACCGAGCCTGATCAGGCCACGTGCGGCGGTGGCTCCGCAGCACCCGTCATGATCGCGACGGCCTCGGACATGGAGTGCGACTGCGGCGTGATCACCGTGGAGCGCCTGCCGAGCCGCTGGATGTGGATGCGGTCGGCGACCTCGAACACGTGCGGCATGTTGTGGCTGATCAGGATGACCGGCAGGCCGCGGTCGCGGACGTCGCGGATGAGCTGCAGCACCCGGTTGCCCTCCTTGACCCCCAGCGCGGCCGTCGGCTCGTCGAGGATCACGACCTTGCTGCCGAACGCCGCCGAACGGGCCACCGCGACGGCCTGGCGCTGGCCACCGGAGAGGCTCTCCACGGCCTGCCCGATGTTCTGCAGCGTCGCCACGCCGAGCTCACTCATGTGCCGCTTCGCCTCGGAGCGCATGTGCTTCTTGTCGAGCATCCGGAACACCGAGCCCAGCACGCCGGCCTTGCGCTCCTCGCGGCCGAGGAACAGGTTGTCGGCGATGTCGAGCCCGGGCGCCACGGCGAGCGACTGGTACACCGTCTCGATGCCGGCCAGCCGCGCCTCCATCGGGTTGCGGAAGTGCACCGGCTTGCCGTCCAGCAGGATCTCGCCGCTGTCGGGGATGAGCGCCCCGCACAGAGCCTTGATCAGGCTGGTCTTGCCGGCGCCGTTGTCGCCGATCACGGCGAGGATCTCGCCGGGGTAGAGCTCCAGGTCGCCGCTGGCGATCGCGGTGACCGGGCCGTAGCGCTTGACCAGGCCCTTGGCCTGCAGCACCGGCTCGCGCACTCCGGTTCCGGGCGTGTCCTTCTCGAGCGACGGCTGGCTCATGCCTTCACCTTCCGGATCCACTGGTCGATGCCGACGGCCACGAGCACGAGCACGCCGATCGCGGTGCCCTGCCAGACGACGTCGACGCCGGCGAGCTGCAGCCCGTTCTGGAACACGCCGACGATCAGCGCGCCGACCAGGGTGCCCAGCACCAGGCCGCGCCCGCCGAACAGGCTCGTGCCGCCCAGCACGACGGCGGTGATGGAGTTGAGGTTGTACTCGGTGCCCACGTTGGGGCTGGCCGAGGCGAGACGGCCCATGAGGATCCACGCGCCGACCGCGTAGATCAGGCCGGCGACGAGGTACACCGACAGCAGCACGCGGTCGGTGCGGATACCGGCCAGCCGCGCGGCCTCGATGTCGTCGCCGGTGGCGTAGACGTGCTTGCCCCACGCGGTGTTCGCGAGCGCGTAGAAGAAGAACGCGAACATCAGCAGCATGATGATCGAGCCCCAGGTGACGCTGAAGCCCCCGAGCCGGAACGCGGTGCTACCGGTGGCGGTCATGATCGCCGGCATGTCCGAGCCCCGGATCGTCTCGCTGCGGGAGACCACCGAGTTCAACGAGAAGAAGATCGACAAAGTGCCGAGCGTGACGATGAACGGGGGCAGGTTGATGCGGGTGACGAGCCAGCCGTTGAAGGCTCCCATCGCCGTACCGAGGACGAGGCCGATGATCAGGGCCAGGACGCCGGGCACGCCCAGCTTGGTGGCGATGTTGGCCATCAGGATCGAGGAGAAGACGGTGATGGCGCCCGCCGCGAGGTCGATGCCCGCGGTGAGGATGACCAGCGTCTGGCCGAGCGCGAGCGTGGCGATCACGGTGACCTGCTGGAGCACGAGCCCGAGGTTCGCCGCCGACAGGAACCGGCCGCTGGCCAGCGAGAACGCGAGGATCGCGATGATCAGCACCGCGAGCGGGCCGAGGAGGGGGTTCGCGTGCAGGACGTGCTGGACGCGCTCGAGCGGGGTCGCGTTCGGCCGCTCGTCGAAGTCTGTTGTCGGTGTGGCGGTGGCCGTGGCGCCGCCGCCGGGTGGGTCGTTCGCCATGAGTGCACTCCTTCGTGCGGTTCGGATCTCGGGCGGGCGGCTGGGGTGAGGGGTTGTGACCGGCCTCACCCCAGCCTGCTCTAGTGCCGGGCGTCAGGCCAGGGATCAGCCCCAGCAGTTCGCGGAGCCGAACGCGGTGTCCTTGGAGTCGACGCCGGACTGCGGTGCGTCGGTGACCAGCGTGACGCCGGTGTCGGTGAAGGTCTTGCCCGCGGTGGCCTGCGGCTTGGTGCCGTCCTTGGCGAACGCGGCGATGGCATCGACGCCCTGCTGCGCCATCTTCAGCGGGTACTGCTGCGAGGTGGCGCCGATCTCGCCGGACTTCACCGAGGCGACGCCGGGGCAGCCGCCGTCGACGGAGACGATCGTGACGCTCTTCTCCTTGCCGGCCGCCTTCAGCGCCTGGTAGGCGCCGGACGCGGCGGGCTCGTTGATCGTGTAGACGAGGGTGATCGACGGGTCCTTCTGGAGCAGGTTCTCCATCGCCGTGCGGCCGCCGTCCTCGTCGCCGTTGGTGACGTCGTGGCCGACGATGCGCGGGTCGGTCTCGTCCCCGATCTTGGACTTGTCGGCGATGTCGATGCCGAAGCCGGAGAGGAAGCCCTGGTCG
>JBBQEF010000204.1:0-10562 GCA_038320445.1 Mycobacteriales bacterium
CGCCCTTCTCTCCCATGTGGGTGGCCAGCTTGAGCCGCTGCCGCTCGCCGCCCGACAGCGTGGTGAGCGGCTGGCCGATGGTGAGGTAGCCGAGCCCGACGTCGACGAGCCGCTCGAGGATCGTGTGCGCGGCCGGCGTCCGCGCGTCGCCCGCGCCGAAGAACGCCGTGGCCTCGGTGACCGACATCGCGAGCACCTCGGTGATGTCCCGGCCGCCGAAGTGGTGGTCCAGTACCGACGCCTCGAACCGCTTGCCCTCGCACACCTCGCAGGTGATGGCGACGCCGGCCATCATCGCCAGGTCGGTGTCGATCACGCCGGCGCCGTTGCAGTGGGGACAGGCACCCTCGGAGTTGGCGCTGAACAACGCCGGTTTCACGCCGTTGGCGCGTCCGAACGCCTTGCGGATCGGGTCGAGCAGCCCGGTGTAGGTGGCCGGGTTGCTGCGTCGCGAGCCGCGGATCGCACCCTGGTCGATCGCCACCACCCCGTCCCGGCCTGCGACGGAACCGTGGATGAGCGAGCTCTTGCCCGACCCGGCCACGCCGGTGACGACGACCAGCACGCCGAGCGGGATGTCGACGTCGACGCCCACCAGGTTGTGGGTGTCGGCCCCGCGCACCTCCAGCGCCCCCGCCGGCGTACGCACGTGAGGCTTCAGCGACGCGCGGTCGCCGAGGTGCCGCCCGGTCAGCGTGCCGCTGGCCCGCAGCCCGTCGAGGGTGCCCTCGAACACCACCTCGCCACCGCCGCTGCCGGCGAGCGGGCCGAGGTCGACGACGTGGTCGGCGATCGCGATCGCCTCCGGCTTGTGCTCCACGACGAGCACCGTGTTGCCCTTGTCGCGCAGCTGTCGCAGCAGGTTGTTCATCCGCTGGATGTCGTGGGGGTGCAGGCCGATGGTGGGCTCGTCGAAGACGTAGGTGACGTCGGTGAGCGAGGAGCCGAGATGGCGGACCATCTTGGTGCGCTGCGCCTCGCCGCCCGACAGCGTGCCGGACGGCCGGTCGAGCGAGAGGTAGCCCAGCCCGATCTCCACGAACGAGTCGAGGGTGTGGCGCAGCGTCGCGAGCAGTGGCGCCACCGACGGCTCAGCGACGTCGCCCACCCAGGCGGCGAGGTCGCTGATCTGCATCGCGCAGGCGTCCGCGATGGTGATCCCCTCGATCTTCGACGACCGGGCGCCCTCGGACAGGCGGGTGCCGCCGCACTCGGGACAGGAGGAGAAGGTGACCGCCCGCTCCACGAAGGCGCGGATGTGCGGCTGCAGCGTCTCGACGTCCTTGGCCAGGTACGACTTCGTGATCTGCGGGACCAGGCCCGCGTAGGTCAGGTTGATCCCCTCTACCTTGATCTTGGTCGGCTCCCGGTACAGCAGGTCGTTGCGCTCGCGCTTGCTGAACGTCGCGATCGGCTTGTCCGGGTCGAAGTACCCGCACCCGCGGTAGATGCGGCCGTACCAGCCCTCCATGCTGTAGCCGGGGATGGTGAGCGCACCCTCGTTGAGCGACTTGCCGGCGTCGTAGAGCGCGGTCAGGTCGATGTCGGAGACGGTGCCGCGGCCCTCGCAGCGCGGGCACATGCCGCCGGTGATGCTGAACTCCCGACGCTCCTTCACCGTCTGCCCGCCGCGCTCCATCGTGACCGCGCCCGCTCCACTGATCGAGGCGACGTTGAAGGAGAACGCCTGGGGCGAGCCGATGTGCGGCTGCCCGAGCCGGCTGAACAGGATGCGCAGCATCGCGTTGGCGTCGGTGGCGGTGCCGACGGTGGAGCGCGGGTCGACGCCCATCCGCTGCTGGTCGACGATGATCGCGGTGGTCAGCCCGTCCATGACGTCGACCTCGGGCCGGGCCAGCGTCGGCAGGAAACCCTGCACGAAGGCGCTGTAGGTCTCGTTGATCATCCGCTGGGACTCCGCGGCGATCGTGCTGAACACCAGCGAGCTCTTGCCCGAGCCGGAGACACCGGTGAACACCGTCAGCCGTCGCTTCGGGATCTCGACGCTGACGTCCTTGAGGTTGTTCACCCGCGCGCCCTGCACGCGGATGAGATCGTGGCTGTCGGCGACGTGCGGTGCGGGGGTGTCCGTCCTCGTGGCCATGGTCACAGTGTGTCCGTCGCGGTCCCCGGCGCCGGGCGAGGGCTCCTTCAGCGCTGCTCCTGGATGCGGATCATGTTGCCGGCCGGATCGCGGAAGGCGCAGTCGCGAACCCCGTACGGCTGCTCGGTCGGCTCCTGCACGACCTCGGCGTCGCCGGCCTGCAGCCGCTCGAAGGTGGCGTCGAGGTCCTTGGTGGACAGGAGCAAAGTGGCGAAGGTGCCCTTGGCCATCATCTCGGCAATGGTGCGCCGTTCGTCGTCGGTGATGCCGGGGCTGGCAGCGGGCGGGTAGAGCACGATGGAGGTGCCGGGCTGGTCGGTGGGGCCGACGGTGATCCAGCGCATCCCCTCGTACCCGACGTCGAGGCGGACCTCGAAGCCCAGGGTATCGCGGTAGAACGCGAGGGCTTCGTCCGGGTCGTCGAGGGGGAGGAAGCTGGAGTGGATGCTGATGCTCACGGGGGTGCTCATGGACGCCACGCTAGAGGCGGCTCGGTGACCGGTGCTTCTCGATTCCTGATCGGTCTGGTCACCTGCTTCGCCACGCAGGCCGGCATCCCCGCCGTCCCGCGGGCCGCGTCGTCGCGGTAGGTACTGGGCGACGCACCGACCAGCTCGGTGAAGCGGGTGCTGAAGGTGCCCAGCGAGGCGCAGCCGACCGCGAAGCAGACCTCGGTGACGCTGAGGTCGCCGCGACGCAGCAACGCCATCGCCCGCTCGATGCGCCGGGTCATCAGGTAGCTGTAGGGCGACTCGCCGTAGGCCAGCCGGAACTGGCGACTGAGGTGCCCGGCCGACATGTGCGCGCCGCGGGCCAGCGCCTCGACGTCGAGCGGCTGCGCGTACTCCCGGTCGATCCGGTCGCGGACGCGGCGCAGCCGCGCGAGGTCGCGGAGGCGCTCCGCTGCCACGGGTCTGCCGGTCACCTCCGCAATCGTGCCACGTCGCGCCCACCCGGTCGTGGTTTCGGCCCGGCGGCCGGTCGGCGTCACCCGGCGGGGAGGCGGCGGCTGATCACGCCGGCCGCCTCCACCACCGCAGCGCGGGTCCGGCGTTGCTGGGCGGGGCCGGACCGGTCGGTGGGGGCCGCCACCGACAGCGCCGCCAGCACCACACCGTCGGCGCCGTGCACGGGTGCCCCGACCGAGATCACCCCGACCCGGCTCTCCTCCCGGTTCTCGGCCCACCCCCGGGAGGCGATCTCCCGCAGGCGGGTACGCAGCGTGCCCTCGTCGACGATCGTGAACGGCGTGATGCGGCGCGGTACCCACTCGCGGAGCCGGGCGTCGAGCTCGTCGGTCGCCAGCGCGGCGAGCAGGACCTTTCCGGTGCTGGTCGTCGTCGCCGGCAACCGCGTGCCCACGCGCGAGAAGATGCGCACGGTGTGGGGGCTCTCCAGGCGGTCGATGTACACCGACTCCAGCCCGTCCAGCACGGCCAGCTGCACCGTCTCACCCGTCGAGTGCCGCAACACGGCCATCACCGGCATGGCCGCCTCGTGGAGGTCGAGGTGCGACGAGACGCTCGCACCCAGGTCGAACACGGCCAGCCCGAGCCGGTAGCCGCCCGGGGCCCGCTCCAGCAGCTTCTCGGCCGTCAGCGTGGCCAGCAACCGGTGCACGGTCGACGTCGCGAGGTCGAGGCGCCGGGACAGCTCGGAGACGCCCAGCTCGCGATCGGTGCGGGAGAACTCCTTGAGCAGGCGGGCGGCGTTGCGGACCGAGGTCAGCTCCCAGCTCGGCCTTCCCGTCATGCGGGAAGCTTCCCTTGTGAGCGCGGCCTGCGCTACCTACCGTCGCGGTACCGAGCCGAGAAGAGGGACCCACCACCATGCTGACCGCCGAGCAGAACGACGAGCTGACCCAGGTCGAGGCCGGGACGCCGATGGGGGAGGTGCTGCGGCGCTACTGGTACCCCGTCGCGTTCGCCCGGGAGCTGGAGGAGTTCCCCGTCAAGCGGGTCGAGCTGCTCGGCGACTTCTTCGCGCTGTGGAAGAGCCCCAGCGGGCGCCTGGGCATCATGCCGGAGGCGTGCCCGCACCGGAAGGCGTCGATGGCCTACGGCGTCGTCGAGTCCGACGGCCTCCGCTGTCCCTACCACGGCTGGGTCTTCGACGCCGACGGCGCGTGCACGGAGCAGCCCGCGGAGCGTGAGAACACCCAGTTCCAGGACCGCGTCAGGGCGCAGGCCGGCAAGGCCGCCGAGATGGGCGGGCTGATCTGGGCCTACGTCGGGCCGTCCCCGGCGCCGGAGCTGCCGCGCTTCGACACCTACGTGATGGACGGCTACCGCGACATCGGCTGGGTCGACCTGCCCTGCAACTACGTGCAGATCATGGAGAACGCGGTGGACCCCCACCACGTCGAGTTCCTGCACGGGCGGTACTTCGAGTTCGTCGGCAGGAACGAGGGCTTCGTCGCGCCCGCGTCGTTCGGCAAGGAGCACGTGAAGATCGGCTTCACGGCGTTCGAGTGGGGCATCATCAAGCGCCGGGTGCTCAAGGGCGCCACCGAGGAGGACGACGACTGGAAGGTCGGCCACCCGCTCGTCTTCCCGTACAACATGCGCGTCGGTGGCGGTGGCATCCACCAGATGCAGATCCGGATCCCGATCAACCGGACGACCACCCGGTTCATCCTCTACACGGTGCACAGCCCTGAGGGCTACGAGCACGTGGAGCAGCCGCAGATCCCGGACTACGAACTGCCACTGTTCGACCGGGCCGGCCGCCACGTCACCAACTACGTCGAGGGCCAGGACATGATGGCCTGGTGCACCCAGGGCCCGATCACCGACCGCACCACCGAGCACCTGGGCCGCAGCGACATCGGCGTGGCGATGCTGCGCAAGATGTTCCGCGAGCAGATGGACGTCGTGGCGCGCGGCGAGGACCCGCTCGGCACCATCCGCGAGCAGCACGAGCGCATCGACCTGCCGTGCGAGAAGGACAAGTTCCACGCCGGCGGCGGCGCACAGTTCGCCCTCGACTTCTGCGACATGGGCTCCACCCGCTTCTCTCCGGTGCTCGACGCCATCAAGAAGATCCACATCTCCGCGGCCGACAAGATCGCCTCCGAGAAGGCGGCGGCGCAGGGATGAGCACTCCGGCCGACCGGCGGTTCGTCGCGGACGCCGCGGCCCACCGCCGGGACGCGCCGCTGTACTGCCCGCACTGCTCGGGCGGGCTGGCCATCGCCACGGAGTTCTGGGAAGCCGACGACCGGCGCTTCTACTGCTCCTGCACAGGCTGCGGCTGGACGGGCGAGATCACCCCCACCGGCGCCACGGCGACGGGCCACGAACCCGACCACTGACCCGGGTGTCGTGCAACTGGACCGAAGCAGGGTGACCCTGCTCCGGTCCGGTCGCAGCGGTGCCACCCTGCTGCGGTCGGGCGCGCGGTCAGCAGGCGGCCTTCTTGGCCGCCTTGGTCCGGACGACCCGGGCCTGCGCGCCGGCGACGGAGCCGTCCGCCGTGTTATACAGCGCGGTGCTGGAGCCGAGCTGCACGTTGATCTGGCCGACCAGCTCCACGTTGCCCGCATTGACGGCGGTCTGGCGGGCGGCCTTCTGGCCGGCGACCTGCGCTGCGAGCTTGTCGCGGGTGGGGGTGGCCTCGTCCAGGCCGGACTGGGCGTACCCGACCTGCTGCGTGGCGGCGGTGCATGCGGCGGAGGCGGGGGTGGCGGCCTGGGCGGCACCGGCGCCCGCGGTCAGGCTGATGGCGAGCGCCAGACCGGCGGCGGCGACGGTGGTCCTGCTGGCGGCGATCCTGGTGTGGCTCATCGATTCACTCCTTCAGTGGGGGCGGGCTGTTCACGAACGATGTGTCTACGTTCCGTGACCATGTGGACCCGGTGGTGCTGTCACTCAGGTAAGACGCTGCGTCTCGCAAAAGCGCGCACTTATGATTTTCGACACACCGTTTTGCGAGATATTTGACTCTGTGTGACCACTCGCCTGCGCACAGATGTGCCGTGAGCTGCAAAAATAGAATCTGCGCTGTGCTCGGGTGGTCTAATGCCCTCGGAATCAGCTACGCTCTGCCAGTAGTTGCCACACGCGGTAACGATGCCAGTGCGTATCGAAATTTGGAGGTGCCCGCGGTGTCCGCCGGGCAGAAATCAACAGAGGGTGACCGGGGCCGCCGCGGCCGACGGCGCAGCATCCACTCGCACCAGGCCGTACTGGCCGCCACCATCACCGTGCTCGACCGCGTGGGCTACTCCGCCCTGACGATGGAGGCGGTCGCGGCCACGGCAGGTGTCGGCAAGGCCACGATCTACCGGTGGTGGCCGTCGAAGGCCAGCCTGGTCATCGAGGCACTCGAGGCCGTGGTCCCGGCCCCGCGCACGGTGTCCACCGGCGACACCAGGACCGACGTCCGGGCGATCGTGCAGGCGGCCGTCGACGACTACGTCAACACGCCGCTGGGGCCCAACCTCGCCGTGATAGCCGCCGACGCCCCCACCGACCCCGCCGCCGCCGACCGGCTGGCCGCGCTGCTCGGCGCCCGCCGCGCCGCCCACGCATCCGTGCTCCTCGCCGCGGCCGGCCGCGGGGACCTGCCCCATGACGTCGACGTCCACCTGTTGCTGGACATCATCACCGGCACCCTCGTCCACCGTGCCCTGCTCGGGGTCGCCCCCGACGATCACACGATCGACCAGCTCGCCGATCTCATCGTCGCCGGCACGCCCCCGCGCGTGGCCCCCCGAACGCAGACGTGAGGACCGGGACCGGAACGGGCCACGCCGGCGCGCGCGCCAACCGTCTCGACAGGGCACCAGCCCGACGGGCACGGCCGGTGCGACCACCCGGCGCACGCGCACCACCGGGAGCGGCACCCGTGCTCGACGCTGCAGCTGACCGATGTCGTGGACACCGAGTTCGATCACCTGATCGCCCTCCCGGCGCGTCAGGCTCCGTGCTGGGTCGCGCTGCGCACCCGTTCCACCACGTCCTTCACCCGGTTCCTGATGCCCCGCAGCTCGGTCAGGTAGAACCAGTAGTCGGGGTGCACGCCCTCCTCCAGCCGGGCACGGGCGTTGTCCAGCCGCACCGACTGGGCGTCCAGCACCGGCCCGAGCTTCCGGACGAGCCCGCGGTCGACCACCAACCGCTGGGCGTCGCGCAGCACGAAACGGGCGTCGGCCGCGCGTGTGGCCGGATCGGCCCGGACGTCACGCAGCTCCGCCAGCCGGTCGGTCACGGTGTCGTGGCGTTCCTCCGAGCGGCCGAGCGCGGACCGGGCCGCCGCCACCGCATCGGCCGCGTCGTCCCACTCGCCGGCGTCGGCGTGACGATGGGCGGCGGCGATCGCGGTATCGGCGGCGGTGATCGCCTCGCGGGTCTGGGCCTCGGCGCCCACCAGGTCCCGCGAGCACGGCTCGGAGAACTCCCGCCGCAGCGCCGACATCGCCGGTTCGATGCGCTCGGCCTTCGTCAGCGCCGCGGCCCGGCGGGTGGCGATGCTGGACAGGGCCGAGCGCACCCGGCGGGCGGTCTGCGGCGCCTCCGCGGCGAGCGTCGCCGCCTCGCGCGCCAGCTCCAGCACCTGCGCCGTGGCCTGGCGGCGCTCCCGGATGCCCGGCACATCCAGCTGCCCCGCCGCGGCCTCGGCTGCGGCCAGACGCTCGGCCGCCCGCCGCGACGCGAACTCCGCCCCGCTGACGGCGGCCCGTGCCGAGACCAGCGCCGCGCGGGCCTCCTGCATCTGCCGGGGCAGGTTGGTGAGGGCGAACTCGGCCTGGTCGAGCACACGGGCGTGGGTGGCGCGGAACCGCCGGATCGCCTCGCGCGCGCGCTCGATCTCCCGCAGCGCGCGCTCGTCGGCCTCCTTGGCGCCCCGGACCGGACCGGTGCCGTCGAGCGGGAACTGCTGGGAGGCGGTCAGGTAGGCCTCGGTGGCCGCGTCCCCGACGGCTGCCACCTGAGCCCACGCCCCGGTGAGCCGGCCCCCGCCGAGCTGCTCGGCGGCCTCGACGGCGGTGGCTGCGGCCCGCTGCTCGTCGTCGAGCGCCAGGAAGCCCTGGGTGACGGCGTTGCGGGCGGCCAGCGCGCGCTCGTCGACGCCGTTCTCGCGGCGATCGGACCTGCGGAACAACCTGCTCCCCTCGCGTGCCGGGACACCCTGAACCGTACCGGGATACGGTCCCGGGTGTCCGGCCTACGAGCGGCTACTGCTCGAACGTCGGCGTGATCGTCGCCCGGGCCAGTGTGTGGCCGAACAGGTTGAACCCGAGGAACGCGGGCGAGGCCCCGGCCGGCACGTCGAGCGTCTCGACGTCGACGGCGTGCACGACCGTGAAGTAGCGGTGTGGCCCGTGGCCCGCGGGCGGGGCCGCTCCGATGTAGCCGACGCCACCGCCGTCGTTCACGAGCTGGACCGCACCCGCCGGCAGCCCGGAGCCCGCCGCGTCGCCGGCACCGGAGGGCAGC
Organism: Mycobacteriales bacterium; assembly: GCA_038320445.1. Lineage (GTDB taxonomy): Bacteria > Actinomycetota > Actinomycetes > Mycobacteriales > Pseudonocardiaceae > Pseudonocardia. Next base: position 8,545 of record JBBQEF010000204.1, read on the forward strand.
TCGGTGACCGACGCCGGGATGTTGAACACGGCCCAGTGCCAGAAGCCGCTGGCCGTGGGCGCGTCCGGGTCGTAGACGGTGACGGCGAAGCTCCTGGTGCCCTCCGGGAAGCCGGACCAGCTCAGGTGGGGGGAACGGTCCGCACCACCCGGGACGCCGAACGCCCCGCTCGCGTGGGGTTCGGCGAGGCGCTTGCCGTCGGCGATGTCGTCGCTCGTGACCGTGAAGCCGGCCACCTCGGGGAGGAACGTGTAGGGGTCCGGGGCCGTGGGCATGACGTGGTCCTTCCTTGTGGGTACGACCAACGTGCCCTATTCCTCGACCCCCGACACTTCGGGTCCCGTCACCGCTACCATCACCACCGATGTCCCGAGACCTGGATACCCAGCTGCTCGAGTCGGTCGCGGTCCGCCGCGGCCGGCTGCGGGAATCGCTGGTGTGGGGCCGGGACCGGCGGGTCCGGGCCACCGGCGACAACCTCACACGGCTGGCCGTCGGGGTCGTCCTCGCCGCGGTGGCCTCAGCCGGATGCGTGGGCTGGTCGTTCGTGCACAACCTGCTGGCCCAGCAGCAGGCCCGGCAGCAGGTGGGCGTGACGGCGCCCCGATGACGACGCCGCGATGACGACACCGCGATGACGACACCGCGCACCGGCCGGCTCACCCGGGTGACGCTCAGCGGCGGGCGCCGCCGGGCGGATCTCGTGCTCCCCTCCGACGAACCGCTCGGGCTCCTGGTCCCGGAGCTCGCTGCGATGGTCGGCCCGGCGGTGGGAACGGCATCCGGCGGCTACCAGGTCACGATGCTCGACGGCACGGTCCTCGATCCCGCAGCCACACTGCAACAGTCCGGGATCGCCGACGGCGCGCTGCTGCGGCTCGACCTCGTCAGCGAGGCGCCGCCGGCGCCGATCCTCCACGATGTGGCCGACCACGTCTCCGACGACGCGGACGGCCTGCGCGGTCGCTGGGACGGCAGCGCCCTGCGGTGGACCGCCACGGCCGTCGCCGTGGCCGGGTGCGTCGCTGCCGCGGTGGTCGTGGTCCCGGTCGGGGGAGCGGTCGGGGTGCTGGTCACGGGGTTGCTCGCCGCGGCGGCGGGCGGGGTGACCGCACCAGGCTCTCGGGCGGCCGGGGTCGCGGTGCTGCTCGCCGGTACGGCGGTGGCGATGGTCGGGGTGGGTCAGACCACTCTTCCCGTCGCCGAGCGGGCCACGGTCGCCGCGCTCGTCCTCGCCGCCGCGCTCGGCGCGCTCGGTCTCGTCACGGGGCACGGCCGCGCCGGGCTGTTGGGGGCGGGCGCGCTCGTCCTGCAGGTCGGGCTGTGGTGGGGGCTCCCGGTCGCCGGGCTGCCGGTGGTGAGCACCGGCGCGGTGCTGGCCGTCATCGGGATCGGGCTGCTCGGGCTGCTGCCCCGGGTCGCCGTCACCGTGTCCGGTCTCGCGGGCCTCGACGACCGGCAGAGCGCGGACGAGCCGGTCACCCGCGTCGCCGCCGATGCCGCCGTCGACGCCGCCCACCGCGGGCTCGCGCTGGCCTGCGTCGTGACGGCGGCGTCCGCAGGGCTCGCGGGCGTCGTGCTCGCCGGGGCCGGTGGCGTCTGGGCCACGGTGCTGGCCTGCCTCACCGCGGTCGCCGTGCTGCTGCGGATGCGGGCCTATCCGCTGACGGTCGAGGTGCTGGCGCTGCTGGCCGCCGCGCTCGCCACGGGCACCGCACTGCTCCGGCACTGGATCCTGACCGACCCGCGGGCCTGGTGGGCGGCCGCGCTGGCCGCCCTGGCGGTCGCCACCGTCGCGCTCGTGCTGCTCACCCTCACCCCCCGGCCGCATGTGCGAGCCCGCGCCCGCCAGCTCGGCGACCGGCTGGAAGGCCTCGCCGTCGTGGCGGCCGTGCCCGTCGCCGTCGGGGTGTTCGGGGTGTACGAACGGCTCCTCGCAACGTTCTGAGTCCACGGTGTGCATCCCCCAGGCCGCGGGTGCGGTCCGTTCTGAGCGCGTCTCCACGACTGTGGGTCCG